>JBOHZT010000102.1:0-9586 GCA_050738535.1 Steroidobacteraceae bacterium
CGACGTATCGAACCGGCCGAGCGTCCCTTCCACCTCGGGATGGCCGGCGTGGCCGATGAGGATCACGTCGCAGCCCTCGCGCGCGTAGCGCTGGACCTCCATGTGCACCTTGGTGACGAGCGGACAAGTGGCGTCGAAGACGTTGAGCCCGCGCTCGCGGGCCTGGCGCTCGACGGTGCGCGATACCCCATGTGCCGAGAAGATGACCGTGGCACCGTCCGGCACCTCCGCGAGCTCCTCCACGAAGATGGCGCCGAGACCGCGCAGCCGATCGACGACGTAGCGGTTGTGGACCACCTCGTGACGCACATAGATGGGCGCGCCATAGAGCTCGAGCGCGCGCTCGACGATGTCGATCGCTCGATCGACGCCTGCGCAGAAGCCGCGCGGATTGGCGAGGAGAATTTGCATCATTGGCTCCTTTTGAGCCCCACGATCCAGGCATCGAGGAGCCACAGGATGGCGCCCACCGTGATCGCCGAGTCGGCGACGTTGAACGCCGGGAAGTAGTACACGTTCTTCCAGTGTACCGAGACGAAATCGATCACGTGACCCAAGCGCAGCCGATCGATGAGATTGCCCACCGCCCCCGCGAGGACGAGCGTGAGCGCGAGCGCCTGCAGACGCTGCCTGCGGGCATCGATCCGATAGAGCCAAACGAGGATGCCGAGCGAGATGGCGGCCGCGAGGCCCGAAAAGAGCCATTTCTGCCACCCCGAGGCTTGGGCCAGCATGCTGAACGCCGCTCCGGTGTTGAAACGCAGCGTGATGTCGAGCACCGGCAGCACCGTGCGGATCTCACCGACCGCGAAGTGCCCCGCGATCCAGGCCTTCGAGAGCTGGTCGGCGAGGATGACGAGCACCGCCACGGGCAACCACCGCCAGCCGCGCGCCATCCGAGGCCGGGTGACCTGAGCCGCCGCCCCGTCCGTGTGCTGCTCGCCGCCGCTCGAATCGCCGAGGGTGTCCGGGGAGGAGGTCACGCGAACTTCCGGCGCTCGCCCGCGCCCGAGATGTTCGAGATGCACCGGCCGCAGAGCTCGGGATGCTCCGGATGCGTGCCGACATCCGCGAGCCGATGCCAGCAGCGCACGCACTTCGCCGCCCGCGTCGGCTTCACGGCGATCCACACGCCTTCCCGCGCGGCATCCGTCGCCGCAACCGCCCCCTCGGGCGCCGCGGAAACGCCGTGGACGCGTGCCGCCGAGGTGAGCAGGAAGAATCGCAGCTCATCCTCGAGCGCATCGAAGCGTCGCAGCTCCGCGGGAACGCAGTAGATGTCGGCCTCGGCGTCGAGAGGCGCGCCGACCGTGCCCGCGTCCCGCAGCTTCTCGAGCTCGCGCAGCACGTCGCGCCGCAGCCCGCTGAGGCTCGTCCAGTCGATCTCTTGCGCGAGGCTCTCGGGCGGCTCGTGCCAGGTCGAGAGCAACACCGACTCGCCGCGCGCCCCCGGGAGACTCTTCCAGATCTCCTCGGCGGTGAACGAGAGGATCGGGGCGATCCAGCGCACCATGCATTCGAGCACATGGTAGATCACGGTCTGCGCGGAACGCCGCGGCAAACCCTGCGCCGGCGTCGTGTAGAGCCGATCCCTGACGATATCGAGGTAGAAGGAGCTCAAGTCGACGATGCAGAAGTTGTGCACCTTGTGATAGACGAGGTGGAATGCGTACGCGCGGTACGCCTCGATCACCTCGGCCTGCAGCTGCCGCGTGCGCGCGAGCGCCCAGCGGTCGAGCGCCAGCATCTGCGCCGGGTGGATCGCGTCCCGCCCGGGATCGAAGCCGCTCAGATTGCCGAGCAGGAAGCGCGCGGTGTTGCGCAGCTTCCGGTACGCATCGGCCGTGCGCTCGATGAGCGCATCGGAGACGCTCATCTCGTTCGCGTAGTCGGTGGCGGCGATCCATAGCCGCAGTACGTCGGCCCCGAGGGTGTCGACCACCTTCTGCGGCGCGACCACGTTGCCGAGCGATTTCGACATCTTGCGGCCGTTCTCGTCCACGGTGAAGCCGTGCGTCAGGACGCCGCGGTAAGGCGCTCGCTCGTAGAGCGCCTCGGACATGAGGAGCGAGCTGTGGAACCAGCCGCGATGCTGATCCGACCCCTCGAGATACAGATCGGCGGGAGCGGCAAGCTCTGGCCGCAGCAGCCCCACGCACTCGAACGAAAGCCCCGAGTCGGCCCACACGTCCATCACGTCCGTGAGCTTGCGATAGCCGGCGGCCTCCGCCCCCAGGAATGCGGCCGGGTCGAGCTGGAACCAAGCCTCGATCCCGTCACGCTCGACGAGCGCCGCCACCTGGTCGAAGAACTCGAGCGAGCGCGGATGGGGCTCGCCCCGCGCGTCGACGAAAAGCGTGATCGGCACGCCCCAGGTCCGCTGCCTCGAGATGCACCAGTCCGGGCGGCACTCGATCATGCCGGTGATACGCTGCTCGCCCCAGGCGGGCGTCCAGGTCACCGATTTGATGTCCGCGAGCGCATGCGCCCGCAGGCCCTGCTGGTCCATGCTGATGAACCACTGCGGCGTCGCCCGGAAAATCACCGGTGTCTTGTGCCGCCAGCAGTGCGGATAACTGTGACGCAGCGGCTCGAAGTGCACCAGCCGGCCCTGCGGCCGTAGCGCCTCGATGATGACGGCGTTCGCCTTCCCCACCTCGAGGCCCGCGACGAGCGGGGTGTCGGGCAGGAACCGGCCATCGTCGCCGACGGGATTCGTCACGGGCAGTCCGTACCGCTGTCCGACGCTGAAATCCTCATGCCCATGCCCGGGGGCGGTGTGGACGGCGCCGGTCCCGGCATCGAGCGTCACGTGGTCGCCGAGGATCACGGGAACCGTGCGGTCCTGGAGCGGGTGCTGCAGGCGCAGACCCTCGAGCGCCCTCCCCTCGAATTCGGCGAGCACGCGGCGCTTCGTCATGCCGAAGCGAGCGAGCGAGGCGTCGAGGAGCTCGGAGGCGAGGATCAAATAGCGGGTGCTGCCCTCGGCATCGGCAGCCTCGGCGGTGGCGATGGAGGCCTCGACGAGGGCGTATTTGAACCGGTCGCGCAAGGCGACCGCCTGGTTCGCCGGCAGCGTCCAGGGCGTCGTCGTCCAGATCACGATGTCCACCTGCGAGGCGCCGAGCGATCCTTTCGGAAGGCCGATGCGACGCTCGAGATCGGGGGTGTCGAACGCGTCGAACGCCACGTCGATGGCCGGCGAGGTGCGATCCTCGTATTCCACCTCGGCCTCGGCGAGCGCGGAGCGGCACTCGCTGCACCAGTGCACAGGTTTGACGCCCCGGTACACGTGGCCTCGCTGCATGATCCGCCCGAGAGCGCGGATCTGCTGCGCCTCGTAACGCGGATCCATCGTGAGGTACGGATGGTCCCAGTCGCCGAGCACGCCGAGGCGCTTGAAATCCGCCCGCTGCAGGTCGACCTGCTGCCCGGCATACGCCCGGCAGGCGGCCCGGAACTGCGCCGCATCGAGCTTGCGGCCCGCCCGGCCGTACTTCTTCTCGACCTGCTGCTCGATCGGCAAGCCGTGGCAATCCCAGCCCGGCACATAGGGCGCGTCGAAGCCGTCGAGCGTGCGCGCCTTGACGATGATGTCCTTCAGGACCTTGTTGATGGCATGTCCGAGGTGGATCGCGCCGTTCGCGTACGGCGGTCCGTCGTGCAGCAGGTAGCGCGGGCGTCCCCGGCTCGCCTCGCGGATTTGCGCGTAAAGCCCCTGCGCTTCCCATTCCCGCACCATGCCCGGCTCGCGCCTCGCGAGATCCGCCTTCATCGGGAAGGCGGTTTGCGGCAAATTGAGGGTGCTCTTGTAGTCTCGGCTGCTCATCAGTCTCTTTACTTCAGGCTGCGAGCAGCCGGCGCGCGTCGGCGGCGTCCCGGTGCATTTGCTCGACCAGGGCGTCGAGCGACTCGAAGCGCTGCTCGTCGCGCAGCTTGGCGACGAACTGCACCTCGATCTCGCGTCCGTACAGATCGCCGTCGAAATCGAACAGGTGGGTCTCGAGCAGCGGCTCGCGGCCATCCACGGTCGGGCGCGTGCCGAGGCTCGCCACGCCGGCGACCCGGCCGGGAGCGGCGCCGAGAACGCGTACCGCGAAGATTCCCCCGAGCGCGGGCTTGCGGCGCTCGAGCCGCAGATTGGCGGTCGCGAACCCGAGCCGACGCCCGAGATGCGCGCCCTGCACCACTCGGCCGCTCATCGAATAGGGACGGCCCAGCCAGCGCTCGGCCTGCCGTAAATCCCCCCGCGCGAGGACCTCGCGTATGCCGCTGCTGCTCACGCGGACGCCATCGACCATGACCGGCGACACCACGTCCACCGTGGCGCCGAGACGCGCGCCTGCCTCGCGCAGGAGTGGCGCCGTCGCCTCGCCGTTGCGCCCAAACCGAAAATCGTGGCCCACGACGACGACTGGGGCCCCGAGATCCTGGAAGAGCAGCCGCGCGAACTCCTCGCCGGAGAGGCCGCGGACGTTCTCGCAGAACCTCAGCAGCCACAGATACTCGAGATCCGTGCGGCTCAAGAGTCTCCAGCGCTCCCGCCAAGACGTGAGCCGCGGCGGGGGATCGGCCGGCGCGAGATGCTCGCGCGGCATGGGCTCGAACGTCAGCATCATGGTCGGCCGGGAGAGCCGCCGCCCGTGGTCACGCAACCGCTCGAGGAGCGCCTGGTGGCCAAGATGAATGCCGTCGTAGGTGCCGACCGTAACGGTGCTGCCGCGCTCGCTTGCGCGCAGGTTCTTGAATCCACGAATGAGCCTCATGAGCGCAAAGTCGGCACCGCCGCGAACATTCCGTGAACTGAAAGTATAGGGAAAAACACCGCGCTCCGAATGAACTCGCGGCGAGGATTCCCGGCGTCGGCCGGCATACGCGCCCGCGCGGGCCCGAAGCGCCGACGTTGACAAGCCGGGGGGCGATCCGCACACTACCGCGCCCTCGAGCGCCACCCCACCGGAGAATCCGTGGCCAATACCAAATCGGCTGAGAAAGCCGCCCGTCAAGCCGAGAAACACCGCGCCCGCAACGTCGCGCTGCGGTCGCGCATGCGCACCGTGGTGCGGAACGTGACCACCGCGGTCGCCTCCGGGGACCAGACTGCGGCAGCTGCGAGCTACCGCACGGCCGTTCCCGTCATCGACAATCTCGTCAACAAGCAGATCATTCACCGCAACAAGGCGGCGCGCCACAAGAGCCGGCTCGCAGCGCGCATCCGCGCGATGTCCTAGGCGCGGCATCCGTCACGCGGGTCCCGCGCCGGGCCGCGTTTGCGCGCCCGGATCGGCGGGCCGTTTCGTCTCCTCGAGCCGTTCGCGATCGAGTTGCGCCAGGAACTCCATGACGGCGGCGCACAGGGCTTTCGTGCCCTCGCTCGTCGCCGCGGAGATCAGGAAATGCCTGCCGCGGAAGCGCAGCCGCCGCACGATCTTGCGCGCACGCTCCTCCGCGTCGTCCGCCGGCAGCAGATCCCGCTTGTTGAGCACGAGCCACCGCGGCTTCGCGGCGAGCGCCTTACTGTACTTCGCGAGCTCCGCCGCGATGGCGCGCGCATCGGCGACCGGATCCGCGTCGGGATCGAGCGGCGCGAGATCGAGGACGTGGAGCAGCAGGCGCGTGCGCTGCAGATGCCTCAAGAAACGGATCCCGAGGCCGGCGCCCGCGGCGGCCCCTTCGATGAGGCCGGGGATGTCCGCCATGACGAAGCTACGATGCTCACCGAGATCCACGACGCCGAGGTGGGGATGCAGCGTCGTGAACGGGTAGTCGGCCACCCGGGGACGTGCCGCTGAGACCGCGCGAATGAGCGTGGACTTGCCGGCATTCGGCAGTCCGAGAAGCCCCACGTCGGCCAGTACCTTGAGCTCTAGCTCGAGCGTACGCTTCTCGCCGGGCAATCCGGGGCCGAACTGCCTTGGCGTGCGATTGGTGCTCGACTTGAACCGGGTGTTGCCCCAACCGCCCTTGCCGCCCTGAGCGACGAGCAGCGTCGCACCGACCCGCGTGAGATCCCCGAGCTCCTCGCCCGTGTCGCGATCGCGCACCACCGTACCGATCGGGACGGGGACGTACAGATCCTTGCCGGACGCGCCCGTGCAGTCTCGGCCGGCGCCCGCCTCGCCCGACTCGGCCTTGTAGGTGCGCTCGACCCTGAAATCGACGAGGGTGTTGATCCCGCCGACGGCGGCGAGATAGACGCTGCCTCCGTGGCCGCCGTCACCCCCGTCGGGACCGCCGTACGGAATGAATTTCTCGCGCCGGAAACTGAGGCTCCCGCGGCCTCCGTGGCCTGCCTGGACCTTGATTCTGGCTTCGTCGACGAACTTCATGCGGCCGGCGCGACCGGCGCCGGCTCAGGCCGTCCCGGGATCGGGCAGCACGCTCACGTGGAGCCGCTGGCCGGCGCCCCGCTTGCTGAATTGCACGTGGCCGGAGACCTTGGCGTAAAGTGTATGATCCGTGCCGACGCCCACATTCTCACCCGCGCGCATCGGCGTGCCGCGCTGCCGCACCAGAATGTTGCCGGCCCGCACGAGTTCCCCGCCGAAGCGCTTGACGCCCAGGCGCTTGGAATGGGAATCGCGACCGTTCTTGGTGCTACCGCCTGCCTTTTTGTGTGCCATGTCCGCCGAATCCTCTGCTAATGTCTCTCGATCAGCCGGCGGTGATCTCGGTCACCTTCACCTCCGTGAACGGCTGCCGATGACCCTTCTGGCGCAGGTAATGCTTGCGCCGCCGGAACTTGACGATAGATACCTTCGCGCCCTTGCCGTGACGCACGATGGTGGCGAGGACCTTGCTGCCCTCGAGACGCGGGGCGCCGAGCTTCACGTCGGTGCCTTCACCGACCAGCAACACCTCGCCGAACTCCACCGTGGCGCCGGGCTCGCCGTCGAGCTTCTCGACGCGCAGCAAGGCATCCTTGGTGACCCGATACTGCTTGCCGCCGGTGGCGATGACCGCATACATGATGAGAGTTCCCCGAATGAGGCCACGCGGCCGATGCGCGAAAGGCCGCGCATTCTACGCACCCGCGCCGCAAGGGTCAAACTCGCGATTCCTCAACTCGCGCGTGGACTTACGGGCGGGCGACGCCCACGCGAGGTCCGTTCTCGGCTACGCTTCCGCTCCGTCCCCATGCTGACCCGAGACATTCCCTGCCCGCCATGACGCTCGAGGACATCCGCGCGCTCGTCCGCGACGACCTTGCGTCGGTCGATGAGGTCATCCGCTGCCGGCTCAAAAGCTCCGTGCCGCTGATCGACCAGGTCGCCGAGCACATCATCAAGGGCGGCGGCAAACGCCTGCGGCCGCTGCTCGTCGTGCTCGCCGGGCGGGCGTGCGGCAATAGCGGCTCGACACACGTCGAGGCGGCGGCCTTCATCGAGTTCATCCACACCGCGACGCTGCTTCACGACGATGTCGTCGACGGCTCGTCGCTGCGCCGCGGGCGCGACACCGCGAACGAGGTCTTCGGCAATCAGGCGAGCGTTCTGGTGGGCGATTTCGTCTATTCGCGCGCCTTTCAGATGATGGCCGCGCTCGACTCGCAGCGCGTGATGGAGATCATGGCCGACGCCACCAACGTCATCGCGGAAGGCGAGGTGCTGCAGCTCATGAACGCCCACGATCCGGAGACGACCGAGCAGCGCTATCTCGACGTGATCCACCGCAAGACGGCGCGCCTCTTCGAGGCGGGCGCAGAAGTGGCCGGCGTCCTGTCCGAGGGCACTCTTCCGATGCAGCGGGGCCTCGCGAGGTTCGGACGCCATCTCGGCACCGCGTATCAGCTCGTGGATGACGTGCTCGATTTCCGCTCGAACCCCGCCGAGCGCGGCAAGAACCTCGGCGACGACCTGGCCGAAGGCAAGCCGACGCTACCCCTCATCCACGCGCTGCGACTCGCGAGCGGCCCAGACCGCGCGCTGATCCGCACGGCCATCGAGAGCGGCGGGCTTGCCCAGCTCGACCCCATCGTGGGCGCCATAGAATCGAGCGGAGGCCTCGACTACGCGGCCGAACTCGCGCGCGAAGAGGTACGAGCCGCGCTCGCGGCGCTCGAGATCCTGCCGGATTCGAGCTACAAGCGCGGCCTTGAGGCGCTCGCGCGCTTCGCGGTGGAGCACACCACCTAAGGGCCGTCCGGAACGGGGAGTGAGCGATGCATGACCGCTATCGGCATCTGGTGATCGTCGCGACCCTCGCGCTGCTCTCCGGGTGCTTCAATGCGCCTCACAGCGGCAACGGCAACACCAACAGCAGCGCCAAAACCGGCCCGACGTACGGCAGCGGCGATGTAACCGCCAACAAGGGCGGCGGTCATACGGTCAATGGAAGCGTGCGCGTACCGGACGGCGAGAAGACGGGAGACCTCTCCTCGGTCAACGGCTCCATCCAGGTCGGTGATAACGTCACCCTCCTGTCAGCCCGGACAGTGAACGGCAACATCACGCTCGGCAGTCATGACACGGCGGACTCGCTGACGACGGTCAACGGCTCCATCCTGCTGGAGGACGGCACGCGGATCGCCCACGCGGTGCACGCGGTGAATGGCGCGCTCACACTGCGCAGCGGCGCCGACGTCGGAGGCGCGCTCACGAACGTGAACGGCACCATCCACCTCAACGCCGCACGCGTCGGAGGCGGCATCATGACCGCGAACGGCGACGTCCTCATCAAAGGCGGATCGCACGTCGAGGGCGGCATCCTCGTCCAGAAGCCTCCGTCAGGATGGTTCCAGTTCACGCACGAGCCGCAGATCGTCATCGGGCCAGGCTCCGTGGTCACCGGAGACCTGCGCTTCGACCGCAAGGTCGACCTTTACGTGAGCGACAAGGCAAAGATCGGTCGCGTGATCGGCGCGACCCCCCAGCGCTACGCGGGCGAGGGCCCGATCGGCTGAGGCGCCCGCGGGCATCCTTTCCGGCCGCGGCCGCGCTCGCTCCGTTGCCGCCCCCCCCGGCATCCAGTAGACTTCGCGGCCCGCGCGCGATTCGTCGAGGGCGATGGCCGCTGCCGCCACGGCTCGCCCACCGCCGGCACGGACCGCTCGCGGCACATGGAGTCCGGCGATCCGGGGTGTAGCTCAGCCTGGTAGAGCACTACGTTCGGGACGTAGGTGTCGCAGGTTCAAATCCTGTCACCCCGACCATTCCAGGGAAGGCTGTTGAGTGCTCTGGAGTGCTACTGGACATTCCTATTGGCGCTCCAGGGAGAGTCGTGAACTCAGCCGGGCCCAGCAAGCATCCATTCATACGCCGGAAGCACCTCGACCCCTGGCGCCTCAATTTCCCCCGCCGCGTCGCGGTCAAGCACGAGAAGCCGACGCCGGGCGCGCGGATGCTCCCTGGCGGCAGCGGCGAGCGCCCGCAACTCGCGGGCGACCGTCTCGGGTGATTTCAGGTTCGCACATACCTGCACGAGTTCCTGTTCTCCACTTCGATACCGGACGAGGAAGTCAACTTCCAATCCGTCGGCGGTCTTCACGTAGCCCGACTCGGCCCGCCGTCGTTCGAGCTCGTTCAATACAGCTGTTTCGAGCGAGTGGCCTAGATTCGTCCGTCCGCTTGCATCGAAGGCCGGAATG
>JBOHZT010000103.1:0-9492 GCA_050738535.1 Steroidobacteraceae bacterium
GCGGCACGCGAGGACGTGCCGCTCGGCGTGGGCGATGATGCGGCGCTCCTGGAGTGTCCGCCGGATCGCCAGCTGGTCGCGGCGATCGACACGCTCGTCGAGGGGGTGCATTTCCCCGCGGGGTCGGCGGCCGCATCCGTCGGCCACCGGGCGCTCGCGGTCAATCTGAGCGACCTCGCGGCGATGGGGGCCGAGCCTCGCTGGGCGCTGCTCGCGCTCACCCTGCCGCGCTCGGACGCCGGGTGGCTCGGGGAGTTCAGCCGGGGGTTCGCCGAGCTCGCGCGCGCATTCCGGGTCGCGCTCGTCGGCGGGGATACCACGAGCGGCGCGTTGTGTGTGACCGTTCAGATCCTGGGATCGGTCGAGCGCGGCACCGCGCTCACCCGCTCCGGCGGCGCCGCCGGCGAAGCGCTCTACGTGAGCGGAACGCCGGGGGAGGCAGTGGCGGGGCTCGAGCTGGAGCAAGCCCGTCTGGAAGTACCGGACGCGCAAGCTGCGCGAGCGCTGCGCGAGCGATTCCTCTTTCCTCAGCCGCGGGTCGAGCTCGGCAGGGGCTTGCGTGCGCATGCGACCGCCTGCATCGATGTCTCCGATGGGTTGCTCGGGGATGCGGGCAAGCTCGCGCGTGCGAGCGGCTGCGGGGCCGAGCTCGCGCTCGAAGCGCTGCCGGTGTCCCGCGAGCTCGTGGGCGCCGTCGGCGAGGTGCGGGCGCGCGAGCTCGCGCTCACGGGCGGTGATGATTACGAGCTGCTCTTCAGCGTTCCCGAATCGCGCTGCGCCGCGCTCGAGCGCGAGCTGCCCGCGAGCCGCTGGCACTACACCCGCATCGGCACGCTCCGCAGCGAGCCGGGCGTCGTCGTCACGAGGTCGGGGTCTGTGATCGACTTCTCGCATTGCGGCTTCGACCACTTCGCCAGCGGCCGCTGACCGCTCGTTCCATCCGTCCGCGGCGCAGTGCCACGATCGGTTGAGGGCTGGATCACAGTCGCACCTGCTGGGCGCCCGTATTCTGGATGCGGCACTGCTTCGAACGACCGCTCCGCCCATGCCAGTACAGGCCCGCTCCGCGTCCCGCAAGATCCCCGAGAGGATCGGCAAGTACGCGGTCATCAAGGAGGTCGGGCACGGCAGCACGGGGACCGTCTACCTCTCGCACGATGCGTACTACGGGCGCGACGTCGCCATCAAGGTCTACAACATCGATGCCGGCGGAGACGAGGAGCGCGCGCGGATCGCACGCAAGATGTTCCTCTCCGAGGCACACCTCGTCGGGATGCTGCAGCATCCGAACATCCTGCCGATCTACGACGCCGGGGAGGAAAGCGGATACTGCTACGTCGTGACCGAGCACGTGCACGGAGCGCGCACGCTCTCGGCCTACTGTCGCGCCGATAATCTGCTGCGCGTCGACGATACGGTGGAGATCGTCTACAAGTGTGCCAAGGCGCTGCACTACGCGCACTCGCGCGGCGTGATCCACCGGGACGTGAAGCCTTCGAACGTGATGCTCACGCAGGACAGCGACGTGCGCATCATCGACTTCGGCATCGCGCTCGTCGCGGACTCGGACATCTCGCGCATCGAGGGCATCGCGGGCAGCCCCTCGTACATGTCGCCGGAGCAGGTTCAAAGCCTCGAGCTGACGAATCGCTCGGACCTTTACTCGCTGGGCGCGGTCATGTACGAGCTGCTCACCGGCTCGCGGCCGTTCCGCGCCGGCAACCTCCAGAAGCTCCTGCACCAGATCGTCTACGCGACGCCTGCGCCGATCCACACGCTGCGCAAGGATGTTCCGGAGTATCTCGAGAACGTGGTGGCCACCGCGCTGCAGAAGGATCCGGCGAAGCGCTACAAGAGCGGCCTCGATTTCGCCGCCGAGCTCACGCGAGTACACCAGAAGCTGCGCGAGCAGAACGCGCGCATCGATCGCCACGAGCAGTTCGGCGTGCTGCGGCGGCTCAAGTTCTTCCACGCGTTCTCCCATGCCGAGATCTGGGAGGTGCTGCGCGCGAGCCACTGGCAGAGCTACGCGCCGGGCGGGGAGATCGTCAAGGAAGGCGAGATGGACGATCGCTTCTACATCATCGTCTCCGGGTCTTGCGCCGTGGAGCGCCATAGCCAGAGGCTCGCGGCGCTCGAGCGGGGCGATTGCTTCGGCGAGGCGAGCTATGTGCAAGGCGCCAAGCGCACCGCGACCGTGCGCGCGCTCGATCCCGTGACGGTGCTCAAGGTGAGCTCGACGCTCTTGGAGCAGGTCTCGGCCTCCTGTCAGCTGCGCTTCAACCGGGAGTTCCTGCGCACCCTCATCGGGCGGCTGCAGAGTGGGGTGCCGGGCTAGAGGGCGAACAGGGCGGCGCGCGCTTGCCGCTCAGGCGGCCGCCCTCAATACGAAATCCACGTGTACGGCGTCGTAGGGGAAAACGACCCGACGCTCGGACCTCTCCAGGATTCCCGCCCGCAGCAATGCCTGCACGTCCGCATGCACCGCCTTTACGTCCCTTTCGACACGCCGCGCGATCTCGCGCACGGAGAGTGCGCCGGCGCTCGTCATCGTCTTGAGGATCGTCCAGCGCTTGCCCGTGAGTACTTGCCAGAGAAGCTCCGCTGAGGCGAAGCAGATCCGCGCAGAGCTGTCGGGCTTACCGCCTTGCCATGCTCGCCCAAAGTCCTGAATGGAATCCTCGAGCGAGCGCACCTCAAGCACCACCGTTTTCATCGCGCCACCTCCGGATGTCGTCCATGAAATCTGCCTGCAGCCGTTCCACATCGGCGAAGCTGTATGTCTGCTCGCGCTCGCCGTAGTGGCGATGATCGCCTTTGCCGGCCTCGTTGTCGTATCGGACGACGCATCGATTGTCGACAACGAAGGCGAGCCGGTACTTGTAGCTGTGCGCGCTGCCTTTGACGGGCGCGGGTGCCTGCCAGAGCACGAGCTCGGCAAATTCGATCGGCGACACGACAATCCGTCTGCGGAACAGAAGCCGCGCCTTCATGCCAGGAAGAATGACAACACTTGTGAATGTTGTCAATTACTCCAACACATAGTTCGGAGAGTGCCGCGGCGGCGCCCTGCCGCTACAGCGCCTCGATCGCGGGATAGAACTCGCGATTCTCCTGGACGATGCGCGCGTGCAAGTCGCGCAGGACGACGTTGGCTTCGCCGCGGAACCGCTCGGGCTCGCGTGCGAGACGGTCGCGATGGCCCCACTCGTGGATGAAGTGCATGACCGCCGCGGCGATGCCCTGCATGTCGTCTTGGTAGCACCGCATCGAGGCGATGGCCTCGTCGTCTCAGCTGGTGATCAGGCGAAGATTCCGTGCTCAAGGCGACCGAGGACTCTTTCTACCTCGAGGGCACCGGGTTCGGTGGTGGCCATCTGCAGAGGGGTATGTCCGCCGAGCTCGCGCAACGGTCGATTCAGCCATTCTCGGGCGTGCGGCTCGCTCTCGAGGACCTGCGTCGCGAGCGAGGTGATGCGCATGAGGTGTGCCATGCGCGTGTTGGGCGAGCCTGCGCAGCTAGCGCGAGCCCCGCGCGCTCGGCGGCCGGTCGGACGGACGCTCATTTTTACGCTCGATCCGCGCGTACGCGGAGTGATTGTGGATCGACTCGAAATTCTCCGCCTCGACGACATAGGCCGCGACGCGCGGGTCCCTGTCGAGCCGCCCGGCCACGTCGCGCACGATGTCCTCGACGAACTTCGGGTTCTCGTAGGCGCGCTCCGTCACGTGCTTCTCGTCGGGGCGCTTCAAGATGCCATAGAGCTCCGAGGACGCTTCGGATTCCGCGATCTCGATGAGCTCCTCGATCCAGATGCGGCTCGCTGCCTCGACAGTGAGGGTGATGTGTGAGCGCTGGTTGTGCGCCCCGTACGAGGAGATCTCCTTCGAGCAGGGGCACAGACTCGTGACCGGCACGACGACCCGGATCCAGGTCCCGACCCGTCCCGCGCGGCGCTCGGCGGTGAGCGTCACGCGGTAATCCATCAGGCTCTCGACCCCCGAGACGGGGGCGCGCTTCATGACGAAAAACGGGAAGCTGATCTCGATGCGGCCGGCGTCGGCTTCGAGCCGCGCCGTCATCGCCGCGAGCATCTCGCGGAGCGAATCGACCGAGATCGCGCGCTCCTCGAGATGCAGCACCTCCAGGAATCTCGACATGTGCGTGCCTTTGAGGCCCTGCGGCAGGCTCACGTACATGTTGAAGGTCGCGATGGTGTGCTGCTCGCCCGCCGTGCGGTCCTCGAGGCGCACCGGATGTCTCACGTCCTTCACGCCGACGTGATCGATCGGAATGCGCCGCACGTCGGCGCGCGCCTGGACGTCTTCGATCGGAAGGATGGCGGGATCTCCTGCGGCGGCGGTCATCGAAGCTCCTGTGAAGCCAGGCAACCGAACATGCTGACGCCTTTCGGCCTGCGCGTCCATGGGCCGGGCGGCGGCTGTGCGGCGCGGCGGCCGGCCCAGGTGCCCTCAGGGCTCGGCATCGTCCTCGGGGGCGAGAGCCTCTTCGGTCGGGAAGGCCGCTGCCTCGGGCTCGCCGCTCTCGCGGCGCAGGAGCAGCTCGACGCGTTGCTGTGCGGCCCTGAGGGAGGACTGGCAATGGCGGGTGAGCGCGATGCCGCGCTCGAAGTGCCTGAGCGCCTCCTCGAGCGGCAGGTCGCCGCGCTCGAGCCGCTCGACCAACGCCTCGAGCTCGCCGAGCGCTTGCTCGAAATCGGGCGAGGCGGTCGCGCTGCCGGCATCCGCGGCGCTGTCCGCCGCTCCGGGGCTGCCGGAGGTTCCGGGGGGCTCAGTGGCCTTGACGAAATTGCGCGCCACGCTCGCTCCGCAATAGCCTCATCCGCGCCACCTTACTCCCTTCGAGCGGGCGAAGGCAGGTTGACGATTTTCTCGCGGGAGCATAAAGTCCCGCGCACGCTTAGACCTAGTCTAATTTGCTCGAAACGGAGTACGAATAGTGAATCTCAAGGGCAGCAAGACGGAAGAGAACCTCAAGTACGCATTCGCCGGAGAGTCGCAGGCCAACCGGCGGTACCTCTATTTTGCATCGAAGGCCGACGTGGAAGGCTATAACGATGTCTCGGCGGTATTCCGCTCGACCGCCGAGGGTGAGACCGGCCACGCCCATGGCCATCTCGAGTACCTGGAGCAGGTCGGCGACCCGGCGACCGGGCTGCCGATCGGCGATACCAAGCTCAACCTCAAGGCCGCGATCGCCGGCGAGACGCACGAGTACACCGACATGTACCCGGGCATGGCCAAGGCCGCGCGGGAAGAGGACTTCGGCGAGATCGCCGACTGGTTCGAGACCCTGGCCAAGGCGGAGCGCTCGCACGCCAACCGCTTCCAGAAGGCGCTGGACGGAATTTGAGCGCCGATGATCCCCGCGCCCCCGCAGGCCCGGCGCGGCCTGCGGGAGGCGCGACCGGCGCGGCCGGCCGCAGCGGCAGCCGCGAAGGCAATCTCGAGGCGCCGAAGCGTCACGCGATCGACTGGCGCAACCCGGAGTTCTACGACGAGGCGGCGCTCACGAAGGAGCTCGAGCGCGTCTTCGAGATCTGTCACGGGTGCCGCAGATGCTTCAGCCTCTGCAACGCCTTCCCGACACTCTTCGACTTGATCGACGCGACGGAGACCGGGGAGGTCGGGAGCGTCGACAAGCGCAAGTTCCCGGAGGTCGTGGATCACTGCTATCTCTGCGACCTGTGCTTCATGACGAAATGTCCCTACGTTCCTCCGCACCCGTGGAACGTGGACTTCCCGCATTTGATGCTGCGCGCCAAGGCGGTCCATACGCAGCGTGAGGGTGTCGGCTTGCGCGATCGGGTACTCGCCGCGACGGATGCCGTCGGCCAGATCGCCGGTATTCCCGTCGTGGCGTCGGTCGTCAACGCGGTGAATCGCTCCTCCGTGGGCCGTGCGTTGCTCGCGAGCACGCTCGGGGTCGATCGCGGCGCACCCGTGCCTGCATACCATGCGCGTACCGCCCGCAAGCGGCTCGGAAAGTCGCGCCGCGTCGCGGCGGCAACGCAAGTGCCCGAGGCGCAGGCGACCCCGGCCACACGCGGACGTGTCGCGCTCTTCACGACCTGTTACGGCAATCGCAACGAGCCGCGGCTCGCCGAGGATCTCGCGGCCGTCTTCGAGCACAACGCGATCCCCGTGCGGCTTCCCGCGCGCGAGCGTTGCTGCGGCATGCCGCGCCTCGAGCTCGGGGATCTCGCGGCGGTCGAGCGGCTCGCGCGGGAGAACATCCCGGAGCTCAAGCGTCTGGTCGATGCCGGCTACGACATCGTCGCGCCGATCCCTTCGTGCGTGCTGATGTTCAAGCAGGAGCTGCCGCTCTTGTTTCCTGGCGATCCGGACGTCGAGGCCGTGCGTGCGCGGACGTTCGACCCGTTCGAGTACTTGATGCTGCGGCATCGCGAGGGGCTGCTGCGCACGGACTTCAAGAGCTCGCTCGGCAAGGTGAGCTATCATGTGCCCTGTCACCTTCGAGTGCAGAACATCGGCCTGAAGACGCGCGACATCCTGAGGCTCGTCCCCGGAACGACGGTCGAGGTGATCGAACGCTGCTCCGGGCACGATGGCACTTATGGCGTGAAGCGCGAGTTTCGCGCGGCGTCGGTGAAGATCGGCACGCCGGTGGCCGCGCGTGTCGCGAAGGCGGGGGCGGATCACTACTCGAGCGACTGCCCGATGGCCGGTCGCCAGCTCGAGAGCCTGCTCGGCGCGGCGGGCGCCAAAGAGGCATCGGGTGCGGGCGCCGCGGAGGGCCCGCATGCCGGGCGGGCTACGACGCCACACGGGCCGGAGCATCCGCTCGCGCTGCTGCGTATCGCTTACGGGATCTGAATGTCATGAACAAGCTCGCACCGGGCGACCTGCTCCCCCTCGAGCGGTATGCGAGGGAGCGCGCCGCATTCCGGGCGCGCGTGCTCGAGCACAAGGTGCCGCGCCGCCTCGCCGTGGGGCCCAGCACCACCTGGTGCTTCGAGGACCGGCTCACCGTGCAGTACCAGGTGCAGGAGATGCTGCGGGCGGAGCGTATCTTCGAGCCCGACGGCATCGCCGAGGAGCTCGAGGCCTACAATCCGCTCATCCCCGACGGTCGTAACTGGAAAGTGACGCTGCTCATCGAGTTTCCGGACGCCGAGGAGCGCCAGCGCCGGCTGCGGGAATTGAAGGGCATCGAGCGGCGCTGCTGGGTGCGGGCGGCCGGCACCGAGGAAGTCTTTGCGATCGCGGACGAGGACCTCGAGCGCGAGAACGAGGAGAAGACCTCCTCCGTGCACTTCCTGCGCTTCGAGCTCCCCTCGCAGGCCGTCGCCGCGCTCGCCGGGGGCGCCGCGCTCGCCGTGGGCGTTGACCACGGGCACTACCGTCACGCGCTCGATCCCGTCCCGCCAGCGCAGCGCGCCGCGCTCCTCGCCGATCTGACCCGCGAATGAGCGCAACGTACACCGCCTCCGACATCGAGGTGCTCTCCGGCCTCGAGCCCGTCCGGCGCAGGCCGGGCATGTATACCCATACCTCGCGGCCGAATCACCTCGCGCATGAGGTGATCGACAACAGCGTCGACGAGGCGGTCGCCGGCCACTGCAAGGAAATCTCCGTGACCTTGCACACGGACGGCTCGCTCGAGGTGGTCGACGACGGCCGCGGCATGCCGGTCGACATCCATCCGAAGGAGAAGGTGAGCGGCGTCGAGCTGATCCTGACCCGGCTGCATGCCGGCGCCAAGTTCTCGGATAAGACGTACGAGTTCTCGGGTGGCCTGCACGGCGTGGGCGTGTCCGTCGTCAACGCGCTCTCGAAGCGGCTCGAGTGCCGCGTGAAGCGCGGGGGGAAGGAATACCGCATCGGCTTCCAAGATGGGCGGCTCACCTCGAAGCTCGAGGGGATCGGCAGCGTCGGGCAGCGCAACACCGGCACGACCGTGCGGTTCTGGCCGGACCCGAAGTTCTTCGACTCCGAGAAGTTCTCCGTCCCGCAGCTCACGCACACTTTGAAGGCGAAGGCGGTGCTCTGCCCCGGTCTGCGCACGCGCTTTCGCAACGAGGCGACGGGCGAGCAGGAGGAGTGGTTCTTCACGGGCAACCTCGGAAGCTACTTGCTCGAGGAGGTCGGCGACGCCGAGCGGTTGCCGGCGGAGCCCATCACCGGACACAAGGAGAACGGCGAGGCGGTGGAGTACGCCCTCGCCTGGACGCCGGACGCGGATCAGACGCTCGGTGAGAGCTACGTGAATCTCATCCCCACCCCGGAGGGCGGGACGCACGTGAATGGCCTGCGCGCCGGCGTCGCCCAAGCGCTCCGCGAGTTCTGCGAGTTCCGCAGCCTCGTGCCCCGAGGCGTGAAGCTCACGCCGGAGGACGTGTGGCTCAAGGTCAATTTCGTCCTCTCGGTGAAGATCCATGAGCCGCAGTTCGCCGGACAGATGAAGGAGCGCCTCGGCTCGCGCGACGCCGCGGCGCTCGTCGAGTCATTCGTGCGCGATTCACTGTCGCTGTGGCTGCATGGGCATGCGGATGCCGGCGAGCGCATCGCGCGATTCGCGATCGCGAACGCCGAGGAGCGGCTGAAGGCGGCGCAGCGGGTGGTGCGCAAGCGGGTGGCGGCGGGGCCTGCGCTGCCGGGCAAGCTCGCGGACTGCGCTTCCCAGGATCCGTCGCGCTCGGAGCTGTTCTTGGTCGAGGGCGATTCGGCCGGCGGCTCGGCCAAGCAGGCGCGCGACAAGGACTTCCAGGCCATCATGCCCCTGAGGGGCAAGATCCTGAACACCTGGGAGCTCGATCACCGGGAGATCGGCTCTTCCCAGGAAGTGCACGACATCAGCGTCGCGCTCGGGGTCGAGCCCGGCTCGGCCGACCTCACGCAGCTGCGCTACCACCGCATCTGCATCCTCGCGGACGCGGACTCCGACGGGCTGCACATCGCGACGCTGCTGTGCGCGCTGTTCCTCAAGCACTTTCGTCCGCTCGTTACCGAAGGGCACGTGTTCGTGGCGATGCCGCCGCTCTACCGGGTCGACCACGGCCGGGAAGTGCAGTACGCGCTCGACGACGCCGAGCGCGATCGGCTCCTCGAGCGCATCGAGCGGGCGAGCCCTCG
Organism: Steroidobacteraceae bacterium; assembly: GCA_050738535.1. Taxonomy (GTDB): domain Bacteria; phylum Pseudomonadota; class Gammaproteobacteria; order Steroidobacterales; family Steroidobacteraceae; genus JASHUC01. Next base: position 9,118 of record JBOHZT010000103.1, read on the forward strand.
GTCGAAGCCCACCGTGACCCGCTTCAAGGGGCTCGGCGAGATGAATCCCGGGCAGCTGCGGGAGACGACCATCGATCCGCGCACCCGGCGCCTCGTGCAGTTGACGATCGACGGCGCGGACGGCACGGATCAGCTGCTCGACATGCTGCTCGCCAAGAAGCGCGCGGCGGACCGGCGCGAGTGGCTCGAGGAGAAGGGCAACCTTGCCGAGGTACAGGTGTGAGAACCCAGGAGCTCAACTTCGAGGGCATCGAGCGCCGCTCGCTCAAGGCCTTCACCGAGAAGGCTTACCTCGACTACTCGATGTACGTCATCCTCGACCGCGCGCTGCCCGCGCTCGCGGATGGGCTGAAGCCCGTGCAGCGCCGCATCATC
>JBOHZT010000104.1:0-9427 GCA_050738535.1 Steroidobacteraceae bacterium
GGCGCTGACCGCGAGCGGCGTGGCACGCGCACTCACGGCAGACTCGGCGTGCGCCACCGCGAGCGGCAGCAGCGGCAGGAGCCACGCCGCCCAGAGGAATCGAGTCTGTCTCATCGGGGATGCAGCCGCGGCGACGGAGTTGAAGTTATGACGGTGATGATTCACTCGAGTTCCTCGGCTTCCACGTGAGATCGAGCTGCCGCGCCGCCCGGACATCATCCAGCCGGCGTACCGGAAGCGTATGCGGCGCGCGGCGGACCCGCTCCGGGTCCTCGCGCGCCTCGCGCTCGATGCTCACCATCGCCTCGACGAAAGCGTCGAGGGTCTCCTTGCTCTCCGTCTCGGTCGGCTCGATCAGCAGACATTCCGGCACCAGCAGCGGGAAATAGGTGGTCGGCGCATGCATGCCATGATCCAGCAGGCGCTTCGCGAAATCCATCGCCGTCACCTCGTGCTCGCGGGCCTCGCGCCGCAGCGTGAGGATGAACTCGTGGCTCGCGCGCCGGTCCGGATAGGCCGCATCGAACCCCGCCGCGCGCAGCCTCGCGAGCAGGTAGTTCGCATTGAGCGCCGCGTGCTCGGCGACCTCGGCGAGCCCCTCGCGGCCGAGCATCCGCAGATAAACGTACGCCCGCAAGAGCACCCCGGCGTTGCCCATGAAGGCCGAGAGTCTGCCGATGCTCTGCGGCCGGTCGCGCTCCGTGAGCCAGCGGTAGCGGCCCGCCTCGTGGCCGACCAGCGGAACCGGGAGATAGGGCTCGAGCGTTCGGCTCGCGCCGATCGCGCCCGCACCCGGCCCGCCGCCGCCGTGCGGCGTCGAGAAGGTCTTGTGCAGATTCATGTGCATCACGTCAAACCCCATGTCCGCCGGACGCACCTTGCCGAGAATGGCGTTCAAGTTGGCGCCGTCGTAGTAGAGCAGGCCGCCGGCGCCGTGAACGATCTCGGCGACCTCGAGGATGTGGCGCTCGAAGACACCGAGCGTCGACGGATTGGTGAGCATGAGGCAGGCGGTGCTCGGTCCGACCGCAGCCCTCAGCGCCTCGAGGCTCACGTCTGCGCTGGCGTCGACCGGGATCTCGCGCACTCGGCCGCCGCAGAAGCTCGCTGTCGCGGGATTGGTCCCGTGCGCGGCCTCGGGCACGAGGATCTCGACGCGCCCGAGATCCCCGCGCGCGCGGTGGTGCGCGAGGATCATCGCGACGCCCGCGAATTCCCCTTGCGCGCCGGCCATCGCACTCAAGCCGACCGCCGGCATGCCGGTCGCGGCGCCGAGCATCTCCTGCAGCTCATGCAGACAGGCGAGGACCCCCTGTCCGCGCGCCTCCGGCGCGAGCGGATGGCGCGCGGCGAACTGCGGCAGCATGGCGAGCGCGTTGCACGCCTTGGGGTTGTACTTCATGGTGCAGGAGCCGAGCGGATAGAAGTGCGTGTCGATCGAGAAGTTGAGCTGCGAGAGCCGCGTGAAGTGCCGCACGGCATCGAGCTCGCTCACCTCGGGAAGCAGCGGCGGCTGCGACCGCAGCAGCTCGGGGGGAATGTCGTCCGCCGGCGCCTGCGGGCTCCGCGGCCACTGTGCCTCGGCGCCGCGGCCGGAGCGCGAGTACTCGAAGATCACCCGCTCGCGCATCAGGCCGCCTCCCGGGCGCCGAGCGCCTCGCGCAGTCCCGCGGCGAACCTCGCGATATCCTCGCTCGTTTTCGTCTCGGTCGCCGCCGCGAGGAAAGCGCCGCCGAGCTCGGGATAGTACGGCGCGAGATCGAGACCGCCGAGAATTCCCCTGCGCGCGAGCGCCTCGAGGACCGGCGCCGCCGGCCCCTCGAGCTGCAGCACGCTCTCGTGGAAGCAGGGCGCCGTGAAAGCCGCCCGCACGCCCGCGATCCTCGCGAGCGACGCCGCGAGCTCGCGCGTGCGCGCATGGCAAGCCTCGGCCACCCGCCGCAATCCCCGCGGTCCCATGAGCGTGAGATAGATCGCCGCCGCGGTCACCATCAGTCCCTGGTTGGTGCATATGTTGGAGGTGGCGCGGCCGCGGCGGATGTGCTGCTCGCGCGCCTGCAGCGTGAGCGTGAAGCCCTCGCGGCCTGCGAGATCGGCGGTCCGACCGACGAGGCGGCCCGGCATCTGCCGCACGTGCGCCATCCGAGTCGCCATGAAGCCGAAGTACGGGCCGCCCGAGGACAACGCAATGCCGAGCGGCTGCCCCTCGCCGACCACCACGTCGGCGCCTCCACGCCAGCGCCCGGGCGGCTGGAGGAGCGCGAGCGAGGTGGGATTCACGACCGCGACGACGGGGATCGAGCGGCTGCGCGCCCACTCGCTCAAGGCATCCGCCTCCTCGATCACGCCGAAGAAATTCGGCTGCTGGATCGCGACGGCCGCGACTCCCTCGACGCCGTGAGCCTCGAGCGAGGCGAGGAGCGTGCGGCCACTCGTGCGGTCGTAATCGATTTCCTCGAGCTCGAGGCCCTGGCGGCTCGTCAACGTCCGGGCGGCCGCCCGGTAGTGCGGGTGCATCGCGCGGGGCACGAGCGCTCGAACCGGCGTCGCGCGCTGCTCGCGCGCGAACTTCAGGCGCACCGCCATGAGCAGTGCCTCGGCGAACGCCGACGCGCCGTCGTAGAGCGAGGCGTTCGCGACTTCCATGCCCGTGAGACTCGCGATCATCGTCTGGAACTCGTAGATCGTCTGCAGCGTGCCCTGGCTCGCCTCGGCCTGGTACGGCGTGTAGCTGCTGTAGAACTCCCCGCGCGTGGCGATCGCCCACACCGCCGCGGGGATGTGGTGCTCGTAGGCGCCGGCGCCGAGGAACGTGAGCGCGGTCGCATCCGCCGCGGCCCGCTCTCTCATGAGGCGGCCGATCTCCATCTCCCCGAGCGCGTCCGGGAAGCGGGCCGGCGGCGGACTGCGGATCGCGGGGGGAATTTCGTCGAAGAGCGACTCGACGCTCGGCACGCCGATGGCCGCGAGCATCTCGGCGACATCCGCGGCCGTGTGCGGAATGAACGCCATCAGCCATCCTCCGCTGAGTGCGGGACATACCCCATCAGCCGCCCTCCGCCGCGAGCGTCTTGCGGTACTGCGCCGCCGAGAGGAGCACCGAGCGGTCCGCCTCGGGCGCCGGCCGGATGCGCGCGATCCAGCCCCCATGATAGGGATCCTGATTGATGCGCTCCGGCGCGGAGGCGAGCGCGGCGTTGGCGGCCGTGATCTCGCCCTCGATGGGACTCGAGACATCGGAGGCCGCCTTCACCGACTCCACTACACCGCAGGAATCCCCGGCGCGCACCCGGCGGCCGGGCTGCGGCGCCTCGACGAACACCAGGTCGCCGAGCGCACGCTGCGCGTGATCCGTGATACCGAGCTCCAGCTCGCCGCCGGGAAGCTCACGCACCCACTCGTGCGTGCGCGTGTACTGGAGATCGTCCGGAATGTCGTCCGGCACAGGGTTATCGGAATGAGAGCTCATGAGATACCTCGCTTCAGGGCAGCACTCACGCCAGGCACGATCGCCCATGCCGCACGAAAGGCGGCTTGACCACGAGGGCGTCGAGCGCCTTGCCGCGGATATTCACGCTGACGCGCGCGCCGGTGCCGGCCGGCACGCGCGCGAGCGCAATCGAGCGCCCCAGCGTCGGCGAGAACGTGCCGCTCGTCACGAAGCCCTCGCCCGCGTCGGGCACGACGACCCGTTGGCCGGCGCGCAGCACGCCGCCGCTTTCGAGCACGAGCCCGACGAGCTTGCGCGCCGAGCCTTCCCGCGCGATCGCCTCGAGCGCGTCGCGCCCCGTGAACCGCCGCGCGCGCGGCTCGAGCGCGACCGTCCATCCGAGTCCGGACTCGAACGGATGGGTGCTGCGGTCCATGTCGTGGCCGTAAAGATTGAGGCCGGCTTCGAGCCGCAGGGTATCGCGCGCGCCGAGCCCGCAGGGCTGGACCCCGAGGCCGATGAGCCGGCTCCAGGCCGCTGCGGCATCGGCCGCGGGCATCATCACCTCGAAGCCGTCCTCTCCGGTATAGCCGGTCCGCGCGACGAGCCAGCTCCCGAGCGATCGCTCCTGGAACGGCCTGAGAGCGAGGGCCAACTCGGCGTCCGCGGGCGCGAGCAACTCCGCGAGCTTCGCGGACGCATCCGGCCCCTGGAGCGCGAGGAGTGCGAGATCGGTGTGCTCCTGGATCTCGACGGAGCCGTCCAGCGCGGCGGCCGCGTCTCGCATCCAGGCGAGATCGCCATCTCGGGTCGCGGCATTGACGATCAGCCGAAAATCCGCGCCGGGAACGAGGAAGTACGCGATCAGGTCGTCGACGATGCCGCCTGATTCGTCGAGCATCAGGCTGTAGAGCGCCTGGCCGGCCGCCGTGAGCTTGCCCACGTCGTTGGCGAGCAGCCTCTCGAGGAAGCCTCGCGCACCGTTGCCGCGCACATCGATGATGCCCATGTGCGATACGTCGAACACGCCTGCGGAGCGCCTCACCGCATGGTGCTCTGCGATCTGCGAGCCGTAATGCAGCGGCATGTTCCAGCCGCCGAAGTCGACGAAACTCGCGCCGCAGGCCTCGTGCAACTCGTAGAGCGGTGTCTCTCGTCCCATGGACCCCTCCGGCCGGGGCAGCATAGCAGCGCGCCGGGCTCGCTCCCAGTTCGCGGTCGGGCGTTCATTCCCAGCCAGCCGCGCGCCCGGGTACAATGTGGACATGTCGATCGCCCGCCGCTCCAGTCTCACCGTGGCCGTAGGCGCCGTCCGTGTCGGCGGCTCGAACCCCATCGTCGTCCAGTCGATGACGAACACCGACACCGCCGACGTGGAAGCGACCGTGCTCCAGGTCAAGTCGCTCGCGCGGGCCGGCTCCGAGCTCGTCAGGATCACCGTCAACACCAGCGAGGCGGCTGCGGCGGTCGCACCGATCCGCGAGCGCCTCGATCAGATGGGCGTCGGCGTGCCGCTGATCGGGGATTTCCACTTCAACGGTCACAAGCTGCTGCGCGAGCATCCGGCGTGCGCCGAGGCGCTCGCCAAGTACCGCATCAATCCCGGCAACGTCGGCCGGGGCAGCAAGCGCGATCCGCAGTTCGCCGAGATGATCGATGTCGCCTGCCGCAACGGCAAGCCGGTGCGCATCGGCGTCAACTGGGGCAGCCTCGATCAAGACCTGCTCACGAGGCTCATGGACGAGAACTCCGCGCGCTCCGAGCCGCTCACCGCGCGCGAGGTGATGCGCAACGCCGTGGTGCTCTCCGCGCTCAACAGCGCGGAGCGCGCCGTCGAGCTCGGGCTGCCCCGCGATCGGATCATCCTCTCCGCGAAAGTGAGCGGCGTGCAGGACCTCATCGCCATCTATGATGATCTCGGCGCGCGCTGCGACTATCCGCTGCACCTCGGCCTCACCGAGGCAGGGATGGGCTCGAAGGGCATCGTCGCCTCGACGGCCGGCATGGCAGTGCTGCTGCAGCAGGGAATAGGCGACACCATCCGCGTGTCCCTGACGCCCGAGCCGGGCGGCGACCGCACGCAGGAGGTGATCGTCGCGCAGGAGATCCTGCAGACGATGGGCCTGCGCTCGTTCACGCCGATGGTGACGGCTTGCCCGGGATGCGGACGCACGACCAGCACGTACTTCCAGGAGCTCGCGCAGCGCATTCAGTCCCACATCCGCCATCGCATGCCCGAATGGCGGCGCAGCTTCGAGGGCGTCGAGGACATGACCGTCGCCGTCATGGGCTGCGTCGTCAATGGACCTGGCGAGAGCAAGCATGCGAACCTCGGCATCAGCCTGCCCGGCACGGGCGAGCGCCCCGTCGCGCCGGTGTACGAGGATGGCGCGAAGACCGTCACGCTGAAGGGCGAGCACATCGCCGAGGAATTCGAGGAGCTCGTGGAGCGCTACATCGCCCGCAAGTTTGCGCGGCGCCCGGCTGCGTGACGCTCTGCCGCAGGCACGCGCGGCAGCCGTGATGCTCGGCCGCGCGGCACACTGACTGCACGAGGAGGTGCTTTCATGACCCAGCTGACCGACAAGCGCTGCAAGCCCTGCGAGGGCGGCGTCCCCCCACTCCCCCGCGCCGAGGCCGAGAGCCTCATGAAGCAGCTCGCGCCGCAATGGCGACTCGCGGAGGATGCGGCGTCGATCCGCCGCGAGTTCAAGTTCAAGGACTTCTACCGGACGATGAGCTTCGTCAACGCGCTCGCGCACGTCGCGAACATCGAGGACCACCACCCGGATCTCGAAGTCGGCTACGGCGTGTGCCGGGTGGTCTTCTCGACCCACGCCGTGAAGGGACTCTCGGAGAACGATTTCATCTGCGCCGCGAAGCTCGACGCGATCCCCCTGCGCTGAGCGCCGTCGCGGTGCGTGCTCGCGCGCCGCGCGGACGCGCTAGCGCGCGAGCCTCCGGCTATCCCCGCCGAGCCGCGCGGCCTGCGGCAGTTCCCCCGTGAGCCCGAGCGCGCGCGCGATGAACAGGCGCTTCGCTTCCTGGCTGCGGTTGACCCAGGCAAGCCCGCGTTGCGCCGTGCGCGCCACGGGTCCCGCGCCGTGCGCGAGCCAGCGGTCGAACGCGTCGATGGCGGTCGCCATCGGCTGCGTCTCGCTCTTGCGCCACCGCTCGTAACGCCGCAGCACCCGCTCGGCGCCCGGATCCTCGCCTTCGACGATCGCGGCGATCACCACCTCGGCGAGCGAGGCGGCATCGAGCAGCCCGAGATTGGCGCCCTGGCCCGCGAGGGGATGTACCGCGTGAGCGGCGTCGCCGACGAGTGCGCAGCGATGGGCGGTGTAGCGGTGCGCCGCGAGCCTGCGCAACGGAAAGGAGAACCTCTCGGTGAGCAGCCGCACGGCCCCGAGCACCGCGTCGATTTGTCGTGCGAGCTGCTGCTCGAACTGCGACGGCGCGGCATCGAGGAGCGCCGCAGCCACGGCCGCGTCCGCGGACCACACGATCGAGCTCGCGCCGCCCGCGAGCGGCAGGAACGCGAGCGTGCCGACGCCGAGGAACCGCTGGTATGCCGTGTGCTCGTGCGGCCGCTCCGTCGCGACGTTCGCGACGATCGCCGTTTGATGGTAGCTCGCCGCATCGATGGTGACGCCGAGCGTCTCGCGTACGGTCGAGCGGGCGCCGTCCGCGCCCACGACGAGCCGGGCGCGCAACGACCCGGCGCTCGTCCGCGCCTCGACGTACGCATCGTGGGCCTCCAGACGCTCGAGCGTGCCGAGGACGAGACGGCCGCCGGCGGCTTCGAAGGACTCGATCGCGGCCGCTTGCACCAGGCGATTCTCCGCGACGACACCGAGATTCGGCTCCCCGGCATCGGCGGCATCGAACGTGAGAACGTCGCGACTCGCCGCGGCGATCGAGTGATGCCAGATGCGCATTCGCTCGCAAAGCGCGATACGCGGGCCCGCGATCTTCTCCCAGGCCGCCGCGCAGCCGAGAATGCGCTCGCTCGCGCGCGAGAGCGTCGTGACTCGCGCATCGAGCGGCGCATCGACGGCCGGACGCTCGGGGCGGGTGCGCTCGAGGATGCCGATCGTGAGCGGCCGTCCGGCCGCCGCCGCGCCGCGCTGCAGCAGCGCTCCCGCGGCGCCGCCGACGAGACCGCCGCCCACGATCAGCACGTCGAGTGCCGCACCGGGCGCGGCGCTCACGTGAGCGGCAATCCCCGGGCGAGGCGGGGCGTGCGGCCGCCGAAGCCCGTGCTCACCCGCGCGAGCGCGCTCTTCGCCGGCGGAGTGACGTCGAAGAGCAGCAGACCCAGATTGCGCGCGAGCCTCACCGCGCCGCGCGAATCGCCGAAGAGCCGCACGAGCCCGTCGGTGAAGCCCACGACACCCCGCCGATCCGCGGCACGCTCCTTGGCGAAGCGGTCGAGCACCGCGGGCGCGCCGGGGTCGCCCGCTGACCTGGCCAGCACCTCCGCCAGCATGGCCGCGTCGCGCAGGCCGAGATTGAAACCCTGTCCCGCGACGGGGTGCAGCGCCTGCGCCGCATTGCCGATGAGGACGGCGCGTCGGCCGGTGAGGACGCTCGCGCGCGAGAGCGCGAGCGGATAGGCGCCGCGCCGGCCGGCCTCGACAAATCGGCCGGCGCGCCAGCCGAAGCGCTCCTGGAACTGGCTGAGGAACTCCCGATCGTCGAGCTTGCGCGTCTCGTCGGCATCCGTCGGCGACCGGGCCCACACGGCGGTGTAGCCGCCGTCCGCGAGCGGCAGAAGCGCGATCGGGCCGGACGGCGTGAAGCGCTCGTACGCAGTCCCGTCGTGCGGCCGGTCGGCTCGCACGTGCGCCACCACGGCGACCTGACCGTAGTCCCTCACACGCGCGCCGATGCCCGCGGCCTCGCGCACCTTCGACCCGGCGCCGTCTGCGGCGACCACGAGCCGCGCCGCAATCGATTCACTGCGTCCGTCCCGCTCCACCGCGAGCTCGACCTCGCTCGCGCCGATCTCGATCGCCGTCACCGTCGCAGGCACGAGACTCACGATGCCGGGCGCCTGCGCGATCCGATCCCAGAGCGCCGCGCCGAGCGCGCGGTTCGGCGCAACGAACCCGAACGCCTCGACGCCTTGCGCGCTCGCCTCGAGCCGCGCGAACCCGAAGCGGCCGGCATCGGAGACGTGGATCGAGCGGATCGCCGCCGCTTGCGGCCGGACGCGCTCCCAGATCCCGAGCGCCTCGTAGATCCGGCGGCTCGCGTTGCCGAGCGCCGTCGTGCGCTCATCGAAGCTCGTCTGATTGCTCGAGCCGAAGCCGAAGCGCTCGATCAGTCCGATCCGCAGCCGCGTTCCGGCGAGCGCGAGCGCGAAGCTCGCTCCGACCATGCCCCCGCCGACGATCGCGACATCGATTCTTTCCATGACTGACTGACGCTCTCGCGGGCGCGTCCGGTGCTCGTGCGGCAGGCCGCGCGTCAGGACGCCGCCATCAAGGACTCGATCTCCGCGGGATCCTTCGGCGCGGCCGCGGTCAGCACCTCCGCGCCATCGCGCGTGACGAGCACGTCGTCCTCGATGCGGATGCCGATGTTGCGGAACTCGCGCGCCACGCCCCGCGGCGTGGAGGAGATGTAGATGCCCGGCTCGACCGTGAGCACCATGCCGGGCTCGAGGACGCGCCATTCGTCGCCGACCTTGTAGTCCCCGACATCGTGAACGTCCATGCCGAGCCAGTGGCCGGTCCTGTGCATGAAGTAGCGGCGATAGGCGCCCTCGCGCTCGAGCGCCGCCACGCGGCCCTTCAGGAGCCCGAGCCGCTTGAGTCCCTGCGTCACCACTCGCACCGCGGCAGCGTGCGCATCGTTCCACGAGTTTCCGGGCCGGACCTTGGCGATGGCCGCGAGATTGGCTTCCAGCACGATCTCGTAGATCGCGCGCTGCGCCGCGGTGAAGCGGCCGTTCACGGGGAAGGTTCGGGTGATGTCGGAGGCATAGCA
>JBOHZT010000105.1:0-9419 GCA_050738535.1 Steroidobacteraceae bacterium
CGGCTTCGAGCGAGCTGAAGGGCAGCAGCGCGCCCGCGCGCCTCGGACCGAGGACGGATGTGAGCATCCGGCGCCTGCGCTAGTGGACGCCGTGCATGCTAACGAACTCCGTGCACACTATCGGACTCCGTGCACGAGATCCTCGAGCCGCGCCCGGCCGAGTCGCCACTGCCGCAGGAACTGCTTGCGCAGCCGGACGATCACCTTCAGTCGCTCGAACACGCGCAGCATCGCTCCGGTGAGGCACCGCGGGATCCCGCTCCTGAAGACATGCCCATCGCCGAGCGTCCGCGCGCCGACGAATTCCGGGAACATGCGCTCGACCCGCCGCAGCTCCTCGGCGGGATCGACGCCCATGGCCGAGAGCTTGCGGTAGAAAGCGCCGGGCCGGCCATCGCCGGTGCGCGTGTGCGCCATCACGATCGCATCGACGACATAGAGCGGCTCCTGTCCTTGCAGCAGGCAGCCCCAGGCCCAGTCGGTACCCCAAGTGCTCTTGGTCCAGTCGAACGTATGGATGAGGCGCTCGAGGGCGGGCGTGGAGAAGCACGGCGCCATCACCTCGACGAAGCTCACCCGCCGCAGCACGCACGCGGGGTTGCGCACCAGCACATTGAGCGTCGTGTGCGTCAGCCAGCGCAGCGCGGGCTGCGCGACGTAGGTGCGATAGCGCTCGCAGATCTCGAAGAAGCGCGAGACATCACCCGGCTCTAGATAAACGTCGTCGTCCATGATCCAGACGTAGCGGTACGGCCACGGCTGGGGCCGATCGCGCCAGAACTCGAGAAAACCCTCGAGCTTGTTGTCCCCGCCGCTCGAGTAGTACTCGGCGAGGTGCTCGTCCGCGGGGGGCACGTACCAGCTCACGCAGCAGTCCCAGTTGCGGTGGGGGTCCTCCGCGATGAGTCGGCGGTGGTGGGAGTCCGCGCCCGCGCGCACGAAGAGCAAGTACGGCCGCGCACTCACTTTGCGAACGCGCGGCGCATCACACCGCCGTGCTCCATCTCGGCCTGCCGCCCGTCCTCGGCGCCTACCGAGAGCGGCCGCGAGAGGCTGGCAGGGGCGGGACGGCCGAGCAGCTCGTAGAGGATCCCGAGCTGGCGCCGATAGAGCTCGTCGAACTGCCGCACGCTCTCGCGCGGATTGTAGTCGCCGAACCACCAGAACCAATCGGACCCCTCGCATAGGGCGAGCTGGCGCTCGGCGGCGGCTCGACGCTCGTCCGCGAGCTCCCCGCGGGCAAGCGTCCCGTCGAATGCCTGCTTCGCCTCGCAGAGCAGATCCCAGGCGGCATTCTTGGCGGCATCGCCCATCCAGGTGGAGAACGTGCCGTGCACCCAGCTCCCGGCCCTGAGATGCGCGAGCGGCAGCGGCTCGAGGCCGCGCGCGAGGCAGTCGGAGAGCGTCGTCAGCTCGAGCGACGGCTCCGCGGCGAGGCCGGCGTAGAGCGCATCGAGGAAGTAGTAACCGTTGAACGGGTAATGCTCCCAGGCGTTCTCCCCGTCGAGCGCGATGAGCACGGCGCGCTCCGACCCCGCGCCCGGCTCCGAGCCCGCGCCCGCGCCCGCGCTCCGCGCGAGCGTCGTCAACTCATGCACCAGATTGCGCGCCGCATCGTCGCCGTGCCAGGTGGCGTAGGTGAAACCGATGAGGTCCGAGAGCCGATCGTCGCGAAAGAAGCACGCGAGCCTCCCGCCCGGTAGGTGGTACGGCCGATCGAGGAGCTGCGCCTCGGCGCTCGCCGCAAGGCTCGCGCGCAGTACGTTGTCGCTCGATGCCGCCCATTTGAAGCCCCGGGCCTCGAGCAGCTGCAGCGTGGCCGCGCTCACGGCGCCCTCGGAGGGCCAGCAGCCGGCGGGCGGCGCACCGAAGCAGCGCGTGAACACCCGCAGCGACTCGGCGATCTGCCAGTCGGCACGCTCGGCGCCACCCGGATAGCCGGCGTGGCTCGGCAGGGGCGAGCCGGGCCAGGATTCCCGCGCGGCTCGAAAGTCGATGAGCAGCGGCACGATCGGATGGCTGTAGGGCGAGACCGACAACTCGCAGCGCCCGGCCGCGCGCAGCTTGCCGAAGCGTGGGATGACGCCGCCGATGAGCTCGCCCACGAGCGCGAGCAGCTCGCGCCGCTGACGCGCCGAGAAATCGTGGCCTTGCTCCGCGAGCGCCGCGATGCGCACGTCGGAGTGCCGCACGGACTCGCCCATCCAGGCGAGGTGGTACCACACCGCGAGGTCGTGGAGCAGCTGATCCGAGGCGTACCCAGCGCGCTGCGGCGTGGCGAGGGGTTCGGCGAGGCCCGCGAGCTCGAGATAGGGCGCGAAGCGCTCGATCATGTGCTGCCGGTGTGCGCGCAAGCACGCGCGCAGCAGCTCGGCCCGCTCGCGGCCGCCCTGCGGCAACGCCCCCGAGCCGAGCAAGGCGAGCACCGGGTCCGGCAGGGGATCCCCGCGTCCCAGATGCCGCGCGATGCGCTGCGTGAGGTCCTCGAGCTGCTCGAGCAGGACCGGGGTGAAATTGACGACCGCCCGCGCGCTCGCATGCGCCTCGAGATGCGCGGCCATGTCCGTGTAGTCCTTGATAGCGTGCAGGTACGTCCAGGGCAGCGCGTACTGCCCGGTCAGGGCATCGCGGTACTGCGGCTGATGCATGTGCCACAACAGCACGACTGGAAGGCGCGGCGCGCTCATCGGGCGCAATCTACCATCGCTGCCCGGATCAGGTTCACGGCCCGGTGAGGCCGCGGAGCATGTCGGGGGTGACGAGCACGACGCCGTTGCCCGTGACGTGGAAGCGCTCGAGGTCGGACTCCCGGTCGACGCCGATGCGCATGCCGTCCGGAATCTGGCAGCCCTCGTCGAGGATCGCGCGGCGCACCTCGCAGCCCCTGCCGATCTCCACCCGCGGCAGCACGACGGCAGCCTCGACGACCGAGCGCTCGTCGACTCTCACGTCCGAGAACAGCAGCGAGCCGCGCACGGTCGAGCCCGAGATGATGCAGCCGCCGGAAACCATCGAGTTGATCGCGACGCCGCGCCGGCCGTCCTCGTCCAGCACGAACTTCGCCGGCGGCGAGTGCACCTGGTAGGTCCAGATCGGCCATTCGCGGTCGTAGATGTTGAGCTCGGGATCGACGTGCACCAGCTCGAGATTGGCGTCGTAGTAGGCGTCGAGAGTGCCCACGTCGCGCCAGTAGCTCTGCGCGCGCGTTCTCACGTTCTGGAACGGATAGGCGAACACCGGCCGCGTCCCGATCGCATGCGGGATCACGTCTTTGCCGAAATCGTGCTGCGAGCCCGCATCCGCGGCATCCTCCGTGAGAAGCTTCTCGAGCAGCCGGGTATTGAAGACGTAGATGCCCATGGACGCGAGGATCGAGCTCGGCGCGCCGGGGAGGCTCTGCGGGGCCGGCTTCTCGGTGAACCGCGTCACGCGGTTCCATTCCGTCGCCTCGAGCACGCCGAAGCTGCGCGACTGCGCGGCGGGAAGCACCACGGCCCCCACGGTCACGTCGGCGCCTTTCTCGAGGTGGTAGGCGATCATCGGGCCGTAATCCATCTTGTAGATGTGATCGCCCGCGAGCACCAGGACATGCTTCGGCCGGTGCGAGAGAATGAGATCGAGGTTCTGATAGAGCGCGTCGGCCGTGCCGCGGTACCAGGAGGGGCCGATCTGCTGCTGCGCGGGCACCACCTCGACGAACTCGCCGAACTCCCCGCGCAGGTAGCTCCAGCCCTGGTGCACATGCTGGATGAGGGACTGTGCCTTGTACTGCGTCAGGATCGAGATCTGGCGGATACCGGAATTGACGCAGTTCGACAGGACGAAGTCGATGATGCGGAACTTGCCGCCGAACGGCGTCGCGGGCTTGCAGCGGTGCGCGGTGAGCGCCTTCAGCCGCTCGCCGCGGCCTCCCGCCATCACCACCGCGAGCGTGCCGCGCGTCAGGCGGCTCACGTAGCGTCCGGAGGAAGCGCGCGGGGGCAGTCTCGGCATGGCTCCCTACGATACTACCAGCGCGCTCACAGCCATTTCATCAAGCCGAGCTCGTACGGGTGCGCGAGCATCTCGTGGCAGGGATACACGCGGATCTCCGTGGCGAACTGGCCGCTCGCGGGCGGCTCGACGTCGAGCGTGAACACCGCATCGCCTTCCGGCAGGTGCTCGCCCGTCGAGGCGAGCGCCGCGGTCCACAAGCCCGCCGGAGACACCTCCCGGTAGGACGAGAGCGCCGGGGGCTCGAAGCTCACCTGCGGCAGGCGGCGGCGCGCCACGAACTCCACGCGCACGTCGCTCGGGGAGAGGCCGCCGAGCGCCGCCGCGACGCGCAGCTCGAGCCGCTCGCGCTGCGGCAGCTCGGCCGGCGCATCGGAGAGCATCTTGAGGCTCACCTTCGGCCACGCCTCGCGCACGCGCCGCTTCCATTCGGCGAGCGCCTTCGCTCCCGCGTAGCCGTCGGCGCAGAGCCGCCGCGACTGCTCTGCCGCCGGACGATACAGTCCCGTCACATAGTCCTCGAGCATGCGCCGGGTGCTGAACTGCGGGATGACGGTCATCATCGCACGCTTGCTGCGGCGCACCCACTCCGCGGAATAGCCGCTGCCGTTGCGGGCGTAGTAAAGCGGGGCGACCTCCTCCTCGAGGGTGTCGAGGATGAGCTCGGCCTCGAGCGCATCGCGCCGCTCGGGGTCGCGCGCGTTCACCGGCGGGATACCCCAGCCGTTGTCGACGGCCCACCCTTCCGCCCACCAGCCATCGAGTACGCTCAGGTTGAGCCGCCCGTTGATGGCCGCCTTGATTCCGGAGGTGCCGCTCGCCTCGAGCGGCGCGATCGGATTGTTGAGCCACACATCGACGCCCGAGACGAGCCAGCGGGCGAGCTGGATGTCGTAGTCCTCGATGAACACGACCCGCCCGATCACCTCGGGCGCCAGCATGAGCTGCATGATCTCGCGCAGCACCTGCTTGCCCGGCTCGTCGGCGGGATGCGCCTTGCCCGCGAACAAGAACACGACCGGACGCTCCGCGCGGTTGATGAGCCGCGACAGACGCTCGCGGTCACGGAGCAGGAGCGAGGCGCGCTTGTACGTGGCGAAGCGCCGCGCGAAGCCTATGGTGAGGATGTTCGGATCGCTCGGATCGAGCGAGCGCGTGACGTGGCGCCACTGCGCCGCGCTCAAGCCCTTGCGCGCGTACGCGCGCTGCAGCCGCTCGCGCACGCCCTGGAGCATGCGTGACTTCACCGTCTGCGCCGCCGCCCAGTAGATGTCATCGGGGATGGGCTCGAGGCGCCGCCAGAATGCCGCATCGAGGAGCCGCTCCCGCCATCCGGAGCCGAGCCGCTCCTCGAAGAACGCCGCCCACGTCTGATGCAGGAAGGTCGGCACGTGGACGCCGTTGGTCACGAAGCCGACCGGATTGTCCTCCGGACGGATCTCCGGCCACGCATCGCTGCACAGCTGCGAGGAGACCGCGCCGTGCACGCGGCTCACGCCGTTCACGCGCCGCGCCCCGGCGAGCGCGAGCCGCGTCATGTTGAACAGCCCCGGCGCGCCCGGAACGGCGCCGAGCTCGAGCAGCCGCTCGGCGGGCAACCCCAGCTCCTGGATGAAATCGTTGAAGTGTGCGATGAACAGATCGTGGCCGAACGCGTCGTGTCCGGCGGCCACCGGCGTGTGCGTGGTGAAGACGCAGCGCGACGCCACGGCCTCGAGCGCGGCCGCGGGCTCGAGGCCGGCAGAGAGCTGCTCGCGCAGCAGCTCGAGGATCAGGAACGCGGCATGTCCCTCGTTGAGATGCCAGACGGCCGGCGCGAGCCCGAGCGCTCGCAGGGCGCGCTGGCCCCCGATCCCGAGGATCATCTCCTGGCGGATGCGCGTCGACTCGTCGCCGCCGTACAAGCGGTGAGTCACGTCGCGATCGGCCGGCGTGTTCTCGGGACAGTTGGTGTCGAGCAGATAGACCGGCACGCGGCCGGCCTGCGCCTTCCAGATCCTCGCGACGACTTCTCGGCCGGCGATGCGGACGCTCACCTCGAGCGGCTTGCCTCCCGCGCCGACGACTTGCTCGACCGGCAGATCGCGCGGGTCGTGCTCGGCGTATTCCGCGTGCTGAACGCCGTCGTTGTCGACCGTCTGTGTGAAGTAGCCCTGCCCATAGAGCAAGCCCACCGCGAAGAAATCGAGCCGCACGTCGCTTGCGGCCTTGCAATAGTCGCCCGCGAGCACGCCGAGGCCGCCTGAATAGATCGGGAAGCTCTCGTGAAAGCCGTACTCGGCGCAGAAGTAGGCGATGAGCGGCGTATCGGGGCGGCCTGAGCTCGAGGAGAGATAGGCATCGAAGGTACGCAGCACCTCCGTGTAGCGGGCGAGATAGACAGGATCCTCCGCCGCCCTCTGCAAGCGCTGCTGGTCGAGACAGCGCAGCATCAGCCGAGGATTGCCGCCCGTTTGCTCCCACAGCTCCGGGTCGAGATCCTCGACCAGCGCCCGGGTGGGCCTGTTCCAGCTGAAGAACAAGTTTCCGGCGAGCTCCGGCAAGCGCCCGAGCGCGTCCGGGATGACTGGGGTCACTTCCAAGAGCGCGTTGCGCATGAGTCCGTCCGCCGCCAATCCCTGAGGCCCAAAAAACGGGCAGTCTAGCATCACCTCTGCTATTGTGCAGTGCCGCAACCTTGATCGAAGCGGTGCAGGTAGGCTTGGCCCGTGAATTGGCCCTCGACTTCATCGCTCCTCCCGTTCCTCCGCGCTAGGCGAGCGGCCACGCTTGCCAGCTGCGCCGTCCTCACGCTCGCGGCCGCAGCGGTGAGCCTGCCGTGCTTGGCCCAGAGCGGGCCGATCGAGGATCTATCGACTTTCCCCCGCACGGCCCTCGAGATCCACGAGCGCAGCGGCGTGCATCGCTTCGAAGTGTGGGTGGCGAACACGGAGAACCGCAAGACTCAGGGCCTCATGTTCGTGCGGGATCTGCCCGCGGACGAAGGCATGCTGTTCGTCGACTGCTGCTCCGGGATCTGGATGAAGAACACCTACATCTCGCTCGACATCCTGTTCATCGGGTCGGGCGGGCGCATCGTGAAGATTGCCGCGCGCGCGAAGCCTTTCGATCTCACGACGATCAGCGCCCCGGGTCCCGTGAAGGATGTGATCGAGCTCAAGGGCGGGGAAGCCGAGCAACTCGGCTTGAAGGACGGCGATCGGGTGAGCTGGAAGTCAGGGTGATCAAGCCCGCGATCGTCGCGGCCATGATCGCCTGCGGCGTCGGGGTGCACGAAGCCCGGAGCCAGACGCCGCTCACCGCGAGCACGGGCTCGCCGCGCGTGGCCGCGGCGAGCGCCGCCGCGAGCACTGCCGCGAGCGCCGCTCTTCAAACGGTGACCGTCACCGGCTCCTACATCCGGCGTGACGGCGCGCCGCTCGCGAGCCCCCTCCAAGTCCTCACGGCGCAGGACCTCGCGGATTCGGGATACACGGATCTCTCCGACATTCTGCAGCAGCTGCCCGCGAACGGTGCGGGCGCCCTCTCGCAGGCGTTCGATCAGGCATTCGCGGCCGGCGGCGCGGGCCTCGCCTTGCGGGGACTGACCGTCGGGGACACGCTGGTGCTGGTCGATGGCGAGCGCATGGTTTCCTATCCGCTCGCCGACGACAACGAGCGCAGTTTCGTCGACTTGAGCGCGATTCCGCTCGGCGCCGTCGAGCGCGTCGAGGTGCTGAAGGACGGAGCGTCCGCCCTCTATGGGGCCGATGCCATCGCCGGCGTCGTCAATGTCATCCTGCGTCGAGCCTACACGGGCTTCACCGCCACGGCGGACGTCGGCGATTCCGAGGAGGGGGACGGAACACTCGCGCACTTCAGCGCGCTGGCCGGCACAGGCGACCTCGCCACGGACGGCTACAACGCCTATGTCGCGCTCGAGCTGCGCCACCAGGACCCCGTGCTCGACGTGAACCGCAGCGGCGAGTACACGCGCCTCGACTGGACGCCCTACGGCGGAGTCGATACGACGCCAGGGTCGACGGGCGATCCGCTCGCGAACGGCGGGTATCCGCTGAGCCTCTCGGGCTATCTCATCGATCCGGCGACGGGCGCGCGCAGCTACCTGCCGGGCTGCGACGCCGCGCGGCAGGCCGCGGGGGCATGCGAGTTCTCCTTCGCCGGCCTGCAGATCCAGCCGCGGACGCAGAGCCTCGATGTGCTCGGCCGGTTCACCAAGCGCCTGGGCGGATCCTGGCAGGCGTCCGTGTCGGCCTCGATCTTCGCGAGCCGGGCCGAGCAGGTCGCGGCCGACTATCCGCAGACGAGCTATCCCTACGGCGGCCTGACCGCGATCCCGTTCGCGCCCGGCGTGCCACCGGCGATCGGCCCCACCTCGCTCATCACGGCGCCGCCCGACTATCCCGGCAATCCCACGGGCGCGACGGAGCCGCTCGAGCAATCCCTCGCATTCCTCGGAGTGCCGCAGTATCAAGTGACGACCCGCACGTATCGGCTGATGGCCGCCGCAACCGGATCCGCCGCCGGCTGGGCCATCGATGCCCACGCGGGCATCATGGATTCCCGGATGAGCGAGGACGAGTACGGCAACCCCGATGCGGCGGCCCTGCAAGCCGCGATCAATTCCGCTGCCGGCCAAACGGGGTCCAGTCAGTCCGCGGCGTCACTGGCGGCTGCCGCCGCATCGATCGCGCCGGTCGATGCGACCGAGCCCACGAGCGAGCTCTATCTTCTCGAGGTGCATGGCACACGCACGCTGCTGCGGCTCCCGGGAGGCGGACCGCTCGCCGCGGCCGCCGGAGTCCAATACTTCGACAGCATCCTCGATGCACGCGCGCCGGCCGCGGTCGCCAGTGGTGTGCAGATCGGCAACGCGGCCTACGCCATTGGCTCGCAGAGTGACACGGCGGCATTCCTCGAGCTCGATGCGGCTCCGATCCCCTCGCTCGATGCCACCGGCGCGGTCCGCTACGACCACTACGACACCTACGGCGGCTCCGCGACCTCAAAACTAGGGCTGCAGTACTCCCCTGTTCGCGAGCTCACGCTGCGCGGCACATGGGGACAGGGGTTCCGCGCGCCCTCGATCGCCGAGGCCGGGCAGTCGGGAGAGCTCTTCGCCGCGGGCGCGGCTCGGGATCCGGTGCTCTGCCCCCATCCTGCGAATCCCGAATCGGCGGGCAACTTCCCGAGCCAGTGCAGCGCCTATCTCATCGGCTTCCAGGCCGCCAACCCCGCGCTTTCGGCCGTGCACTCGACCGAGGTCACCGCCGGCTTCGTGGCACGACCGACGCGCGGACTGAAGCTCGCCGCGGACTACTACAGGATCGAGCTCTCGAACGACATCATCTCGGCCTTCGAGGCGGGCGGCC
This sequence comes from Steroidobacteraceae bacterium, assembly GCA_050738535.1. Classification (GTDB taxonomy): domain Bacteria; phylum Pseudomonadota; class Gammaproteobacteria; order Steroidobacterales; family Steroidobacteraceae; genus JASHUC01. The sequence continues at coordinate 9,366 of JBOHZT010000105.1, forward strand.
TAGCCGACTTCGCGAGCCTCGTGCGCGGGTCACCCGCCGCGCTGTCGTACTGCA
>JBOHZT010000106.1:0-9341 GCA_050738535.1 Steroidobacteraceae bacterium
GCGTTCGGGATCGTCCTGACGCCTCCGCAGGCTCCGGGCCTCGAGTTCTCCGCCGACTGGTACCACATTCACCTGATCGACGGTATCGAGGGCGGCAACATCGGGGTCGCAGAGGACCAGTGCCAGCAGGGTAACGGCGCGGCCGCCTGCCCCGGCTTCACCTTCAGCCCCTACTACTACGATGTGGCAGGCAATCCTTGCGCGAGCGGAGTGCCCGCGGGCGGTCAAGCGGCCCCGGCTGGCGGTGCGTGCGCCGGTCCGGTGTATACGGGCGCCCTCGCGTACCAGCACGCGGATGCGGCGAACATTTCCAACATCAACATCCCGGCCTACAACGGCTCGTTCTACGACACCCGCGGGATCGACTTCTCGCTCAACTACGTGTTCGAGCTCCCGGACGGCAGCACGCTTGCTGCCCGCGCGCTCGCGACGTGGGTGGACGAGCAGGCCTATCAGCTCTACAAAGGCGGCCCGATCCTCAATCTCGCAGGTCAGACGGGCAACAACAGCTCGACTTTCGGGCTCGGGGACTACCAGAATGCTCCGAAATGGCGCGGCAATCTCGCCATCACGTGGGCCAAAGGGCCTTGGAGCGTGACCCCGAACCTGCAGTGGATCGGCCAGGGAACGTTGAACAATCAGGGCCTCGTTTGCAGCTCTGCGCAGTTCAACAATCCCGCAGACGCGTGCGACTGGGTGTATCACAGCTTCGCTGCGACCGGCCTGACGGCATCCCAGAGCGCGGCGGAAGCCTACGCCAAGTCTGAGGGAGTGACGCTCCTGCCGAACGGGGTTGCCAACCACGTTCCCTCCTACTTCCTGATGGGCCTGAACGTGACCTACAACTTCCAGAACGTCCTCAAAGGGCTCCAGGTGTATACGCAGATCACCAACCTCTTCAACAAGGCACCGCCGCTCACGGCGAGCGGCACCACCACCGGCGGTGGATTCGGCGGCACCGCCTACACGACCAACCCGGTCTTCTTCGACATGCTGGGTCAGGCCTACCGCGTCGGCTTCCGGCTGAAGTTCTAAGCCGGATCCGTCGTTCCCTTCATAGGGCCGCACTCCTTACGGGGTGCGGCCCTTTCTTCATCCTCCGTCCTCTATAGTCACCGGCGATTGTTGCTCTTTCGACACAAGTGTTGCGCCTTCACAGAGGTGCGATTAGACTCCGGCCGTCCCGCAGGCTCAACAGTACTTGGACGATACGGATAAATCGCGGGGCCGCTAGGGAATACTCGACGAGTTGCATGTCACCTTCGGAAAACCCCAGGGGGATGTCATGTTCAAGATTCGTGATGGCGTTGACGCAACACCCGAAGCCGCCGCACAGACGTCGACGATCGAGTCGAACGCTGCGACCGGGCGCACCCGCTGGCTGATCTGTACAGCGATGCTCTGCGCTCTTGGCTTCAGCTTCAGCGCCATCGCGTCGGCTCAGCAGCCACCGACCACGACTCCGAGCTCCAGTAGTTCGGCGGCCACGCTCGAAGAGGTGACGGTCACCGGCTCGCGCATCAAGCGCACCACCGACTTCAACACGCCGACGCCGACCACGGTGATCGACACCGCGACCATGCAGAGCCTCGGCATCGTCAACGTCGGGCAGGCCTTGACCTTGTCGCCCGCGAACGTTTCCACGTTCACGCCCGCCAATACCGGGAATGCCAACTTCTTCACCGGCTCGTACATCGCCGACCTGAGGGGCCTCAATCCCTACTTCGGCAGCCGCACCCTCGTGCTGATCAACGGCCAGCGCGTCGTCAACAGCAATCAGGGCGACAGCTTCGATTTGAACCTGCTGCCCCAGATCCTCGTGGAGCGCATCGACACGGTCACGGGTGGTGCGTCCGCAGCGTACGGCTCCGGCGCCATCGCCGGCGTCGAGAACGTCATCCTCAACGAGAACCTCCAGGGCGGGAAGATCGACGGCGATTTCTACCAGACCACCCACAGCGACGGCCGCGACCGGCACATCGGCGCCGCCTGGGGAACGGGAATTCTCGACGGTCGGTTCCACTTCACCATCGGCGGTGAATACGAGCATTCCGACGCGGTGGGCTGCGAGAACGCGAGGAGCTGGTGCGCACAAAACGTCGGTGAATATCAGCTCGGCACGACACCGCCCTCGAGCGGGTCGGCGGACATCCTCGGCTATGGTTCAAACCTGCGCAGCAACTTTTCGAATTACGCGGGCGTATTGTTCCCGATCAGCGCGTTCGGCGGATATCATGCCGCCGGGAACGCGCCGGTCTCCTTCACACCCGAAGGAAGCCTCGCGCCGTACATTCTCGGATCGCCGCAGGTCAGTTTCGCCGATGTCACGCAGGGTGGCGATGGCACTCCCATTTATCAGTACGCCAATCTTCAAGCCCCGATCAACCGCGGCACAGGGCTCGTCGCCTTCTCGGGCAGGATCACGGACTGGCTCCATTTCAGCACCGATTTCCTGCTCGCAAGGACGGTGACCACGGACTACAACGGCGCGGTCGGCACGCTCGCCGCTTCGATCTTTCCCGATAACGCGTTCGCCTGTCCGGGGACCGCCAACGGTGGGGCCGCTTGCAGCAACACCGGCAACCAGCAGCTCGCCGGCCTTATCGATACCGGGTCGACGTTCCTCAACAAGGACTGGTCCGTCCAGGTACCGTCGCTCACGCGGTTCACCACCAACGTCTCGCGATTCACGTTCAACTTGAACGGCGCCTTCGGGGACTCATCCTGGACGTGGGATGCCCACTACGAGAACGGGCTCACTCACCACCAGCAGCTCGTGCAGGACAACTACTCCCTCTACCGGATCGCCATGGCGCTCGACTCCGTCACGGGACCCAACGGACAGCCGGAGTGTCGCGTCACCGCCGATGGCTTCGCGGCCGCGGTCGCGGCGACCACAACGCCCTTCAGCGCAAGCCCTTACGCCAGCGCGAATCCGCTGCTCGCGCAGGGCTGCGTGCCGGTCAACCCCTTCGGTACACAACCGCTCTCGCAGGCGGCTCTCGGCTATGCATGGGGCAACCTACTCGAGGACCTGCGCTACGAGCAGACGGATGCGGAGATCAACTTTTCGGGCAATTATTTCCGTGGCATCGGTGCCGGCGCCTTCTCGGCCGCGATCGGCTACGAGTGGCGTCAGGAGCGCGGGGACAACATCGACCAGCCCGGCCAGCCCGCGTACCTCGCGGACGACTACCAGACACAGTACGGCTCGTCGTTCGGCGGTGCCATGACGGTCAACGAGGAATACATCGAGACGGATCTTCCGCTCCTCAAGAACGAGCCGGGAGCGCATTTGCTCGAGTTCGACCTCGCGGCCCGTGAGTCCCAGTATAAGAACTCTGCGCTATACGGAATCGACGTGTGTACGACCCCGGGGGCCAATGGCTGTCCTCTCTTCAACGCGCCTCCCGGGACGGTATTCAGCCACAGCTTCCCGACATGGAAGATCTCCGGCATCTATGAGCCGGTCGACTGGCTGCGATTCCGGGCGAGCCAATCACGCGACGAGCGCGCCCCGAACTTTCGCGAGCTCTATTACAACCAGGTCATCGGCGCCGGCGGTCTGTTCGGCCAGTGCGGGCCGTTCGGCACCACGTTCGATCCGTGCACCTGGAACCTTCTCGGCAACCCGAATCTCAAGCCCGAGAGCTCCGATACCACGACGATCGGCATCGTGCTGACACCGCGGAACCTGATTCCTGGCTTTCAGTTCTCCGCGGACTGGTTCCACATCAAGATCACGAACGCAATCGAGCAGGCGAATCCCACGCTGATCGAGATGCAGTGCAAGCAGAGCGCGGCGGCTTGCGGTGCGGTCACGTTCAACAACAAACCCGTCGATGCAACGGGCGTCCCGTGCGGCGGCGGCCTGCAGGGCCAGGCGGCCTACGCAGCCGGGTGCTACAACCTCTCGGAGATCGCGCCGACCTCCTACAACGGTGCGTTCTACGAGGTCAAGGGAATCGACTTTTCGATGGATTATCTCATCGATTTCGGCAAGTTCGGCACCGTCAACACTCGGCTGCTGACCACCTGGATGGACGAGCAGGTGTTCCAATCCTATCCGGGCGGCCCCGTCCTCAGCATCCTTGGACAGACGGGCACGGGCAACGGCTTCCTGAACGATTACACGCCGACCGCCCGCTGGCGCGGGAGCTTGCTCATCACATGGGCCATTGGTCCCTGGAGCATCACGCCGAACATGACGTTCGTGAGCCGCGGCGTCATGGACTACCTCGGCGTGACGCCGGCGCAGGGCGCGCTCTACACGGAGACGCTGAACGGGACGCTGCCGTCGGCACTTCAGGCGTATGGCTTGCATCCGATGCCGTACAACTCCGTGCCGAGCTACTTCCTGTTCGGTTTGAACGGCACCTATCAGTTCCCGGACTTCGGGCCGTTCAAGGGGGCGCAGCTCTTCACGCAGATCAGCAACCTTTTCAACAAGACTCCGCCTTTCACGGGCGGCGAGAGCGAATTCGGACCCACGAATGCCTACGGCGGGACGAACCCGATCTTCTTCGACACGATGGGACTCGCCTACCGCGTCGGGTTCCGGGTGAACTTCTAGGCAAACCCTCCACGGCCGCGCTCCGCGAGGGGCGCGGCCGCCTTGCTTCCTGCAGCGCGCTGCCCCGGCAGACGGTCCTACCCAGCGCCGATTCGCTCCTCGTCGGCCATCGTCCGCCCGCCCCCGAATTCTCCCGCCGCGGCCCCGCCCCGCTTCATCGCCCCCGGAGTGCCGATCGGCACTCCCGATATGCCAACCGTGACATAGGACGTGCGAAATCCACCCGCTGCGTTCAGGATTGTGCAATGCGTGATGCAGCGGAGAAGATGACCGATCTGCTCGACTACGAGATCTTCGCTCGGGTCATCAAGGCCGGCAGCCTCTCGGCGGCGGCCCGCGAGATGCATTCCTCGCCCGCCATGATCTCGAAGCGCGTGACGCGCCTCGAGGATCGTCTCGGGGTGCGGCTCCTGCAGCGGACGACGCGGCGGGTGACGCCCACGGATATCGGCCAGAGTTTCTACGAGCGCGTATTGGGCGTTCTCGCGGCCGTCGAAGACGCGGAGAATTTCGCGACCGTCGATTCCGACCGGCCGCGCGGCCTGCTCAAGATCTCGCTCCCGACCGCTTTCGGGCGACTGCACGTCGCGCCGCGCCTCAAGGGCTTCATCGAGACGTACCCCGACCTGCGCCTGCTCGTCGACCTCGAGGACGACTACGTCGACCTCGTCGCGGGCAATTTCGACGTTGCGGTACGCATCGGAACGTTGCCGGACTCGAGCCTCGTCGCGCGGCGCCTGGCGCCGAACCGCCGTGTGCTATGTGCCGCCCCGGAGTACCTCGAGGAGCATGGCGAGCCGCACAATCTCGCCGAGCTCCATCACCACCGGCTGCTCACCGCGGGGCCCCAGGTGACCTGGCATCTCGAGGGCCCCGAGGGGCCCGTGACTTTCAAGCCGCAAAGCGTCATCCAGACCAACTCGAGCGAGATGGTCCGGGAGGCGGTCGTGAGCGGGCTTGGAATCGGCTTCCGGTCCACCTGGGACGTGAGCGGCGAGCTCAAGCGCGGAACCCTGAGGCGGGTCATGCCCACCTACAGTGGTGCAGCCGATGTGGCGGTCTATGCGGTCTATTCAGGCCGCCGGCTCGTGCCCGTCAAGGTCCGGGCCTTCGTCGATTACCTCGCGGGCATCTTCGGGCCGGAAACCCCCTACTGGGACCGGGAGATTGGCGCAACGCCGCACATCGTGCCGCTCCATGCGAACGGAGTCGCGCGCGCCGTCTAGCGGTTGCCACTCTGGCACACCAGTCTTTTCATGGCCCATGCGCCTTCCTTTCGATGAGGTATCTCACAACCCGAGAGCCTCTGTTACACTTGTCGATATTGCCCAAGACGAAGAGGGACTTTAGATGAACGGTGTTTCGAAGTTGGGTGTGGCGGCGCTTTGCGCCCTGGCGGTGGCTTCCGTCGGCCTGGCGCAGGCGGCTAGCGGCAACGAGCAAGAGGCTCAAAACGCCGTCAAGGTCCGCAAGGCGGTCTTCGACGTGCAGAATTACTCCTTCGCGCCCGTCGCCGCGATGCTGAAGGGCGCCCCCTTCAATGCCAAGGTGGTCATCAAGGCCGCCCACCGCATCGAGATGACCTCGCAGCTGATCCCCGAGGTGTTCCAGTTCAACACCACGAGCTTCAAGGTCAACACCAAGGCACGCGGCGCCGTCTGGAAGAGCATGCCGGACTTCGTACAGAAGGCCGACAACCTCACCCAGGCCGCCCAGAAGATGGCGGCGGTCGCCCAGACAGGCGATCAGAGCGCGACCATGCAGGCGGCGATTTCCGTCGGCAAGGCCTGCGGCTCCTGCCACGACCAGTTCCGTAACAAGGAATAGTCGCCCCCTCCGGCTCACCGAGTGCTCGCCGCATCACGGCGGCGAGCACTCGGTGAGTTCAGCCCTCTCCGGTCTCGCTGCCCGCCTCTTCCTCGGCACCCCAGTGCCTGTAACCCGACGCGATTTGTCCACTCCCGTATCGCGGGCGTATTCTACGTACGCATGTCGTGGCGAAATTTCATTACGCTCGAAGCTGGCAAGCGCGGGGGGCGACCCTGCGTTCGCGGAATGCGAATTTCCGCGGGGGACGTGCTCGGCTGGCTGGCAGCCGGCATGACCCACGAGAGCATTCTCGCCGACTATCCCGAACTCACGGAAGAGGACATCCGCGCGTGCCTGGCCTATGCCGCTGATCGTGAAAGATACGTTCTGACGGCAGCATGAAGCTGCTGTTCGACCAGAACTTCAGCTTCAAGCTTTGTACGCAGCTAGCCGACGTGTTCCCGAACTCGAGCCAGGCCCGACTGAAAGCGACGACTGCGCAGCCTGCCTGCAAATCCTCTGAGCCCCGCGCTGCCCGGCGCCCAGCCCCTCAACCGAAGCTGAACGAATTCGCCGACACCTGCGGCGCTCCCGCGAACACCGCGTACACGATCGCCGCGCTCACGACCATCACGGCAAACGCCTTCCACAGCTGCGAGCTCGGGATGTGGTGTCCCAGGGGCACCATCGCCGCCGGCTTGTGGCCATGCAGCATCGCCGGCACGAGATTCTGCCGCTTGATGAATGCGTAGTAGAGAATCGCGCCGATGTGCAGCCCGATCGCCGCCCAGATCAAATTGAAGTTGAAGTGGTGCAGCCCGGTCAGGTACTCCGCCGTCCCATTGCTCACCGTCGGGTAGTAAGGCCCGGTCCAGGCGATGTCGTCCGTCGCGAACAGGCCCGTGGAGACCTGGAAGGAGACGAGCAGCAGCATGATGATGACCATCAGGCCGCCGAGCGGATTATGTCCGACGGTATGGATCTCCTCGTCCGCTCCCGCGAGGCCCTTCGCGTAGCGCCACACCGAGCGCGGTCCCTTGAGGAAGCTCGTGAAACGCGCATGACGCGGCCCTACGAAGCCCCACAGGACCCGAAAGGACAGCAGCCCTATCATCCAGTAGCCTAGGCGGATGTGCCATTTCATCCAGCTGAAGCCGAGCTCCGCCGTGCCCCACGAGGCGAGGATGCTCGCCGCGAATAGCCAGTGGAAGATTCGCACGGGCAGATCCCACACCAGGCGCCGCTCGTCTCTCGAGGAATCGGCCGCTACACCGGCCAAGCCCGCGGCTACCTCCGTCGCCACATCCATGGACGCACCCGTCCTCGCCCCGAGTCCTGCCGGAGCGATGTTCGATTCACTACTCATGGTTCCTATCGTGTCAGCTTGAGAAGATTCGAGGGAGCGGCGGTGCTCGCGATCGTGAGCTGCCGGAGAAGATTCACCGTGTCCTGATGCACGTTGGGCGTGCCGCGCCGAAAGAACGCGGTACGACCCATGGCGGCGTCGATGGCCGTCATGCCCCGCCTGTCCTTGATGCCAATGTCCGCATGGTCCGCCACCAGGGAGCGCACTACGTCGTTCCAACCCAGCGCCGCGGCGCCGAAGAGCGCCGTCTCGCCCCGCCCGTCGGTTCGGTTGACCTTGCCTCCGGCCGCGACGAGCAGCTTCACCGTCGCGAGCGCCTGAGCCTGCGTCCTGTACCTGCCGCGGGTGTCCACTTTGCTGGCGGTAAGACCGGCCGCGAGCATGAGCGGTGTGTCACCGCGCTCGTTTGGCAGCCCCACGACCGCGCCGTGCGCGACCAGCAGCTTGATGGCCGCGAGATCCGCCCCACGGGCCGCACGCGCGAGCGGCGTCGTCCCCTCCGTGAGCTCCATGTCACCGCCGCGATCCGCCCCGAGCGACCGGTACGGCGGGAAGAGCTTGAGCTGCGCGTTGGGATTCGCGCCGCGGTCGAGCAGCATCCGAATGAGCTGCAGCGCCGTCGTATGGTCGAGCGACACATGGTCCGGGCGTCCGCCATACGGGAGCGTATCGAGGTCCACGGCGGCATACAGCGGCGTGCGGCCCCACCAGTCCCAGCGGCTCGGATTCGCGCCGTGTGCCAGGAGGTACGCGGCACAGTCGAAGTGGAAGTTCTCCGTCGCGACGAGGAGCGGGGTCTCGCCGTCCGGATCCGTCATATCGACCCTGGCGCCCCCCTGGAGCAGGGATTTGACGCACTCGGTACAACCCTCGCGGGCCGCATAGATGAGCGGCGTGAAGCCGCCGATCGGCCGGGCCTGGATTCGCGGCTCGGCGGTGATCTGGCGCCGGAAGAGGTCGAAGTGCGTGCGAACGTTCGGGTTCGCGTGATACCGCAGCAGCACTCTCACCATCTGCGGCTCGCTGCGCGCCGCGGCCCAATCGAGCGCCGTCTGGCCGAAGATCTTCCCACGCGCGTTCACGTCAGCGCCATGGCGGATCAGGAAGCGCGCCGCGGCAACGTTGTCCGTGCGCGCGATCACCATGAGCGCGGTCATCCCGTCGTGGTTCGCCGATTCGACGCTCGCGCCGGCCCGCACCAGATCTTCGATGACCTGCGTGTCCCCGAAGATCGCCGCCTCGGACATCGCCGTCGCACCGTAGGCGTTCTGCGTCCGCACGCTCGCGTGCCGCGCGAGCAGTTGCTCGACGAGCGGCACTTCATCGTAGTGCACCGCCCACATGAGTGCAGTGGTCCGATCGGGACCCGTCGCGTTCACGTTCGCGCCCTTGCGGACCAGCTCGAGGGCAACGGCCGGCTTCTGGTCGCGAGCCGCCGTGACGAGCGCCGGAACCGCGTCGGCCTTGACGGTCGGGATCGGCCCGGCCGGCGGCGTATCGGAGGCGCCCGACTGATGCGGCGACGCCGGTCGCTTGGCCTGCGGTCCGATCGCGAACGGATCGACGTAAAGACTTCGCGGACCTGGATCGCTC
>JBOHZT010000107.1:0-9336 GCA_050738535.1 Steroidobacteraceae bacterium
CGCGCCCCCGAACCCCACCGCGCGCAAGGTTGCGACCTCGCGGCGGCGGCTGTCCACGACCGCGTACAGGGAATTGGCCGCCCCGATCGTCGCCGCCACGGCGAGGATCAGCCCCACGAAATAGCTGACGAAATCGAGGATGCCGTTCACCTGCCGCAGGTTTGCCTTCGCGATGTCCGCCTCGTGCTTCACCTCGAGGTGCAGCTGAGGATTCGCCTTGACCGCCGCGGCCAGGGCCGCGAATGCGGCGGGCGATTGCAGCATCACCTCGACCTCGTTGTAGCTGTCGCGCCGGAAGGCGGAGAGAACCGTATCCGCATCGGCGTACACGATGCAGGTCCCGTTATCGCGCCCGAGAACGAAATTGCCGACCACTCGCCATTCGCTGCCGAGGATCACGCGCTGGACTCCGACGCCGAAATCCTGGTACTGACGCGCGCAGTAGTCGCTCGCGATGAACTCGCGCAGCCCCGGCCGGAACATGCGCCCGGAGGTCAGGTGCAGCTCCGGCGCATAATCGGTGAGCCCGGCGCCTGACCCGACCATCGCGAAGCGGACCACATGGCCGGAGCCCTTGCGCCGCGCATCCATGGAAACCAGCGCCTGCGGCACGGCGATCGGCTTGCCCGCCGCGTTGCGCCGTATGCCCGGCAGGTTGTCGATGAGCGCCACCTGAGCCTTGCCGATGCTGCTCTGCGCCGGTCCGAGAGCGCCCACGCTCAGCAGGATCGCGCGGTCCGGGCGCACATTCCCCATCACCTCGCGCTGTGCGCCGACGCCCATCGCCAGCATGGACACCAGCACACCCACCGCGCACGTGACCCCGATGAGCGTCGTGAATACGAGCCCCAGGCGCTGCGGCACACTCCGGAGGTTCATCCGCAGCAGCATCGCGAGTTGCCTGAGGAAGCTCACCGGTCCGCCCTAGCGCCCCGCGAGCGCATCGGCGACGCACAGCCGCGCCGCGCGCAATCCCGGCACGCAAACGGTCGCCAATGCCAGCACCACCGACCCGGCGATCCCGATTCCCACCACCTCCAAGGGCATCGACAGCCCCGGCACGTACTTCCCCGCGAGCGGAAAGACGATGAGCGCCGCTCCGAGCCCGCCGAGCGCGCCGACGACGCACACGAGCAAGGACTCGGCAGTCACCAGGGCGAACACCGTCCGGTCGCCGAACCCGACGGTCTTCAGCACCGCGAGCTCCGGCGTACGCTCCCGGATGCTCTGCATCATCATCGTGGCGATCGAGAACGCGAGGGCGATCAGCACCGCGCTCACGATCCAGCGAATGGCGAAGCTCAGGTCACCGAGCGACTGCAGCGCCTGCTGCGCGTTCTCCCGCAACGAGGTCGTCCGGGTGCCGCTCGGCGAGTTCGCGAACGTGCGGTCGATGGTGCCGGCGATCGCCGCCGCCTTCCCGGGATCGGAGACGACCACGTAGAAGTTCCGGACCGTCCCCCTGTGCTGCGCGCGCGCGGCATCGAGGTAGGCGTAATTGCCGATGATCAGGCCGCCCTCGCCCGGCTCGTGGTCGGTGATGGTGCCGACGATATCGAAGTCCCAGGTCCCCGACCCGTCGGTCCGCAGCGTGCTGGATTTGAGCGCAATGTGCTGCCCGACGTGCCACCCGTACCGTTTGCCGAGATCCGCGGTGATCAGCGCGCCGGTGCGCGTGTCGTGCAGCGCCTCGAGGTCCTTCGGACGTACCGTCAGCAGCCGCGGAGCGAGCGTCAGCCACACCTTGCTCGGGTCGATCGCCAGCACGAAGACGGGGTCGGTGGGATCGCGGTAGATCCCGGGCAAGCCATCGGCGTACGACACCGCCTTCACGCCGGGAATCGACTCGAGCCGCTGCCGGTACGCGATGGGCAGGCGTGCTCCGCCGGCGACGGCGGGAGCGACGAAGAGCACGTCCGCGCGAACGTTCGCGATCGCGCGCTGTACCCCGGTCTTCATGCCCTGGAGAACCCCGAAGAGCGCGAAGGCGATGCCGACCTGCAGGAAAATGAGCGTCGTCCGCACCGGTTTGCGCCACAGGCCGGCCCAGACGAGAGGAAGGAACTTCACGGCGCCGACGAGTGCCCCGCCCGACTCAGCGCTCCGGGCTCTCGAGCTTCAAAGCCGGCCGGATCCGGGTCCGCCATACCTCGAACGGATCCCACCCACCGCTCGTGTGCGCCTCGTTATCATCGTACAGTCTATGCGAGGCGGCTGTGCGCTCCAGTCCGTCGTCGTTCGCTGCCTTGTATCTGCGCGTGACGACGGTGAGCACCAGGCGATTCTTGATCATGGTGCAGGGCCTTGTTGTTCGCGTACGCTGCCTTCCCCGCAGCGCAGGCGGATTCTAGACCAATCGAAGGCGGGACGTACGTCTTATGTGATGGCGCGGCAATATGTAAAAATATACTCGATCTGAATGGGAAGGCGGTGTCCCAGCCGCATCCGCTGTTCCACGGGGCACCACCCCATCCCTTGCCGGTGGATCCGCACGCCCGCTCTCTCGGGCGTCCGGCGCGGCATGCGTCCGATCTTGCGGGGGCATAGTTGAAGAGGATCGATCCGTTTGGCTTCGCTCGCGAGCTCGTCACCAGGTGGGACGTCGTCGCGATCATCATCGTCATCGGCATCATCGTCACGCTCGGCGCGGCAAGCCGCGGGCTCTTCGAGCCGCTCTCGAAGCTCAGCGCCACCCCCATCTCCCTCGATCCCGTCCACCTGCCGATGTACGCGGTGCGCACGACGCTGCGGATGTTCGCGGCGCTCGCCCTGTCGCTCGTCTTCACGTTCACGTACGCGACGCTCGCCGCCAAGAGTCCGCGGGCCGGCAAGATCCTCGTGCCGATCCTCGACATCCTGCAGTCCGTTCCCATCCTGGGATTCATCTCGATCACGGTCGTGTTCTTCATGTCGCTCGCGCCGGGACGGGTGCTCGGCGCGGAATTCGCAGCGGTGTTCGCCATCTTCACGAGCCAGGCGTGGAACATGGCGTTCAGCTTCTACCAGTCCCTGCGGACGGTGCCCGCCGAGTTGAGCGAGGCCGCCGAATCCTTCCAGCTCTCCCCCTGGATGAAATTCTGGCAGGTCGAAGTCCCCTTCGCGCTCCCCGGCCTCATCTGGAACACGATGATGTCGATGTCCGGCGGGTGGTTCTTCGTGGTCGCCGCGGAGTCGATCCAGGTCGGCCACACCTCGCTCGCGCTGCCCGGCGTCGGCACCTACATCGCGCTCGCCATCGAGCGCCGCGACTTGACGGCGATCGGCTGGGCCATCGCCGCGATGCTCGTCGTGATCCTGCTCTACGACCAGCTGCTGTTCCGGCCGCTCGTCGCCTGGGTGGACCAGCTGCGCTATGAGCAGGAGCCGAGCGCCCGGCCGCCCCGCTCGTGGGCCCTCACGGCGATGCAGCGCTCGCGGCTCGTCTCGTCCGCGACCGACGGCTTCCACGCCGCAGTCCGCTGGACGAGCTGGGCGATGCCGATCGGCTCGGACAAGCCCAAGCCCCGCTTCGCGAAGCGCGCGAGCCGCGGCGAGCGGATCTGGCTCACGGTGATCGGCGCCGCCGTCGCGCTAGGGCTCTGGTATATCTTCCGCACGCTGGTCGGCCGCACCTCGCTCGCGGAGGCCGAGAGCGTCTGCGGGCTCGCGGCGCTCACGATGATCCGGGTGTTCGTCCTGATCGCCCTCGCGAGCATCGTCTGGGTCCCCGTCGGCGTGTGGGTCGGCCTGCGGCCGCGCGTCGTCGAGATCGTCCAGCCGATCGCGCAGTTCCTCGCGGCGTTCCCCGCGAACCTGCTCTTCCCTCTCGTCGTCTACGGCATCGTCTCGTGGCGCCTCAATCCGGACGTGTGGCTGAGCCCCCTGATGATCCTCGGGACGCAGTGGTACATCCTGTTCAACGTCATCGCGGGCGCCTCGATCCTGCCCACCGAGCTGCGCTATGCCGCGCAGAACTTCAACCTGCGCGGGCGGCTGTGGTGGACACGCGTCGCGATCCCGGCGGTCTTCCCCTACTACGTGACCGGGGCCATCACGGCCTCGGGAGGCTCCTGGAACGCCGCGATCGTCGCCGAGGTTGCGAGCTGGGGCACGACCCACGTGCGGGCGCACGGCATCGGCGCGTACATCGCCGATGCCACCGCGGCCGGAGACTTCCACCGGATCGTGCTCGGCATCGTCACGATGAGCCTGTTCGTCGCGGGCATCAATCGCTTCCTGTGGCGGCCGCTGTATTATTACGCCGAGCGCAGATTCCGGCTCGGGTGAGCTCGCCGGTTCGGGTGAGCTCTTCGGCTCGGGTGAGCTCGAGACCCGCGCCATTCCCACGATGATTGCCGCAGCGCCATGAATGCCGCCGTTCCCCTGCTCGAGGTCCGCGAGGTGAGCAAGGCCTTCCCCCGGCCGGAGGGCGAGCACATCGTGCTGAAGGGCGTGAACCTCGAGGTCGCGACCGGCGAGATCGTGGGACTGCTCGGGCGCTCGGGCTCGGGGAAATCGACCCTGCTGCGGCTCATCGCGGGACTCTCCGAGCCGAGCGGCGGCAGCCTCACCTACCTCGGCAAGCCGATCGAGGGCCCCGCCCGGGGCATCGCGATGGTCTTCCAGAGCTTCGCCATCTTCCCGTGGCTCACCGTCTACGAGAACGTCGCGCTCGGCCTGGAGGCGCTGCGGATGCCGACCCCGGAGATCCGCCGCCGCTCGCTCGCCGCGATCGATCTCATCGGCCTCGACGGATTCGAGTCCGCCTACCCCCGCGAGCTCTCGGGCGGCATGCGCCAGCGCGTCGGCTTCGCGCGCGCGCTCGTCGTGCACCCGAACATCCTGCTGATGGACGAGCCGTTCTCCGCGCTCGACGTGCTGACGGCCGAGACCCTGCGGACGGACTTCCTCGATCTGTGGACCGAGGGGCGGATGCCCATCAAGGGGGTCGTGCTCGTCACGCACAACATCGAGGAGGCGGTGCTCATGTGCGATCGCATCCTCGTATTCGCCAGCAATCCCGGGCGCATCCTCACCGAGATCCGGGTCTCCCTGCCCCAGCCCCGCAGCCGCCTCGATCCGAGCTTCCGGGCCCTCGTCGAGCGGATCTACGTCGAGATGACCGCGAAGTCGGCGCAGGCGCACAGCGGGCGCAACGAGCGCTTTCCGGGCCTCGGCATCGGCACGGTGCTGCCGAAGGTCGGCACCAATTTCCTCTCCGGTCTCATCGAGACGGTCGCCGCGCCGCCCTTCAACGGGACCGCCGACCTGCCGAAGATCGCCTCGGACCTGCAGATGGAGATCGACGAGCTCTTCCCGGTCGCCGAGGCCGCGCAGATGATGCGCTTCGCGGAGGTCGAGGGCGGGGACATCAAGCTCACGGACGTGGGACTCGCATTCGCGAATGCCTCGCTCGACGAGCGCAAGCGGATCTTCTCGCGCCAGCTCCTCACCTTCGTGCCCCTCGCCGGGCACATCCGCCGGGTGCTCGACGAGCGCCCGACCCACGGCGCGCGCAAGAGCCGCTTCTTCGACGAGCTCGAGGACTACATGGACGAGCCGCGGGCCGAGCAGACACTGCGAACGATCATCGGCTGGGGCCGCTATGCCGAGGCCTTCGCCTACGACGACGAGAATGCCGCTTTCAGCCTCGAGAACCCGAGCTGAGCCACCCCCGGAGGACCTCGAACATGCTGTTCCCCACGACCCTCGTCGGCAGCTATCCGCAGCCGGACTGGCTGATCGACCGCGAGAAACTCGCCGGACGCTTTCCTCCGCGCGTGCGCGCGCTCGCGCTGTGGCGCGTTCCGCAGCCCTACCTCGCCGAGGCGCAGGACGACGCGACGCTGCTCGCGATGAGAGCCCAGGAGGCGGCCGGCCTCGACATCGTGACGGACGGCGAGGTGCGGCGGGAGAGCTACTCCAACCGGTTCGCGACGGCGCTCGAGGGCGTCGACATCGAGCATCCCGGCACGGCGCTCGACCGCTCGGGGCACCCCAATCCCGTGCCGCGCATCGTCGGCCGCATCCGCCGCAAGCATCCGGTACAGGTGCGTGATCTCGAGTTCCTGAAGCGCCACACGCACCACACGGTGAAGATGACCGTCCCGGGCCCCTTCACGATGGCGCAGCAGGCGCAGAACGATTTCTATAAGAGTGACGCCGAGGCCGCCATGGATTACGCGCAGGCGGTCAACGAGGAAATCCGCGACCTGCACGCCGCCGGCGCGGACATCGTCCAGATCGACGAGCCCTACATGCAGGCGCGTCCCGAGAAGGCTCGCGAGTTCGGCGTCGCGGCGCTCAATCGCGCGCTCGAGGGCGTCTCGGGTACGACCGCCGTCCACATCTGCTTCGGCTACGCGGCCATCATCCACCAGCGCCCCTCCGGGTACTCCTTCCTGCCCGAGCTCGCCGGCTGCCGCTGCACGCAGATCTCGATCGAGACGGCCCAATCCCAGCTCGACTGCACGGTGCTCGAGCGGCTCCCCGGCAAGCAGATCCTCGTGGGCGCGCTCGATCTCGCGGACCGGCGCGTCGAGACCGCGGAGGAAGTGGCCGAGCGGGTGCGCCGGGCGCTGCGGTATGTGCCGCCGGAGAACGTCATCCTCGCCCCGGACTGCGGCATGAAGTACCTGCCGCGGGAGGTGGCGTTCGGCAAGCTGCAGGCGCTCGTCGCGGCGGCGGCGATCCTGCGGCGGGAGTACGCGGACAAGGCGTCGGGCGCGGCGCCTACTTCGGGAACGTGAGCCGGTCCTGGATCGCGAGGAGCACATCGCGCCGGTAGACCTCGCCGACCAGGGAATTGCGCCAGGGGCCGAGCGTCACGGGCAGCACGGTCGCCTGCTCGCGCAAGAACCCATCGAGCGCCGTGCCGAGCGGCATGTCCGGCGAGAGCACGAAGCTCACGGCGTGCGCCAGCTGCTCGACCGCGACGCCACCGTCCACCGATCCCTTCTGCACCTGATCGAGCACGCGCCGCGGATCGAGCCAGGCGATGAGCTGGTCCCCATCAACGATGTAGACCCGCTCGAGCGGGCGCTTCGGGAGCTGCGCGAGCAGCTCCCGAACCGGCATGGAGCGCGGGACCATCGCGGCCGGCGGCTTCACGAGCGCCTCCACGGTCCGCAGCCGCCAATCGTCCGGGGCTGACGCCGCCTCGGCGCGTGCGAGCGAGGCTTGATAGACGGACTCCCCGTGCCGGTACACCTTCGCGGTGTAGTGCGCGGTGACGCACACCAGCATGAGCGGCAGGACCATCGCGTAATCGCCGGTCATCTCGAAGACCATGAGGATCGAGGTGAGCGGCGCGTGCGTCGTCGCGGCGAGGAAGCCGCCCATCCCGATGAGCCCGTAAGCCGCGGGCGCCGAGGTGACCGTCGGCATCGCGACGTGCAGCACCTCGCCGACGAGCGTGCCGATCGCGCAGCCGATGAACAGCGTCGGCGTGAAGATTCCTCCGACGCCGCCCGATCCCACCGTCGCGGAGGTGGCAAGCGCCTTCGCGGCGAGCACCGCGAGCAGCCAGAAGCCGGCCGTGCGGCCCTGCAGGATATCGCCGATGACGCTGTAGCCGTTGCCCCAGACCTGCGGCACTCGGATGGAGATCGCCCCGACGATCACCCCCCCGAGCGCGAGCTGGAAGTACGGCGGCAGCTTCAGGCGCACGAACCGTGACTTGGCGAAGTCGACCAGATTGAGGAAGCTCGGCGCGAGGTGCCCGAGCACGACCCCGAGCACCACAAAGAAGATGAGCTCCACGTTCGAGACGAACTGCACGTGCGGCACGTCAAAGAGCGGTCCGTACCCGAGAAAGCGATGGATGGTCACGTTCGAGGTGACCGAGGCGATGACGAGCGGCCCGAAGCTCTCCATCGCCATGTTGCCGAGCACGATCTCTGAGACGAACAAAGCGCCCGAGATCGGCGCGTTGTAGCACGCGGCGATCCCCGCCGCGGCGCCGCACGCGACCATCAAACGCAGGCGCGGAATGGAGGCGCGGGAGAGCGCGCCGAGCTTCGAGCCGACGAGGGCGGCGAGCTGCACCATCGAGCCCTCGCGGCCGATCGAGCCGCCCGAGGCGATGGTGCACAGCGAGGAGAGGCTGCTCACGAGCGCCCGGCGGAACCCGATCCGCCCATCGCCGACGAGCACCGCCTCCATGTAGTCGACGGCGCGCGGCACCGTGAGCACCCGCCCGGCCCAGTACAGCACGGCTCCCGCCAGCAGGCCCCCCACGATCGGGATCGCCATGCGATGCCACCAGACGAGCTCGATCGCCGCGTTCACCAGGCCCTGCTCGTGCTGGCCGGTGAAGATGCGCTCGAGGAGCCGCAGGCTCTCCCGGAAGGCCACGGTCGCGAGCGCGCCGAGAAATCCGGTGAGCGCCGCCCAGAAGATGATGCCGGCGAGGTCCTCGTGTCCAAAGAGGAACAGCCGCAGCCGGGTGACGAGCGACAAGGACAGTTGCGGGAGGTCCCTTACGTGCTTCGCCATGAGCGCCACAACCGGAATGTTCGGCCGCGTAAGCTAGCAGTGTCGGCACGGCGAAGACGCCGTACGTCGTCACGATCCGGCATCATGGTGGGAGCGTACGCCAACGCGGCCGGACTGTCCGGGCATTCGGCGCGCGCGCCGCCGGGGTGGATCGGCTCCCGCGGATCATGGCAACATGTGGTCGGGGCATGATCATCGCTTGCTCTCACTGCGGAACGCTTCAGGATCTCGAGCCGCTCCCGGTAGGCGCCTCCGCGCACTGCCCGACCTGCCGCCATCTGCTCGAGCGCACCAGCGGGCGCAGCGTCTCGGCCGCGCTCGCGTGCGCCTCCGCGGCTTTCGTCCTGCTCTTTCCCGCAAATCTTCTGCCGCTGCTCACCGTCACGCTGCTCGGCAGCACCCGGGTGAGCGAGATCGGCTCGGGCGTGGTCTCCCTGTGGGATCACCAGTGGGTCATCGATGCGGTGCTGGTCGGGGCGTTCGCGGTGGTGCTGCCGTTCGTCCGCTACGGTCTGCTCACCTTGGTGCTCGCGATGGTGCTCGCGCGGCGGCGCCCGCACTGGCTCGGGCGCGCATTCCGGTGGGTGACCGCGCTCGACCCCTGGAGCATGCCCGATGTCTTCCTGCTCGGCGTCGCCGTCGGCTACAGCCGCGTCGCCGCCAACTTGCCGGTCACCATCGGCTGGGGCGGATTCTGTTTCATTGCGGCGGCGTTTCTGGCGATGCTGTCGCGGGCCTCGCTCGACCGGCGTACCGTCTGGCGCGCCATGGCTTTCGAACAGCCGCCGCTCCCGGCCGGCACGGCCGCCATCTCCTGCGTCGCGTGCGACCTGGTCATGCCCGCCGCTGCGGAAGGCTCCC
>JBOHZT010000108.1:0-9307 GCA_050738535.1 Steroidobacteraceae bacterium
ATGAGCGTGATGGAGCCATCGACGAGCTGGGCCATGTCCTTGTCGCTCGTCGAGATGAGCACCGAGTGTCCCGCGCGCGCCGCGCGGCAGGCGAGGGTACCGATCACGTCGTCCGCCTCGACGCCCGCGATCCGAAGCACCGGCAGGCCGAGCGCCCCGAGAATGGTGAGGAGCGGCGCGATCTGCGCCCGCAGGTCATCCGGCATCCCCGGCCGATGGGCCTTGTACTGCGCGAACAGGTCGTCCCGGAAGGTGCGACCGGGCGCATCGAATACCACCGCGATGCGCTCGCCCGGCTGCTCCTTCAAGAATTTGAGCAGCATGTTCACCACGCCATGCAGCGCGCCCGTCGGCTCGCCGCGCGAGTTCGAGAGCGGCGGCAGCGCGTGGAAAGCCCGGAAGAGGTAGGAAGAGCCGTCGACCAGGATCAGCGGGGCGGCTCGAGTCATCGCGGATGCGCGGATTGCGCAGGCGGGTCCGCGGGATGCGCGGTCTGCCCTGCCGCCGATCCAGTATCCGACGTCTTGGTGCGGGTGATGACGTGTCCGTTGTGATTCGGCAAGTAGAGCGGTCCCTTCTGACCGCACCCGCCGAGCGCGAGGAGTCCCGCGGCGAGCCCTGCCAGGATCACGGGACGGCTGACTCTCACGGCTTTCATGCGCTCGCCATGATAGCCGAGTGAGCGAAAAAAACGCCGCGGGCGGGGGAAGCGCGCCGCGGCGTCATGATGGGCGAACACCGGGGAAGTTGTTCGCGATCGACTCGAGCCTCCAGCACTCCCCGGGCGACGCGCAGCGCGTCGCGGCGAGTCTGTCAGCACGCAGCCCGGCTCACCGGCTGCTCCGTAACTGGAGCAAGGCCCGTGCCAGTGGGCATCTGCTTTGAGAATCAGTAACTTGGGCGCATTCCGTGACCGGCTTCACGGTGACATTGAAGGTCACACACCGACACCGGAGCGCGTTTCGTGTCAAGCTCCAGGCATGAGCGAAACACCCAGACGCCGCTTGCTCGACCTGCTCGGAGGCTCGCCTACCTTCGTCGCGGAAGGGTGCGTTCTCGCGGGCGACATCGAGACTCGAGGCCCGCTCGTCCTCGGCGGGACGATCCGCGGGGACGGCCACGTGCGCGGCGCGCTCAGCATGTCCGCGAAGGCGGAATGGGACGGTGAGATTCACGCAGAGCAGGGGGTGATCGCAGGCAAGCTGAGCGGAGCGCTCACGATCGCCGGCAAGCTCGAGATCGGCGCGACCGCGGTCATCCGGGCCCGCGTCAGCGCCCGATCCATCGCGATCGCCAAGGGCGCCGTGATCGACGGCGAGCTCACCGTCACCAGCGGCGAGCCGGTCGTCAGCTTCGACGAGAAGCGCCGTGCTTCGCAGGGGGAAGCGCCCTGACCCGGGGGCGGGTCGCGGCATCCAGCTCCGCCGCGCTGCGGCGCTCGGCCCAAGTCCACCCCGAGAAGCGCTCCAGAAACCCGCAATGTCCGCCCCGCCGGGTGACCACGAGGTCGAGGGATGCCGAGGGCGCAAGCCGGTCGAGATCGCGCGCCGGAATGATCGGATCGTCGAGCGCCGTGATCAGCGTGGCGGGGACGTGGAGCGTCGCGAGCCGCGCGCCGACGATGGCGTAGCCGCGCAGGTAATCCCCGAGGCTCGCGAACTGCGTGTAGCGGCGCACGAGCTCCGCGGTCATCGCTCGGAGGTTCGCGAGCCGCAGGACGTCCGAGAGCTCGTAATCCTCGGGCCACGCCGACTCCTTGATGACCAAGGAGCGTGACCACTTGCGGACGAAATAGCGGTGATACGTGGCGAGGCCGCTCTCCATGGCCTCGAGCGTCGCCTCGGGGTCGAGGACCGGCGAGACGGCGACCACCTTGGCGATGTCGAGCCCGGCCTCGTCCGCGAGCGCCGCGACGCGCAGCATGAAATTGCCGCCGAGCGAGAAGCCGGCCAGGTGCAGCCGCTTGGCGGGGTGCAATCCCTGGATGCACCGCACGGCGCCGATCACCTCAGGCAGCCGGCAGGAATGGAAGAGCTCCCGGTTGAGCTGGTGAGTCGCGCCATGATCGCGCAGGTTGAGGCGGAAGACTTCGAACCCCCGCTCGAACAGCTGCTGCGCGAGCGACAAGACGTAGGCCGAATCCGAGCTGCCCTCCCAGCCGTGCAGGATGACTGCGACCCGCGCGTCGGTCGCGGCGGGGCTCGAGTGGAACGCCTGCAGGCGCACGCCGTCGCCGCAATCAAGGAGCAGCTCGCGGCTTGCGGCCAGCACCGGCCGCAGGAGGCGCGCGAGTGCCCGCCGCCGCAGCGGAAGGCTGGGCAGGATCGATTGCAGATGCGGATTCGCGAGCCACCGGGGCGGCCGGAAGCTCTCGTCGAGATCGAAGGGCATGCCTCAAGGCGCGCGGCGTCGTAAAGGCTCAGGGTACCCGGATCTCGATGCGATTGTTGGCGGCGGCGGCGCTGTTCCATTCCGCGGCCGTGAGCGAATCCGATACGGGCGGGTAGGACACGATCGTGGATCGAGGACTACCCACCTCCACCTCGACGTCGGCCGTGCCATGGGAGGCACTGCGCAGATTCGCGGCGAGGTCCGCGAATCCGACAGGTACGTCCGACGGCGGTTCGGATGAGCCGGCGGCGGAGGGATCCGTCTGGGCGGTCGTTGCCGCACACTGCGAATACGGCATGTCGCCGGGCGCGAGCGTGAGCCCTTGCCCGGCATCACCGGTCTGGCAGAACCGGCCGTGGAAGATGTCGATCTCGACGGTTCCGTGATAGCCGCGTGCGATGAGCCGATCGAAGAGCTGTCGCAGCACCTCGAGCCTCGGACCGCCGAGCGGACGGTCCCCGTAGGGGACGGCCTCGACGATCGGACGAATCGACCCGCCGCCGCCTGCGGCTTGCGCCTGCACGGCCGGCTGCACCGCCGGTTGCATCGGTGCGGATGCTGCTGCCGCGGGTTCGGCCGGCTGCGCTGCTGCCGTGCCGCCCGAGGCGAGCGCCGTGTCGAGCTGGACGATCGCATCGTCCAGCACCTGCCGATCGACCGACTGCCGGTGAATGACCCAGAGGCCTGCGGCGGCCGCGATCACCGCAGCTGCGGCGGCGATTCCGCTCGCGGAGGTCCGGCGCCGCGCACGGCTTGGCTGTGGGACCCAGGCGAGCGCCTTCTCGACGGCCGCGGTGAAGCTTGCCTCCAGGCGTTCGAACCGGGAGTCGAGGCTGGCGCCGAGAGAGCGGCGCAGTTCCCAGAATTGCTCGCGCAACGCCGCTTCGGGCGTCCCGACTTCCACCGTACCGGGACCGACCGGGCTCGAGTCCGCGTGCAACGCGATGCCGTCGGAGCTGCGCCTGTCGGGCAGCAGATGCAGCTCGTAGAGCACCTTCGACAGATCGCTCGTCCGAGCTTGCTTCGGTAGCACGCCGACCGCGCCGAGCGCACGGGCCTGGCCGACGTAGAGCTCTCCCTCCTGCGAGGTGTACATGAGGACGGGGATGGTCGCGGTGCGCGGATTGTTCTTGATGGCCGCGAGCGCCTGGAAGCCGTCCATGCCCGGCATGAGGTGATCCATGAAGATCACGTCGGGGCGGTGATGGGTCAGATACTCGATGGCCTGCTCGGCGCTCTCCGCGCCATCCACCTCGAGCCGGTGCTGCTCGAGCATCCGGGACAGGGAAAGTCGCGCCGATTTCGAGTCGTCGACCACCAAAGCGCGCTTGGTCGCCATCGAGGTTCGCACCCGGGTTCCACCCTCTTGGGCCGCAGTGTAGCCGAGGAGCGGCGCGCCGCTTGAGGCGGAGGTCACGATCGGAGCGTCTGCTCCGCAGGAGCGGCTACTCCCGGATCCCGCTCGCGCGGTGCATCAGGAATACCGCCATCGCGAACAGCGCGCCCGCGGCGGCGATCATGATGGGGAACGCTTCCCCGAGTCTCACGTCGGAGGCGCCGAGAAAGCCGTACCGGAAGGCGTTGACCATGTACAGAATGGGGTTGGCGTAGGAGAGCGTGCGCGCCCAGTGCGGCAGGATCGTCACCGAGTAGAACACGCCGCCGAGATAGTTGAGCGGGGTCAGCACGAACGTCGGCACGAGGTTCACCTGGTCGAAGTTCCGCGCGAGTATCGCGTTGATGAATCCGCCGAGCGAGAACACGAGCGCCGTGAGCAGGACCGCCCCGAAGACGATCAGGGCGTGGAGCACGTGCAGGTGCGCGAAGAACAGCGAGACCGCCGTGACCACGATGCCCACCAGGAGCCCGCGGATCATGCCCCCCGCGGCATAGCCGGACACGATCACCCAGTCGGGCAACGGCGAGACCAGCATTTCCTCCACATGCTTGCCGAACTTCGCACCGAAGAATGAGGACACCACGTTCGAGTACGAGTTGGTGATGACCGCCATCATGATCAGGCCCGGCGCGATGTACTGCATGTAGCCGAAGCCTCCCATTGGGCCGATGCGCCCGCCGATGAGGCTCCCGAAGATGATGAAGTACAGCGCGGCCGAGACCGCGGACGGCACCAGGGTCTGCGGCCAGATGCGTACGATGCGGTCGAATTCGCGGATGACGATGGTCTTGAAGCCGATCCAGCGGACGACTCCCCGGCCGGCAGCCATGCGCGCGGGATGCACTGCGGCGTCCGCGCTCAAGGATGCTCGCCCTGCTGCAGCGCCGGCGCCGTATCCGCCGCCGACTCCTCGGTGAGCAGCGGCTCGCGCTTCTCCGGCGCATCGCGGCCGTTTCCGTCGAGGCCGCGTCCTGCGACGAGGCGCATGAAGATCTCCTCGAGACGGTTGACCTTGTTGCGCATGCTGATCACTTCGATGCCGAGGGCGGTCAGGCGTGCGAAGACGTCGTTGAGGTTCTGGTCGCTCGTCACTCCGATCTCGAGCGTCCTGTCGTCCGCGAGCGCCGTGGTGTAGCCCTCGAGCCGCGGCGTCGCCGCGAGGGGCCTCGCGAGGTTGAGCACGAAAGTCGTGGTGTTGAGGCGGAGCAGCAGGCTGCTCATGCGATCGCGCTCGACGATCCGGCCGCCGTCGATGATCGCGATGTTACGGCACAGGGATTCGGCCTCCTCGAGGTAATGGGTGGTGAGGATGATGGTCGTGCCTTGCTCGTTGGTCGCGCGCAGGAACTCCCACATCGAGCGGCGGTTCTCGATGTCCACGCCGGCGGTCGGCTCGTCGAGCACCAGCAGGCGCGGCTCGTGCATCAGCGCACGGGCGATCATCAGGCGCCGTTTCATGCCGCCCGAGAGCGCGCGCGCCATCTTGTCGCGCTTGTCCCACAGCTGCAGCTGCCGCAAATAGCGCTCTGCTCGCTCCCGCGCGATCCGCCGCGGGATGCCGTAGAACCCCGCCTGGTTGACGACGATGGTCTGCGGCGTCTCGAACTGGTTGAAGTTGAGCTCCTGCGGAACCACTCCGATGCAGGACTTCGCGGCCTCGAGGTTGTGATCGATGTCGTGACCGAAGACGGTGACGGTCCCGCTCGATTTCATCACGAGCGAGGTGGTGATGCCGATGAGCGTGGTCTTGCCGGCGCCGTTCGGGCCGAGCAAGGCGAAGAAATCCCCCTCATCGACGTCGAGATCAACGCCTTTCAGGGCCTGGACGCCGTTACCGTAGGTCTTCGTGAGTCCGCGGACGGAGAGCGCGTGCATGAGGGATCGAGAGTGGAACGGCGCGCAAGGGTATCACAGGCCCCCCGCGAGGGAGCCGGAGCGCCGCGAACGGTCGATACGCGCGCTACCCGGCCGCCAAGCCGCCGGTCGGGCCCCCGATCAGGGCACTGCGGGCACAGCGCTAGCGGCGCTTCAATTGCAGCCGAGGGTCCGTCAGCCGCGAGTCTGCCGGCCGCGGGTCCGTGAGCGTGCCGCCGTGCGACGGGCGAGGGGGCTCGCGGCCCGGGAGGGGCTGCCGGCCGGGCGGCGCGAGGCCGGGTACGGGTCCGGATGCGGCCGCGGCCGCCCCTGCGGGTGGGGCGCCGGGCGTGAACCCGGCTGCGGTGCTGGCAGCGGCCGACTGACCGGCGTTTGAGCGTGCGGCGAGCGGCGCCGCCTGGGGCTGGGCTTGCGCCTGGGCTTGGGTTTGGGTTTGAGCCGCAGGTCGCGGATCAGCGGCTGCCGCCGGCTTGAAGACGTCGACCGCCAGGCTGAACGTGCGCTCCTCCGCGGGCTGGAGCGCTCCGACCCCGACGACCTGGCGGGTGACCTCCTCCCCGCGGCTGTTGCGGACGGAGAGGACGATGGAGTACTCCCACGCCTCCGCGCCGGCAGGGTGTCGCAGGACCCCGTCCACGCGGAGCGTCCTGTCGGTCTGCACCCGCGCCGCCGCGGAATCGAACCGCAGATGGTGGTGGCAGCCCGGACAAACGGCCGCGCTTTCGAGGATCGTGGCCTTGCAGTGCGGGCAGCTGCGAGTCCTGCCGGGCGCCGTGAAGCGACCCGAGCTCATGAAGCGGCGAGGTCGACCTTGCCGGTTGCGAAGGACTTCGAGGTCTTCTCTTCCCAGCCGAACTCGACTTGGCCGCGCATCCGCGATCCGGCCGCGACGGTGAGGGACGAGGCCTTCACGTCACCGGCCACGAGCCCCGTCTCGAGCAGCTCGACACGCGCCGCGGCGTCGATGTTGCCGTGCAGCTCGCCACCCACCGTGACGGTGTTGGCGCGCACCTGACCGGTGAGGCGAGCCCCCGCCTCGATCGTGAGATTGCCCTGGACGTGCACGTCTCCTTTGAAGGAGCCGGCGATGCGGACGTGCCCGGAGCCCTCGATCTTGCCCTCGATCGTCAGGTCCGCCGCGATCAGCGATTCCCGCGCCTCGGCGCGCTCGCGCGGCCGGCTGCGGGACAAATCGGAGCTCATCGGAGTGACGGCGGCGATGCTCGGCTCTCTCGCGGAGGGCTCCTTCGCCGGAACCGGAGGAATCGCGGGTGCGGCTGGTTCTTTCCAAAGCGCCATGATGTCGTGTCCTCTTGTCGTGTCAGGAGACGGGCCCGAGTCGCTCGGGCGACGGAGAGCGAGTTATACCGGGAATTGCAGCCCGCGAAACAGACGTCGCAGGGCGGAGACAGTGATGATACCGCCCCTGCGGTCCCCGGATGGACGCGCGGAGGCACGGACCTTTCCACCTAATCTACGGCAGGGCGGCAATCGAGTCACGCCCAACCGGCACCGGCCCGGCCGCTACCGGCTCGGTCGGCACGCACCTGCGCGGCGAGCAGCTGCAGGCCGCGGATCTTCACCGGCTCGAGGGCGGAGGGCTCGCCCGAGGCGGCCGCGACGAGCAGCTCGCGCCACACGCCGACGCGATCCGGCCAGCGCGGCTCGAGCATGCCGGGCTGTGATTCGGCGAGCTGCATCACTTGCCGCAGGGTGCAGGCGGCGATGCGCTCGATCCAGGGCGGCGCGAGCCCGAGGAACAGACGCGAGGCGACTTCCTCCATGCGAGCGAGATGCCAGGTGTAGGCGAGCACGAGCCGAGCCACCGTGAGGGTGCGCGGAACCGTGAAGAAAGCGCCCGGTTGCCCCGGTTGCCGCGCCCACGGCTCGCCGCGGAGGCCCTCCCCCGCGAGGTCCGTCGGGACGCGACCTCTCGCGAAGCCGAGCTCGACGAGCAGGAAGGGGCAGCGGGCCGCGCGGCGCCGTGCCTGTGCGTCGAGCGCCGTCCAGAGCGCTTCGAGCTGCGCGATGAAGGCGGGACGGGCGCCGTTCGAGCACGCCGCCTGCTCGCAGATGAGCTCGAGGCACTGCTCGTTGAGCTCGGCGAGTCCATCCAGGGCCTGCGCTTGGAGCGGCGCCCCGGAGAGCCAGATGGCCGTCATCGGACCCTGGGCGCTCGGCACGGCGGAGGCGCTCCAAGCTTGCCACGCGGGCGTGGATTCGCGCGGCCCGGACGAGTCCCGGACTTGTCTTCCCGGCGAGCTGGAAGCCTGCGAGCCGGACGGCTGCGAGCCAGAACTCTGCCCGGGATCTCGGGCGGCCCGCGGGCCTTGCCCGGGAGCGCAGTACGGACGGCGAAGGTACTCGGACATGGCATTACTCCCCATTCGCGCAGGTTTCGGCCTGGCGCCAAGCGACGCGCAGGGCTAGGATTTGCGAGTTTTATAGCAGAGATTGGATCGTAATTCCTGAGCGATTCGGCGTCGAATGGCGGGTCGGCCGCACGCCGCCGGCCCCGAGGAGGTCCCCATGCGCATCTCCGACGATCGGTACAGCCGGGACCGGCTGCGCCTCGATCTCGCCCTGAGGTTCATTCGGCACGAGGCTCGGACCCAGACGATCCGCGCCTGGACCGGGCTTACCGAAGACCGTATCCGCAAACTCTGCAGAGGCTACGCCGAGCGGCCCGGCTCGGCGCCTCGGCCGCGCGGACGCTCGCCGCAGCAGGCCTCCTTCTTCACTCGCAGCCCGCGCCTGCGGCAGGAAGCGGCGCTGCTCGCGAGCCTGTGCGAGCTGCTCGGCGTGCTGCCCCACTCGCGGCGCGCGGCGCAGCTCGGGCTGCTGCGGCCCGGATTCGCTGCGGGGCTCGCACTCTGCCAGATCTACGAGGCTTACCGCGTGCTGCTGCCGGCCGCGCGGATCAGCTTCGAGCACACGATCTTTCTGTTCACCGCGCTGCTCCGCGCAGACGAGCTGCGGCTCGCGACCTGCTGCGGCTGCGGCGCGCTCCTCGTCGTCGAGCGGCTGGTGCTCAAGGAGCCGCGCTGCCTCCACTGTGCGCGCCTCGAGCAGGATTGACGACTCGGTGCGGCGGCGTCCGCGCCGGTCGCTGATAGAATCCGGCGGAACACAGCGCGAGCATCATGGACATCCAGCATTCCCCGGCCTTCTTCGCGGGGCCTTATATCGACCGGCGCAGCGAGGTCCGCGAGGCGCCCTCGTGGCTCGCCGACGCGTGGGCGGACCCGCACACGCGCTATCTCGTCTCGCGCGGCACCGGGCAGCTCGTGCGCACGGCCGGTGAGGAAAGCGCCGAGCCGCGCATCGCCTTCCTCGCGGGTGACCATCCGTGGGTGCGGGCCGCGGCGCCCGAGGATCTCGTCCTGCTCGGCTGGTTCCACGATGCGCCGTGCGTGCTCGTCGAGCTCGGCGCTTCCGGAGCGCTCGAGCTGCCCGAGGGGACGGCCTTCGAGGAGCTGCGTCCGCTCTCGAGCCGCGTGGCGCGCGATGAAGCCGGGCTCCTCGCGTATGCGCGCGCTTTGTCGATCTGGAGGCAGCGAAACCGCTTTTGCGGCGTTTGCGGCTCCCCGACGCGTCCGGAGCGGGCGGGCCACGTGCTGCGGTGCTCGCGGGCGGATTGCG
>JBOHZT010000109.1:0-9095 GCA_050738535.1 Steroidobacteraceae bacterium
CATCTCGTTCGGTTTTGATTCGGACCACATCGTCAGGGGGACGCTCGTGCGCCTGATTCTCGCGATCGGATTGGGGTTTCTCATCGCGTGCGCGGCCGGTTGCGGCGGCGGCGGATCGGGCGGCTCGGGCTACGTCAGTAATTCCGGCGGGGGCTCCGGAAGCGGATCGGGGTCGGGCAGCGGAACCGGCTCGGGGAGCGGTACGGGCAGCGGCGGCTCGCCTCCCGCGCAGGTGATCGCGTCCGCCGCGGCGAACGTCGCGCCGGTCACGGTCGATTGCGGGCCCACGCCGTATTGCGGCACCGAATACCAGACCGTCAATCTGCTCTACGTGACGGTGACGATCTGTCCGCCGAGCGACACGACGCATTGCCAGACCTTCGATCACGTCCAGGTCGACAACCAGTCGTACGGTTTGCGGATAGTGGCGGATGCAGTGGATACGAGTGGCAAACCGCTCGCGACGACGTACTTCCCCCCCGAGACCCAGTCCAGCCTGGACGTCGCGGAGTGCGCGGTTTTCGCCGACGGCTATAGTTTCGGCGAGGTGGTTTCCGCAGACGTGAAGATCCCGACCGACAATGGCACCGACGACGAGGTCGCCTCCGGCGTTCCGGTGCAGATCATCGGGAATTACTCGACCACCTCGGCATCCGGCGTGCCAACCGACTGCGCGTCCCAGGGCACGCAGGAAGGCACGGTCGCGCTGGTCGGCGCGAACGGGATTCTCGGCGTCGGGCCTTTCGTGCAGGACTGCGGCCCGGGGTGTGCCCCAGGGGGGAATAACTCGCCCACCTACTACTACACCTGCTCGAGCATCGACACCACTAGCGCCGGCGGCTGCGCGGACGCGCAGGTGGCTGTTGGCGATCAGGTGAGCAATCCCGTCGCATACTTCGCGAACGACGGGAACGGCGTGATCATCGAGCTGCCTTCCGTGCCCTCGGCGGGCGATCCGACGGTGACGGGCGCGCTCGTGTTCGGGATCGGCACGGAAGGCAACAACGGGATCGGCAGCGCGACGGTGATCGAGGCAAGCCCCAAGGACGGCTCGATCACGACGACTTACAAGAGCCAGGTGCTGAATGAGAGCATTCTCGACAGTGGCTCCAATGCCTATTTCTTCACCGACAGCTCGATCACGCAGTGCCAGTCGTACACGGACTTCTACTGTCCGGGCTCGACGCTCTCGCTCTCGGCCACGAACTCGGATTCCGCTACCGAGTCGACCGTCGATTTCAGCATCGCCAATGCGGAGTCTCTCGATCAGAGCAATTTCGCCTTCAACGATCTCGGCGGCACGCTGGCTGGGAGCTTGCAGAATAACGGCGGCGGCGTCTTTGACTGGGGCTTGCCGTTTTTCTTCGGCCGGAACGTCTACACCGCCATCGACGGCATGACGACTTCGGCAGGCGTAGGGCCGTACTTCGCCTACTGAGGCGTGAGGCGTGAGGCGTGCGCCGACACGCACTCAGGGCGATACGGAAGCTCACGCGCGGCGCACGGCCGAAATTCGCTCGCACGCCGGCGGTCCAACAGAGTGCAATGGACGTCTCGTCAATGGACAAGGAGGCATCATGGCAGTTACGCAGCTAGGCGGCACTCGACACGACTACGGCGCGCAGGCGAGGGCCGCGAGCGGCATCAACGTCCTGCTCGGGATCTGGCTCATCATCTCACCCTGGGTCTTCGGCTACGCATCGGCGGACGACCAGGCGATGTGGAATGCGGTCTCGACGGGCGGCTTGGTGTTGATCCTTGCCGCGACCCGCTACGCGCAGCCTCACACCGGATCCGGCATGAGCTGGGTCAACTTCCTGCTCGGTCTGTGGGCGATCGCGTCGCCGTGGGTCTTCGTGTATGCGAACCAGGGCTCGGCGATGTGGAACAACGTCGCGACAGGCATCGTCATCGCGCTGATCGCGATCTGGAGCCGAAGTGCCACGAGCCAGGAGTACCGGCGTCACGGTCCGCTGCCCCGTCCGGCCGTCTGACCGGCGGATGACTCCGCCTTAAACCGGGGCGACCTCGAGGCCTTCCGAGTGACGTGACCTTGGGGCGCTCCGCAGTGCCCGCCATGTACAATGGCGGTCCTGCGGAGCGAGCCACATTCACGGGCGGCCTTCAGATCTCAGCATCCTCTCCCGAGCGCGCGTCAACCGCGTCCTGCGCAATCTGCGCGGCACCGCGCGCGACCGCTTGGGCCGCGTGCTCGCCAAGGCGAGGGGACCGCAGGCGTTCGAGAGCAGGCTCGCGGCCGGAAGCGTCCGGAGCATTCTCGTCTGCCGCATCAATGCCCGCATGGGCAACGCGGTGTTCCTCACGCCGCTCCTGCGCCAGATCCACGAGCAGCTGCCCGGCGCTTGCGTCGATCTCGCGATCGCCTATCCGTGGGCGCAGGATCTGCTCGGCAGGCTCCCCGGCGTGCGCCGCGTCATTCGTTTCCCCTACAAGGGCGTGCAGCTCGCCTGGCGCTACCTCGCGGCCGTGCGCGCCGTGCGGCACGAGCGCTACGACCTCATCATCGACCCGACGCTCAACTCGACGAGCGCCCGCATCGTCATGATGCTTGCCCGCGGTCGGCAGCGGCTCGGCTACGCGACGGCGAGCCAGTGGGCGCCCCTCACGCACGCCGTTGCGCAGCCTACCGCGCTCCTGCATCAGGCGGCACAGCCCGTCCATCTGCTGGGGCAGGCGCTCGGCATCGAGTGCGATCCGCAGGATGTGCGGCTATGGCTGCCCCTCGGCCCGGACGAGCTCGAGGCAGGTCGAGCCGTTGTTGCGCGGGCCATCGCCGCTCGAGGCGGCGGTGGAGACGGGGCGCGGGCATTCGGGTTCTTTGCCCATGCGACGGGGCTCAAGACCGTCGATCCCGGCTACTGGCACGCTTTCTGGGACGCTTTCCTCGAGCTCGAGCCGGATTGCGTGCCCGTCGAGATCCTGCCGTCGGCGGCAAGCGCGCCGATCGATCCGCGCAGCGCCGCGCTACACCTCGCCTCGCCGCGAGCGCTGACGGCCGCGCTATCTGCGCTGCGACTTTTCATCTCGGCGGACACTGGGCCGATGCATCTCGCAGGCTCGACGGCCGTGCCCACAGTCGGTTTGTTCAAGGCCTCGGATCCCGCGCTCTACGGTCCTCTCAAGCCTTGTGATGCAGTGATCGAGGTGGCGCAGTGCTCGCCGCGAGCCGCGGCCGAGCGCTGCCAGCGCATCTGGCGGCGAGTATCGGGTGAAACCCTCCCGTAGCGGGCTCGCCGCCGGACGCGGCGTATGATGCTTTGGCCCTGGGACCTCGGGTGAGAAGGAGATGCCGGCAGCACTCGTCGCGGCTTCGCGTGCGGGAAAGGCGGGACGCCTCACTGCACTCGGCTTGGTGTGCCTGTTCGCGTGCGCGGGGGCGTCAGCCGGCGCAGCGTCCGGCGCGTCGGCCGGCAATTCACCCGGCGCTGTGTCCGGCACTGCACCAGCCACTGCACCAGCCACTGCGCCCGAGCCGGCCTCGTCGCATTCGGGAGTTGCGTCCCCGAAGCAGGAAGTGTCCGTCGAGGCGCCTGCGCCGCGTTATGCCGCGCCGACGCTTCGCGACCGGATCGGGCGAATCTGGGCGCCGGTCTACATCGACGGGAAGGGGCCCTTTCGGCTCGTGCTCGACACCGGCGCGACGCATTCCGCCGTGACCGCGTCCGTCGCGAAGGCACTCGGACTCGTGCCCGACGCGTCGCATCCGATCGAGCTCCACGGCGTCACGGGCTCGGCGATCGTACCGTCGATCCGCATCGAGAGCCTCGAGGTGGGCGATCTGCTCATCCGGTCGGCGTTGCTTCCGATCGTGCCGGATGCGCTCGGCGGCGCGGACGGCGTGCTCGGCACGGCAGGGCTCGCCGGCATGCGGATCTTCATCGATTTCCGCAATGACCGTATCACGATCGCGCGCTCGCGGGGACGGCGCGCGCCACTCGGGTTCGTGACGATTCCGCTCGAGATCAAGCACCATCATCTGCTCACCACGAATGCCCGCGTGGGGTCCGTGCGGGTGACGGCGATCATCGATACCGGGTCAGAGGTGAGCGTCGCGAATCTCGCGCTGCGCGAGGCCTTGCTGCGGCACCGGTCGAGCACCCAGTTCTCGAAGGACGAGATCATCGGTGCGACGGATACGATGGCGATCGGCGAGGGCACTGCCGTCCCGCCGATATTCATCGGGGCCATTGCGATCCTCGGTGCGCACATCACCACCGGCAGCCTGCACATCTTCGATGTCTGGCATCTCACGGCGCAGCCCGCCATCCTGATCGGCATGGACGCGCTCGGCAGGGTGGATGTGCTCGTGATCGATTACCGTCGGCGCGAGCTACAGATCCTCACGCGTCAAAGCGGGTTCGGGCCGACGTTTACGCAGGAGAGTAGATGAACGCTCCTCAGGGGCTCGCAACCATCACGAGCGCGCACAGCGGCGCCGCGAAGCCGCAGATCGCGGTCACGATGAGCTTCTGCCAGAAAGCGATCTCGCGGTCCCTGTCAGTGTCGAACGCGTCGGCCGCCGCGGGATCGTAGCGGAAACGGCGCAGCCGCTGACCAAACCAGAGGTGGCCCATGAGGACCAGCGAGAACGTGACGAGCAGAACGCCCGCGAGCGACGAGTGGCCGCTCGTGGAGGCGAGCAGCGCCGGATCGAGCTTGAGGCCGGCCCACGAAGCGAAGGAAAACAGGGCGATGCCGGGCATCAGCACGAACAGCGCCATGGTTGCGGCGAGCGCGCGCGTGTAAGCGAGGGCTGGCCGCAGCCGACCGCCGCGCTGCGCCTCCGCGAGCCGGCGAAGAAAGTAACGTGCGACCGGCCCCGGCCGCCGCTTGCGCTTGGGAGTCTTGCTCAAGGCAGCGATCGCGCGCGCTTTCGCGCGCACAGCCCCCGTGAAAAACCGTCAATGGTGCAATGCAACGAAGATAAACCAAAACGGCCGGTGAGGCAAAGCGATCGAGTTGACGGTCACGCACGCCGCTGGTGTAGTGCCGCCGCCATGATACCCACGAGGAGCAGGAATGTCGGTCACCCAGGTCGTCGCCCTGGCCATCATCCAGGGTCTAGCGGAGCTGCTCCCGGTTTCCAGCTCCGCGCACGTGGTCGTGGCCGAGGAATTGATGGGGCTCGACCCCACGGCGCCCTCCATGACGCTGCTCCTGGTGCTGCTGCACACCGGGACCATGTTCGCGGTCATCGTGTACTTCTGGAAGGACTGGCGGCGGAGCTATTTCTCCTCGAAAGAGGCGTTCGTGCGCATCGTGACGCTCGTCGTCATCGCGACGGCCCTCACCGGTGCGCTCGGGGAGCTCGTGGCGCATCTCGTGACGCGGGCCATTCTCGGCCCGCACGCTGAGATCGAGCAGCTGTTCGGCCGGCTGGACCTGATTGCGCCCGCGCTCTTCGCCGTGGGCGTGCTCATCCTCGTCGCGTACTTCCTGGAGCGCCGTATCGACAAGACGCCGAAGCTCACCATGCGCCAGTCGGCGCTCATCGGTCTCGTCCAGGGGCTGAGCCTGCCGTTCCGGGGCTTCTCGCGCTCCGGCGCCACGATCTCCGCGGGCATGCTCGCGGGGGTGGAGAAGGGCGTGGCGGAACGGTTCAGCTTCGCACTGGCGGTGGTGCTCACGCCTCCCGTCGTGATCCGCGAGGTCATGAGGCTCGAGGCGAGTCGCGCGCAGCTCACCGCCCCGCAAGTACACTCCGCGCTGGGCCTCGGCCTCCTGGGAGGGGTGCTCGCTTTCCTCGCCGGCCTCGTCGCGCTGCGCTGGCTCAGCGCGTGGCTCGAGCGCGGGCGGTGGTACTATTTCGGCGGGTACTGCATGGTTGCGGCGATCGCCGTCGAGTGGCTGCATCACGCAGGGTACTGACAGATCGAGAGGTCGAACGCTTTCATGGGCCGAGGATTCGTGGTGGTGGCCGTTTGCGCGCTGCTCATCGCCATCGGGTACGGACTCGGCGTCTCCGCGGAGTCGGTCTCCCTCAATCAGTGCTACGCGGTCACCTTGCGCACGTTCGCCGACAAAGCCGATCGCGCCGCACTCTCGAAGAGCGATGCCGCGATCGAGCGGTTCGAGGCGCTGGTGCGATCCCTGCCGCTCGCGGGCTCCAAGACCGATTGCAAGCGACTCGAGCTCGCGATCGCCGTTCCGGACACGGCAGCGGCGCCGCGCACTGCGGCGGAGCACTGACCGCCGGGCGCCGCTGGAGCCTTCGACGCCCGTGCTCAGGCTCGAGCGGCTGGGCTTGGGCACGCGGACTCAGGCAGGCTCGGGGGCGGTGCGGCGCGCCCGCTCGCTCGAGCGGCGCTGCTCGACCGCCTGCGCGAGCCGCTCGAGCGAGCGGACCGACGTGGGCCAATCGATGCAGCCGTCCGTGATGCTCTGTCCATAGTTGAGCAGGCGGCCGACGATGAGATCCTGGCGGCCGGCGGCGAGATTGCTCTCGACCATGACCCCCCCGATCCGACGCTCTCCGGCCTCGATCTGGCGCGCGATGGCGTCGATCACGGCAGGCTGCCGCTCGTATCGCTTGCCGCTGTTGCCGTGGCTCGCATCGATCATGAGGCAGGTCGTCACGCCGGACTCGGCCATCTCCGCGCACGCGGTTCGCACGCTCGCCGTATCGTAGTTCGGGGTGAGTCCGCCTCGCAGAATGACGTGGCAATCTGCATTGCCGGTCGTCGAGGCAATCGCGCTGCGCCCTTGCTTGGTGACCGCCAGGAAATGATGCGGTTGGGAGGCCGCGCGGACGGCATCGACTGCGATCCTCACATCGCCATGCGTGCCGTTCTTGAATCCGATGGGGCAGGAGAGTCCCGAGGCGAGCTCGCGGTGGACCTGGCTCTCGGTGGTCCGCGCGCCGATGGCGCCCCACGAGACCAGATCGGCGATGTATTGCGGCGTGATCATGTCGAGGAACTCGCAGCCCGCCGGCAAGCCGAGCTCGTTGATGTCGAGCAGGAGTCGCCTCGCGAGGCGCAGCCCCTCGTTGATGCGGAAGCGGCCGTCGAGATCGGGATCGTTGATGAGGCCCTTCCAACCGACCGTGGTCCGCGGTTTCTCGAAATACACCCGCATCACGATCTCGAGCGTATCCGCGAAGCGCTCCCGCTCGAGGCGCAAGCGGCCGGCGTACTCGCGTGCGGCGGCCACATCGTGGATCGAGCAGGGGCCGATGACGACGGCGATGCGATCGTCCTCCCCATGCAGAATCCGCTGCAAGGCCTCACGCGCCCCGCTGACGGTGGCCGTCGCCGCGGGCGTGCAGCGCAGCTCCGCGATGAGCTCCTCCGGCGCCGTGAGCTCGCGCATCTCGCGGATGCGAAGATCGTCGGTTCTGTCGTTCAATGTCTTCCTGTTCACGCTCGAGCTCCGTTCCGCGCAACCCCGAGACGAAAAAAAGCCGCCAGGGGGCTGGCGGCTTTCTGGGATACGTTGTGACTCACTGTAGCTTCAAGTCGAACGCAGCCCCTCTGCCGCCCGCGGCGCGAGCCAGTAAAAGCCGAAGGGGCGATAGACGCTGCACCCGACCATGAGAACGTTAATAACATACGGCGGAAAGACGCTGCAAGCTCCTACAGCGCCGCCTGGGCGGGCATGCAGGTTGCTGCGTCACGGAGGCGCCGCTGGGGGCGCATCATAATATGGATGCGATATGTCTCGCAAATTGATGATTAGCAACAACTTATATATTGCACATCGGCGAGCGAGCGTGCGCTGCGATGCGTGGGCGGCCAAGGCCGTTCGCTATCGCGAGGCTGGCGAGGGGCGCAAGGCCGAGCATGCCGAGGACCGCACGTACCGGTATCTCACGCGGATGAAGCGTCTCGCTGATCGCTGGCTCGAGAGCTCGGAGCATGAGGCGCCGCTGCCGACGCTCCAGTGAGCGGGCATTTGTCACCAGGCGGCGGGCCGCCGTGAGCGCCGCGGGGCGGCACGCCGTGCACTCGCCGCGTGCGACGCCTCAGAGCCTCAGCACGACTTTCCCGATGAACTGTCCGGACTTCAGGTAGGCGAGCGCTTGCTTGAAATCGCGGAACGGGAAGACCCGACTCACCACGGGTCGAATGTGATGCGCGGCGATGAAGGCATTCATGCGTAGGAAATCGGCGCGCGAGCCCACGTAGATGCCGCGCGCTCCGGCAAGCTTCCCGATGAGCGCCAGCGCCGGAACGTCCCCGCCGTACCCGGTCAAGCCCCCGACGATGGCGAGGCACCCCCCGTAGGCGAGGCTCTGGACGGCCTGCGGGAGCGTCTTCTTACCGCCTACGTCGACGATGAGATCGGCGCCGTGACCGTGGGTGAGGGCGAGGACACGGCGGCTCCATTCGGGATTCTTACGGTAGTTGATGCTGCCGTGCCGCGCGATCTTCTGGGTGCGCTCGAGCTTCGAGTCCGAGCTGCTCGTCTGGATGATGCGCGCGCCGGCGGCGGCGGCGAACTGCATCGCGAACGTCGAGACTCCGCCGGTGCCCTCGATCAGCACGATGCTGCCGGGATGGAGCACGTGTTGGCCGATGGTCGCCTCGAAGGCCGTCACGGCCGCGAGGGGCAGCGTTGCGGCCTCGACGTCCGAGAGTTCCTTCGGGACGGGGATCACCGCGCTCGCGTCGAGTGCGATGTAATCGGCGAAGACGCCGCGGGTCGTCGCTGCGAGTTTGCGAGCCGAGGGCGGGCCCGTGAGCCACTGCGGGAAATAGCTGTCGCTCACCCGCATTCCCGGCCGTACCCGCGTCACGTCACCTCCGACCGCAACGACGACGCCTGCAGCATCGAACCCGACGCCGAGGCCGGCCAGGTGAGCGTGCGGGTCGGGCGCGAGCTCGGAGAGATCGTCGTGGTTGATCGAGACGGCGCGGACGTGCACCAGCACCTGATGGGGCCCGATGGCAGGGATCGGGCCCCGCATCAGCTCCCAGCGGTAGCCCTGCGCGGTCTTCGCGAAGACGATCCGGCGGTTCGGGCTTGCCGCGGCGGCGGCGAGCCGAGGCGCTGCCGTTCCTGCTGCGCTCGCGCCGGCTGCGCGTGGCGCCGTTGTGGCTGCGCTCTCGGCCCACGCGCCCGCGCCCGAGGCG
>JBOHZT010000110.1:0-9085 GCA_050738535.1 Steroidobacteraceae bacterium
GCTCGGGGGCGCTCGGCGGACGAGGCGCTCGCGCCGTTCGACGGGTCGCCCGCACGCAGCGCCATCCGCGCCGTGACGCTCGGCACGCTGCGCTGGTATCTGAGGCTGCTGCCGGCCATCGGCGGACTGCTTGCCCGGCCGCGCCGTCCGCTCGCTGCGGAGCTGCGCGCGCTGCTCGTCGCCGCCGCGCATCAGATCGAGTACTCGAGCCATCCGCGGGAGGCCACGGTCCATGCCGCGGTCGATGCCGCGCGAGCCCTGGGCGAGCCTCGGGCCGCCGGCCTCGTCAATGCGGTGCTGCGCCGGTTCACGGCCGAGCGCGCGCCCTTGCTGGCCAGTGTCGACGCGGATCTTGCGGCGGCCACCGCGCATCCCGCATGGCTGGCGGCCGCGCTCGCGCAGGCATGGCCGGATCGAGCCGGCGAGGTGCTCGCCGCCAACAACCGGCACCCGCCGCTCGTGCTGCGCGTGGATCTGTCGCGCGTCGGGCGCGACGCCTATCTCGAGCGGCTCGCGGCGGCCGGGTGTCCGGGGCGCGCACTCGACTGGCTGCCCGAGGCGGTCGAGGTCGAGCGGCCGGTACCGGTCGCGGCCCTCCCGGGCTTCGCGGAAGGGTGGGTGTCCGTGCAGGACGCGGGTGCGCAGCTCGCGGCCCCGCTGCTTCGAGTGGAGCCCGGCATGCGGGTCCTCGATGCGTGTGCGGCGCCGGGCGGCAAGACGCTGCATCTGCTCGAGCGCACGCCCGATCTTAAGGAGCTGCTCGCCATCGATGTCGCGCCGGACCGGCTGAGCCGGGTGCAAGAGAGCCTGCGCCGCGCTCAGCGGCACGCGCGGCTCGCGGTGCTCGATGCCCGGGAGCTCGCGGACGCGCTGGGGCGCGGGGACGAGCGCATCGGCGACCGGCCGTTCGACCGCGTCCTCGTGGATGTCCCCTGCTCCGCGACCGGCGTGATCCGCAGGCATCCCGACATCAAGCTGTTGCGGCGGGCGGCGGACATCGAGGGCTTCGCGCCGCTGCAGCTCGAGATTCTCCGCGCGGCGTTCGCCGTCCTGGCGCCCGGCGGGCGCCTGCTCTACGGCACCTGCTCCGTACTGCCGGCGGAGAACGAGCAGCGGGTGCGCGCCTTCCTCGAGGAGGAGCCGCGGGCGAGACCCGCGCCGATGCCGCTCGCGGCCGAGCTCGCGCCAGGCGCACACGATCGGGCGGTCGGCGTGCAGCTCCTGCCGGGGGACGCGGCCGGCACGGACGGGTTCTATTATGCTTGTCTCGAAAAGACAACAGCGAGACACTGACGTCGCAAAGAGTTGCGGGGACTCAATGACCAGGGGATTCATGGTGGCGGCTGCGGCGCTCATGCTGGTCCTGGCGAGCGGCGTCAGGGCCGATGCGCTCGACGGCCGCCTCGAGGTGAGCGCCGCGCACGTCGTGCTCGCGAACTCGGTCTACGCGTTGCACGCTCGCATCGAGTACCCCATGACGCCGGCCATCGTGAACGCGCTGCATGACGGCGTCACGCTGACTTTCGAGCTCGAAGCGCGCATCACCCGCGATCGGCATTTTTGGATCGATCCGGTCATCGCCAACGTCAAATTGCGCCGGGTACTCGCCTATCACAGCATCAGCGGCCGGTACGTCGTGCGTGACGTGCACAGGCACGATCTGCAGAGCTTCTCGTCGCTCGACGATGCGCTCGCATTCTTGAGCAAGGTGGACGGCTGGCCGATCCTGGTCGCCTCGCAGCTCAGGCCTGGAGAGCGCTATCACATCAGCCTGCGCGCCGGGATCCGCCGCGGCCGGCTGCCCGCCTCGCTGCGCGCCCTGCTCTTCTGGACCAGCGACTGGCATCGAGTGAGCAAGTGGTACACATGGAAGCTCCCGAGCTGAGAGCCACCCGGCGCGCGCGCTGGGGCAGTTACGGACTCGCGCTGCTGTGGGCGGCGGTCGGCGCGGGCGCGCTGCTCATGCTGGCGAAGAGCGTGCAGAGCTCCTCGGAGTTCTCGCGGCTGCAGCCCTGGGTGCTGCTCCTCAACGTGGTCGGCGTGATGGGGCTCACGGTGCTGCTCGCGCGCAAGCTGTGGCAGCTCGTGCGCGACTACCGCAACCACGTGCCCGGCTCGCGGCTCACCGCGCGCACGGTCGCCGTCTTCGGCGCGCTCGTGATCGCGCCGCTCATCATCGTGTACCTGTTCTCGCTCGACTTCCTCAATCGCGGCATCGACAGCTGGTTCCAGGTCGAGGTCAAGCAGGGGCTCAACGATGCCGTCGCGCTCTCGCGCTCCACGCTCGAGAGCCGCCAGCGCGAGTACTTGATGCGCACGCAAGGGTTCGCCCACTCGCTCATCAATCTCTCGGGCGGGGAGATCCTGAGCCGGCTCGACTACGAGCGGCGCGCGACCAGCGCGATCGAGATCGGGCTGTTCGACAGCCATCAGCACGTGCTCGCGCTCAGCAGCGGCGGCGAGAAGACGGGCGAGGAGATGATTCCCGTCACGCCCTCCGCGGAGGTGATCCGGCAGGTGAGCCAGGGGCGTCCCTACGTGAGCCTCGATCCGGAGGCGAGCGGACGCTACCAGATCCGGGTCGCGGCGCCGGTGTCCGGCATCGTCACGGGGCCGGATTACCGGTATGTGTTCGCGGTCTACGCAGTGCCTCCGCAGCTCTCGGCGCTCTCCGAGGCGGTGCAGCATGCCTACTCGCAGTACGGCGAGCTCGACGTCCTGCGCAGGCCGCTGAAGACGAGCTTCGAGCTGACGCTCACCGTGGTGCTGCTCATCGCGATGCTTGCCGCGATCCACGTGGCGATCTTCTCGGCGAAGCGCCTGAACCGTCCGGTGCAGGATCTCATCGAGGGGACGCGCGCGGTCGGCAAGGGGGATTTCGGCACCCGCCTGCCGCTTTCCTCGCGCGACGAGATGGGCTTCCTGGTGCATTCCTTCAACGACATGACCAAGCGCTTGCGCCGGGCGCGCGAGGAGACACTGCGCAGTCAGCAGGCCGTCGAGCACGAGCGGGAGCGCCTCGCGGTCATCCTCGCGCGGCTCTCCACCGGGGTGATCGTGGTCGATCGGGAGCTCACGGTGAGGATCGCGAACCAGGCGGCGGGACTGATCCTGGGAGTGGATCTGTCTGCCGCGATCGGACGCCCGCTCGCCGAGATCGCCTCCGGGAGCGAGCGCTTCATGCAGCTCGCCGCCGCGCTCGCGCTGCGCTTCGCCGCGGGCCGCGAGGAGTGGCGCGAGCAGATCGATCTCGACGGGCCGCCGGGCCATCGCGCGCTCATGTCGGCCTGCACGCCGCTGCCCGGTGAGGCGGGAGACCGCGGCTACGTCATCGTGTTCGACGACATCACCGCGCTGCTGCAGGCGCAGCGCGATGCCGCCTGGGGCGAGGTCGCGCGCCGCCTTGCGCATGAGATCAAGAATCCCCTGACCCCGATCCAGCTTTCCGCCGAGCGGATGCGCAGGCGCTTCCTCGCGAGCATGGCGCGTGAGGACGCCGAGCTGCTGCAGCGCTCGACCGATACGATCGTGCAGCAGGTCGAGACGATGAAGCACATGGTGAACGCCTTCAGCGAGTACGCGCGGGCGCCTGAATTGAAGATCGCGCGCTTCAGCTTGAACGAGCTCGTGACGGAGGTCGCCGATCTCTACCGTTCGCATGAATCGCGCGCGGAGATCCGGCTCGATCTCACCGAGGGGCTGCCCCTCATCGAGGCCGACCGCGGCCGCGTGCGGCAGATCCTCAACAACCTGCTCGTCAACGCGCTCGAGGCGCTCGAGTCCGCCCGGCAGCCGGCGTGGGTCGAGATCGCCACGCGCGCCGAGCCCGGACCGGCCGCCGAGCATGCCGTGATCACGGTGAGCGACAGCGGCCCGGGTTTCCCGCGCGACCTGCTCGCGCGCGTGTTCGATCCTTACGTGACCAGCAAGCCGAAGGGCACCGGGCTCGGGCTTGCGATCGTCAAGAAGATCGTCGAGGAGCATGGGGGCCGGATCGATGCGGACAACCGGCCCGAGGGAGGCGCGCGCGTGCGCGTGGTCCTTCCGGTGACAGACGGTACACGAGCGGCGTCCGTCGTCCGCGAGCTGCAGCCCGCACGGCGGAAGGAGAAACTGGCATGAGCGCATCGCGGATCCTCGTGGTCGACGACGAGGCGGACATTCGAGGCCTGCTGAAGGAGATCCTCTCCGAGGAAGGCTACGAGGTGGAGGTCGCCGCGAATGCGGCCGAGGCTCGGGCATCGCGCCTGCGGCACACGCCGGATCTCGTGCTACTCGACATTTGGATGCCGGACACGGACGGCATCACGCTGCTGCGGGAATGGTCCAACGCCGCGATCGAGGAGTGCCCCGTCGTCATGATGTCGGGCCACGGAACGGTCGAGACGGCGGTCGAGGCCACGCGGCTCGGAGCGTTCGACTTCGTGGAGAAACCGCTCTCGCTCGCGAAGCTCCTGCGCACCGTGGAGCGCGCGCTCGAGGCCGGCAAGCGCCGCCGCCAGCCGGCGAAAGCGCTGCCGGCGCAGCTGCTCGTGCCCGCCGGCAAGAGCCGGCTGATGCAGCAGCTGCGCACGGAGCTCAAGCAGATTGCCGCGAATCCCTCCGCGGTGCTGCTCATCGGGGAGTCGGGCTCCGGCCGGGAGGCTTTCGCGCGCTACCTGCATGGGGAGAGTCCGCGGGCAGGCTCACCGTTCATCGCGCTCATCGCGAGCAGTCTGCGGGAAGCCGACGCGGAGGAGCAGCTGCTCGGCCGCGGCGAGAGCCCGGGCCTGCTCGAGCAGGCGGCGGGCGGCACGCTGTTCATCCAGGACATCGAGGATCTGCCGCCCGCGGCTCAGCGGCTGCTCCTCGCGGTGCTCGAATCAGGCCGGCTCACGCGGCTCGGAAGCCTTGCGCCGCGGCCGTTCGAAGGCTGGCTGCTGTCGTCGGCGCAGCCGGGTATCGAGTCGCGCGCCGGCAGCGGGCCCGACACGTTCCGGCGAGATCTGCTCGCGCATCTCAATACCCTCATCGTGCGGGTCCCGCCGCTTCGCGAGTATGCCGAGGACGTGCCGGAGCTCCTCAAGCACTACGTGGATCGCGCGGTGGACGCCGAGGGGCTGCCGTTCCGGCGCTTCAACGTCGCCGCGCAGAACCGACTGCGCAATTATCCGTGGCCGGACAACGTGCGGGAGCTGAAGAACCTGGTGCATCGGCTGCTCATCCAGGGCGGCCCCGAGGAGATCCGTCTCGAGGAGATTGAGCGCGAACTCGCGATCCAGTCCGCCCCCGGCGAGCCGCTGGTCAAGCAGGACCTGCTCGCGCTGCCGTTGCGCGAGGCCCGCGAGCAGTTCGAGCGCGCCTACCTGCAGCAGCAGCTCCTGCTCTGCAACGGCAAGGTGGGCCAGCTCGCCAAGCGCGTCGGCATGGAGCGCACGCATCTGTATCGCAAGCTGCGTTCGCTCGGGGTCGATTTTCGCGCGGGGTCCGACGAGTAGGCGCGGCGCGCGCTCAAGTGGTGAAGACGCTCACGATGACGAGCAGGCCGACGCCGAAGAGCGCGACCAGCGCCGCGAAGATCGGTCCGAGATACGGACCGTGCCGCAGCGGCTGGCGCCATACGCGCCGGTAGGCGGCCGCGTAGAGCGCGAACCGTACGCCAGTGCTCACGGCCATCAGCACTCCCAGCGCGATCAGCGCGCCGCCGCCCCAGGTCGACAGGGCGTCCTTCGTGATGTGGCCCTGCGCCTGCGCGGCCGGCAGCTGGCGCAGGATGAGGCCGAAGCGGTCGACCGCGATGCCGAAGACCATCAGGCCGAGCGCCGTGCGGATCCACACCGAGAGCGTGCGCTCCGCGTTCATGAACGTCCGCTCGGATGACATCTGGCTGCGCTCGCGCGACATCTCGACCAGGCGCTTCATCAGCGTGATCTGCTCGGGTTCGGGCTGCTCGGGTTCGTGCTCCTTGGCCACGTAGCTGCCTTCAGTTGCTCACGCGGATGACGAGCGAGTCGACGTTCGCGGCCGCGAGCTGCGTGCGCAGCCGATTGAGTCTCGAGAGGCTGCTGATCGGCCCGACACGCACCCGATACCAGACATCCGCATCGATGGAGACGCGTTCGACTTTCGCCGGGATGCCCCGTGCCCCGAGCCGCTTGGCGACGCGGTCGGCCTGCGGCTCTTGCCGGTACGACCCGGCCTGCAGGACATAGGTCCCCGAACCCTGGATCGGCGCCGTCGGGAAGGCGGGCTTCACCGGATGCTCCTTCTGCGGCACGATCACCTCGAAGTGCGGCAGCATCTGGTAGAAATCGTAGTGCCGCACGGGCTTGGAGCCGCTCGGCGCCGCGGCGCCGTCCGGCGCGGCGTGGCCGCCGTCCTGAGCAGGGTCCGCAGAGCCTCGCGGCCGTGCGGCGTTTGCGGTGTCTGCAGCGTTTGCGACGCTCGCGTGCGCCCCGGCGGCGTGGGCCACATGCGCCTGCGTGTGCTCATGGTGGCGGGCGACGCCGAACAGCACAGCGGTCGCCACCGCGCCTGCGAGCAATCCGGCGCCGAAGTCCCGCAATCGCCCGGGCTCGAGCGAGCCGCCCGAGGGCTTCTTGTAATCCCGCGCCGTCAGCTGGCTCACATGCTTTCCGGAGCGCCGACGGCGAGCAAGGAGAGCCCGTTACGGATCACCTGCTGCACGGCGAGGATCAGCGCGAGGCGCGCATTTCTCAAGCTCGCATCGTCCACGATGAACGGCGCCGCGTTGTAGTACGTGTGGAACGCGTTCGCGAGTTCGCGCAGATAGTGCACGAGTGCGTGCGGCGCGCGGCTCGCGGCCGCCTGCTCCAGCACTTCGGGGTAGCGGACGACCGCCGCCAGCACGGCCTGCTCGTGCGGGCCGTCGAGGCGGCCGGCGCCCGCGAGCCCCGCCGCGCGGTCGAAGGCGAGCCCGCGCGCGGCGAGCTGCTTGAAGACGCTGGCGACGCGGGCGTGGGC
This sequence comes from Steroidobacteraceae bacterium, assembly GCA_050738535.1. Lineage (GTDB taxonomy): Bacteria > Pseudomonadota > Gammaproteobacteria > Steroidobacterales > Steroidobacteraceae > JASHUC01. Next base: position 6,964 of record JBOHZT010000110.1, read on the forward strand.
GTACTGGATGTAGTACACCGGATTCTCGTTCGTGCGGGTCTTGGCGAGCTCGAGGTCGAAGTCGAGCGGCTGCTCGTGGCTGCGTATGAGGTAGAAGATGTGGCACGCGTCGTTGCCCACTTCCTCGCGCAGCTGCCGCAGCGTCACGAACTGCGCCTCGCGCTTGCCCATCGGAATTTTTTCGCCGCCGCGGTAGAGGCTCACGAACTGGATAAGGGGGACCTCGAGGCACTCGCCAGGCTCGCCCATCGCGGCGAGGCCGGCCCGGACCCGCGCGACGTAGCCGTGGTGATCGGCGCCCAGCACATCGATGAGCCGCTCGAAGCCGCGCTCGCGCTTGTCGAGGTGGTACGCGATATCCGAGGCGAAGTAGGTCGTCTGGCCGTTCTTGCGCACGACGACGCGGTCCTTTTCGTCGCCGAAGGCGGTCGCCCGGAACCAGGTGGCGCCGTCCTGCGAATACAGCTGGCCCTGGCGCGTAAGGCGAGCGAGCGCGCGGTCGAGCGCGCCGCTCTCGGCGAGCGTGCGCTCGGAGTACCACCGCTCGAAGCTCACGCCGAAGTCCTCGAGATCGCTGCGGATGTCCGCGAGCATCTCCTCGAGCGAGAAATGCAGCACGCGCCCGAAGCCGTCCGCGCCGATGAGCTCGCGCGCGCGCGCGATCAGCGCGTCGCTGTAGGCGTCCTTGTCTCCCGCCGGCGCGTCGGCCGGTAGCCCGGCGAGCACCGCGTCGGCCGGCCGCCTGAGTGCCTCGCCCACTCCGGCTCGCAGCTTTGCCGCGAGCGGCCGGACGTAGTCGCCCCGGTACCCGTTCTGCGGGAAGGGCAGCTGCTCGCCGCACAGCTCGAGGTAGCGCATCCACGCGCTCACCGCGAGGATGTCCATCTGCCGCCCGGCATCATTGATGTAGTACTCGCGGGAGACGTCATAGCCCACCGCCGCGAGGACATTGGAGAGGGTCGCGCCGTAAGCGGCCTGGCGGCCGTGCCCCACGTGCAGCGGGCCCGTGGGATTGACGGAGACGTACTCGACGAGCACGCGCTGGCCGCCGCCAATCGTGCTGCGGCCGTAGTGCTCGCCGCGCTCGAGAATGCTCGCGAGCTCGCGCGCGTAGGCGTCCGGTGCCAGGAAGAAGTTGATGAACCCGGCCCCCGCGATCTGCGTGCGCGCGACGAGCGGGCTCGCAGGCAGGGCGGCGACGATCGCTTGCGCGAGCTCCCGCGGCTTGCGCCGCGCAGCCTTGGCGAGCTTGAGCGCGATGCTCGAGGCGAAGTCGCCGTGCTGCGGGTCACGCGAGCGCTCGACGGTCACGTCCGCCGGGTCGGGGGGCGCCGGAAGAAGGTCGGAGGGAAGCGCTTGCAAGGCTTGGCGGAGAAGGTGCTCGAGCGGCTGCTTCAAGAGAGGATCCGTGGGCAGGGGAGAGGGGAGCGGGACAGTTTATTTCTCCGCGCCTGCCGCCACCAGCGCAATCCGATCCGCGCAACCCTAATACAGCTCGATCGGATCCACGTCGAGCGCCCAGCGGACGCGGCGGGCGCTCGGCAGCTGCTCGAGCTGCGGCAGCCAGGCGTCGAGAAACGGGTGCAAGGCGCCGCGGTCGGGACACTCGACGAGCAGCTGCGCGTGGTAGCGTCCCGCGCGTTTCGCCATGGCTGCCGGCACCGGGCCGAGGAGCTTGACGCGCGACGGCTGGCCTGCGGCCTTGCGCGCCTCAGCGAGGAACGCCATGGCCAGCTCGGGCGCCGCCGCCGAGTCGCGCACGGCCGCGAGGCGGCTGAACGGAGGCCACGCGGCGCGGGCCCGCTCGCCGAGCGCGGTGCGCGCAAAGCCCTCGTAGCCTTCCGCGAGCAAGCTCTCGAGCAACGGGTGGCCCGGAAACTCCGTCTGGATGAGCACCTCGCCGGGCTTCGATCCGCGTCCGGCGCGCCCCGCGACCTGCACGATCGTCTGCGCGAGCCGTTCGGGAGCGCGGAAGTCGGTGCTGAACAGGCCCTGATCGGCATTGAGGACGACGACGAGCGTCATGCTCGGGAAATCGTGGCCCTTGGTGACCATCTGCGTGCCGACGAGGATGCGCGCGCTGCCGGAAGCGATGCGCGACATCGCGGCTTCCATGTCGCCT
>JBOHZT010000111.1:0-9074 GCA_050738535.1 Steroidobacteraceae bacterium
GCTCGGCGCTACTCGCCTACTCGCTCGAGTCCCCGCAGACCGCGCCGCGTCCGGGTCTCGCGTGGCAGCACGCCACGCTCGAGGGGACCTGGCAAGGCCCGCTCGGCAAGGCCAACGCCGCGGCCCATCTCAGGATCGATGGGCTCGCGCTGCCGGACGGCGCACGGCTCGCGGCGCTCGCGGCCGACCTCAACGTGGCCTCGGGCGACGCCAAGGTAAAGGCGACCGCCTCCGGGCTCGTGCTGCCGGGGCGGGCCCGCTCGCTGCTCGCAGATTCGCCCGTTCATCTGCAGGGAACGATCCGGCTCGACGAGCGCGGACGGCCCGTGCAGATCACACTCGCGCAGCGCCGCATGTCGCTCCAGATCCAAGCCGTGACGGCCGGCAGCCGCAGCGCGAGATTCGAGCTGCGCATCCCCGACCTCGCGCCCTTTGCCGGGCTCGCCGGGCAGCGGCTATCGGGCGCCCTCGCCGCGCACGGCATTCTTACCGAGAGCGGCGCCGGTGCTCGTCTCGAGCTCGACGCTACGAGTGATCTCAGCGGCAAACCGCTCGTCGAGCACTTGCTCGGTGAGAGCGCGAGACTGCATCTCGCGGCGCAGTGGAGCGGCCAGACGATCGAGGTCGAGCAGCTGAGCATCACCGGGCGCGCGCTCTCCCTCGCGGCGAGCGGGTCCGCGCGACGCGCGAGCGGCGGCGCAGCGGCGCTCGGCCTGCAGTCGCTCGAGGCGCGCTGGAAGCTCGGCCTGGCCCCACTCGCCGCGCTCTCCCCTGCGCTCGCCGGAACGCTCGACGTCTCCGGCACGGTGAGCGGACCCATCGACTCGCTCGCGGTCAGGACCGAGGCGACAGCGACGCTCACGGTCCGCGGCGCGCCGCAGGGCACGCTCGAGGCGCACCTCGATGCGCGCGGACTCCCCGCTCGCCTCACGGCCTCGCTCGATGCTCGCGGCCGCTTCGCGGGCGCTCCCCTCGCGATTTCCGCTTCCCTCGATCGCGGCCGCGATCACCGCTTCCATCTGGTCATCGCGCGCGCGCAGTGGCGCAGCCTGCAGGCGTCCGGGGACGTGGCGACGGGCACGAACCTCTCCGCAGGCAGCGGACATCTGAGCTTCAGCATCGTCCGCCTCGCCGACTTGCAGCCGATCCTCGGGCGGCCGCTCGAGGGGAGTGTCACCGGCACGATCTCGCTCAGTCCGGACGCCGGACACACTCGTGCGGCACTCCGGCTCGACGCGCGCAACGCAGGCATACCCGGTGAGCTCGCGAACGTCGAGCTGAGCGGCGCGGGCCCGATCGATGCCCTGCCGCTGCGGCTCACGCTAAAGTCACAGGGCTTGCACGGCGCGCCGGCGAGTCTCACGGCGGCTGCCCAGCTCGACGCTCCCGGCCGCTCGGTCCTGCTCGACACGCTCCAGGTGCGCTATCGCGGCACGGCGCTCCGTCTCCTCGCGCCCGCTCGCATCGCCTTCGCCTCCGGCCTCAGCATCGACCGTTTGAGTCTCGGCCTGCAAGACGCCAGGCTCGAGCTGCGCGGCGCGATCGCTCCGAAGCTCGACCTGCATGCCTCCCTGAGCCACGTCGATGCGGCGCTGATCGACTCGTTCGCGCCGCACCTGCTAGCTCAGGGCACGCTCGCGGCTACCGCCGAGCTGCGCGGCACGCTCGCGGCGCCGAGCGGTGAGGCAAGCCTGCAGGTCGATGGCTTGAGGATGGACAATCCGGCCGCCCGCGGCCTGCCGGCGATCGATCTGCGGGGCACGATGAGGCTCGCCGGAACCTCGGCCGAGCTGCAAGCGCGGCTCTCCGCCGGTCGGGCGTCGCACATCGAGCTCACGGGGCGAGCCCCACTCAGCCGCACGGGCAATCTCGATCTGAAGCTCTCCGGAGCGCTCGATGCCGCGCTCGCCAACGCTTTCCTCGAGGCCCACGGCGAGCGCGCGGCAGGCGCTCTCACGGTGAATGCCACCGTGACGGGGCCGGCGCAAGCGCCTTTGATCGGCGGCAGCCTCGAGCTCGCGCACGGGGATCTGCGCGACTACGCCGAGGGCTTGCATCTCTCGGACGTCACGGCGCGGATCACCGGCGGGCGCGGCGAGCTGCGGATCGCCAGTTTCACCGGACGCGCCGGTCCGGGCTCCGTCTCGATGACCGGGACGCTCGGTCTTCTCGAGCCGAAGCTGCCGATCGACGTCGAGATCACCGCCAAGAACGCGCAGCCGATCACGAACGACATCCTGACCGCCAATCTCGACGCCGGTCTGCGGGTGCGCGGCACGCTCCGGCAGCGAATCGACGTCTCGGGGACCATCTCGGTGAATCAAGCCCAGATCGGGATCCCGAACGGATTCCCGCCCAACGTCGCGGTGCTGGACGTGCGCCGTCCGGGCGAGACGCCGCGGCCGAAGCCCGCGCGGCCGCTCATCGTCGGTCTCGACGTCACGCTCTCAGCGCCGCGTCAGATCCTCGTCCAGGGCCGCGGTCTCGATGCCGAGCTCGGAGGGAAGCTGACTCTCGGCGGCACCGCCGCAGCCCCGCAGGTGCACGGCGGCTTCCGCATGATCATGGGCACGTTCACGCTCGCCAGCACGCAGCTGCAGTTCACGCAGGGCCGGGTGAGCTTCAACGGCGCGGGTCTCAAGGGCAAGATCGATCCCTCGCTCGACTTCACGGCGCAGGCCGTCGTCGCGAACGCGACCGTGAACCTCCACGTGAGCGGATTCGCGGATGCGCCGAAGTTCACGCTGAGCAGCACCCCGTCCCTGCCGCAGGACGAGATCCTCGCCCGGCTGCTCTTCGGCAAGAGCGCCTCGCAGCTCTCGGCGCTCGAGGTGGCCGAGATCGGCGCCGCCCTCGCGAGCCTCTCCGGCGTCGGCGGCGGAGGCGCGCTCAATCCGCTCGCGAAGCTCCAGAAGGCGCTCGGCCTCAACCGGCTCACCGTCGGCAGCACCACGAAGACGAGTCCCAGCGGCACGCCCGAGAACTCGGGCGCCAGCATCACGGCGGGACGGTACGTATCGAGCCGCGTTTTCGTCGCCGCGACGCAAAACACGACCGGCACGAGCCAGCTGCGTGTCGACGTGCTCCTCAGCAAGCACCTGAAGCTTCAAACCCGGCTCGGCAACGGCAGCGCGACCGCGCAGGGCACGACGCCGGAGAACGACCCCGGCAGCAGCCTCGGCCTGAGCTACCAATTCAACTATTGAATCGAGCCGGCGCCCGCGGTCAGTTCCATTGCCACTCGCGGCGCATGAAGAGCACGCCCACCACACACAGGAGCAAGGGGAGAGCGAGCATCGCCAGGATGTTCACCGAGGAGTAGCCGGCCGCGATGCCCCAGCCGCCGATCACGGGCGCAATGAACGCGCCGAAGTTTCCGACGACACCCGCCCAGCTCATGCCGGTGGCCTTGATGGCAGGCGGGTAGTAGGACGTGGAGAGGACATTGAGCGCGAGCTGCGAGCCGCTCGTCCCGCCGCCGATCACGAGCAGAGCGATCCAGCTCACGGCCGAGGCAGCCGGCGCCATGCGAAACAGCAGCAGGCATGCGGCGGTGATGACGAACGTGGCGGCGAGCGCAGGGACGGTCGTGCCGCGGCTCAGGAACACGGAGAGCAGGATGCCGCCCAGCACGCCGCCCGCCTGGATGATCCCGGCGCCCCGCAGCGCGTCGTTGATCGGCCAGCCGGCCGACTCGAGCAGCGTGGGCAGCCAGCTGATGAGCACATAAAGCGCGAACAGGTTGGCGAGGACGACCCCCCACAATACGAGCGTCCGGCGCCTGTAGAGCGGGCTCAGCAGCTCGGTGAGCGACCACTTCGAGACCTTGGCCGGCTCGGCGGGACGGTCGAACGGCGTCGCCGGGTCGACGTCCGGGGCGATGCGCCGGAGAATCGAGGCGATGCGGCGATCCTTGGGCCGGCGTAGCACCAGGAACTTGAGCGACTCCGGCGCGACGACCGCGATCGCAAGCCCGATGACGAGCGGCGTGATGCCGCCGACCACGAAAGCCCCGCGCCAGCCCCAGTGCGTGAAGATCGGGGGCGCGATGAAACTGGCGCAGAACGAGCCCGCGCCGATCGCGGCGTTCATCACGACGAGGACGGTCGCGCGGCTGCGCACCGGGACGTACTCTGCGGTCCAGGCGTTGCAGTTCGGAATGCTGATGCCGAGGCCGATGCCGGTGAGGAGCCGCCAGACGACGAACTGCGTCGGACTCGATGCCGTCGCCGTCGCCATGGTCGTAATTCCGATCACCGCCATCGCGAGGATGAGGAGCGTGCGGCGGCCCACGCGGTCGCCGAGCGGCGCGATGAACGCCGCGCCGATGCTGATGCCGAGCAGCGCGGCGGAGAGCGCGAAGCTGAAGTGGTCCGGCGTGAGCGCCCACTGGCGCGAGACGAGCGGCACGGCGAGCGCCATCACCTGCACGTCGTAGCCGTCCACGAACATGATGAGCGCGCTCAGCACCGCGACGAGCACCTGCAAGGACGACATCGCCCGTTCGTCGAGCAGGCGAGACAGATCGATCGTAGGTTGCGCGCTGACGGCCATGGAACCCCTCGCTCGAGGCAAGGCGACCGAGTCTAGCGGCTGATTCGCGGGCGAGCGACGTCCTCGTGTCTACCGGCGCGCGCGCGAGTGCGAGCCCGCCGCGCGCGCGCGGCCGTGACGCGACTCGAGCGGCCCCTGCGCGAATTGACGGCGGTAGCGCCGCGCGAAATGGCTCGGATCGGAGAAGCCGCAGCGGACGGCCACCTCCGAGACGGGCAGGTCCGCGAGCCGCCGGTCACTCAGGATCTCGCGCGCCCGCTCGAGGCGCAGGCGCATGAGCTCCTCGGTGAAGGTCTTTCCCGCGCGGGCAAAAGCGTAGTAGAGGCTGCGCTTCGAGATTGAATGCTGCGTCGCAACACCAGCCGGCGACAGATCCGGCTCGTGCAGCCGGTCGCGCAGCGTTTGCCGCAGCTGATCGTAGAGCTCGCTGCGGCGAGGCGTACCCGGGTCCGGCCCGGCCGCCAGGGCCAGCAGCGCCGCGATCTGCTCCGCGACGACCCCCTGCGGCAGGGCGAGCCGGTCGTACGACTCGAGCTCGAGATTAGCGAGCGCCGCGTTGAGCGCCCCGCCCCACCCCTCGACACCGAGCACCCGCGCGCCGATGTGGTTCGGATGCGGGATCCAGCGCTCGAGCCAGTGCTCGGGCAGGCGCAGCACCAGCGCCGTCGTCGGTTCGGGGCACTCGAGGTGGTAGGGCTCGGCGCCGTTGATGAGGACGCTCTCGCCGGCAACGACGTGCGCCTCCCGCCCGAGCTGCAACAGCCGCATATGGCCGCTGCGCAGCTGCAGCAGGCAGTAGGACGAGTAGCGGGAGTGAGCGATCTTGGCGCGCGTGCGCGCGACCCGCTGGCTCTCGGCGCTAATGAGATTCATGGTCGCCGCGCCGAGCTCCGTCTGCTCGAGCCGCGCGCGAAAGCGCTCCCGAGCGAGCACCTCGATCTCGAGCTCGAGGAACCGGTCGCAGATCGTATCGATCCAATAGGCCAACGCACGGCGCGGATCGACGTCCTCCGTCGACCAGCGAAGTGGATTTCCCGCTTGGAGCTGTACTCCCACTCCCGCAAGACCTCTAGCCCATCCAGCAAAATATATTGACGTGTCGCCCGGGCTCGCGCAACTCGCCCGCCGCGCGCTCAGGTGGCGGGCAGCGCGGGCCTGAACGTTCCGTACTTCGTGTAATCGATCGCCGGCCGGCCGCTCGCGTGCTCGAGATCCATCGCCCGCGCCCGGCCCGTGAATGCCGGATGCATCGGCCTGCCATGCGGTACATTGAGCCACAGTCGCATCAGCAGCCGCTTCCCGCCCGGCGCGTCATTGAACGCCCTGCGCGAATGCAGCAGCAGGAAGTTGTGCCAGAAAAGGATCTCGCCGGGCTCGAGCAGGAACTGCGCACGCAGGTCCGGGTGGTCCGCCTCGGCGCTGAAGGCTTGCAGCGCCTGCGCGAGCGGCGCGGGCAGCGCGACCCCGAGCGCCTTCGCGGCGTTGTAGATGGCGAGCGGATGGTAGTAGCAACTCACCTGGTCGCCGACCCGGCAGAAGATCGGGATCTTCTGGGCCGATACGTGCTGCTCGCCGGCCCACTCCTGGTAGAAGCCCTCGTACAGCGGCGCGAGCAGCTCGGGCCGCTTCTCGCGCAGGACGTTGTGCACGGCGAGGCTGCTCGCAAGCCCGCTCTCCCCGCCACTCGCGGCCCGGCGGACGCTTGCGAGACACAGAATCTCGTGAAAATCGGTGTGCGAGCGCAGCTCGACATCCATCAAGTAGCCGCGCCCCGTCGGATTGCTCTCCTCTTTCTGGACGAACCCGAGCCGATCGCGCCGGTAGCTCTGCGGCGCCGCGACGCCGAGATGGGTGCCGAGCCCCCAGCAGATTCTTTGGAAGTCGTCCGCTGCCAGGCTCGTGAGATCGATTCCCGAGAGGATCGCGGCGCCGCGTCCCGCCATGATCTCGCGGCGCACCTCGTTCATGAGCTCGCTCACCTCCGGTGAGTCGAAATCGCTCCTGCGGATGTCCTCCATGCGCAGGTGTCGGGTCTTCTCGACCAGCTCACGCAGGCTTCGCAGGTGATGCGCGCCGAGCGGCTTCAAGAACCCCTTCTTGCCGCCGACGCCCGCGCTCGTCCAAACGGCGGGATCCTCGATGAATGCCGGCGCGGCTTCGCTCTGTCCCGCTCCGCTCTGGCGGGCCCCGTCTGGGACTTCGGGCGCCTGGCCCAGGTCGGTCCGGTTCGCCTCCTCGGTCATCACTCACCTCGCTGTGGCCGGCTCGAGCGCACGGCGCGCGTCCTCAAGAGAGGCAGATCTTACCAAAGACGGCACCGGCGGCACCGCGGCAGCCGGGTCAGCGGCGCCACGGCCGTATCGGCGACACCGCCGCCGGTGCGGCGGCACCGCTGCGGGTGCGGCGCGCGCCTGCACGGGTCGGCCCATTATTTGCTCGCCTTCGTAGGGACGCCGACGATGGCTCCAACGCGATCAGAGGCGCGGACCGGTCCGCCGGGCCTGCCGCGGGCTCGATGACGCTGCCCGCGAGCGAGGCGACCTGGGGCGCGGCGCAACGGCGCAATGATGAGGTAACCATGGCCGCAGAAGCAGGACGCTCCATCCGGGAAGTGGCGCAGGAGATCATCGGCCATGTCGAAGAGATCATTCGCGCGGAGGCACGGCTCGCGAGAGCGGAGCTGAGGCAGGAAGCCTCCGCGGCGGCCAAGGCCGGCGTGATACTGCTCGTGGGAGCGGTTCTCGGGCTTTACGGCCTGGGCTTCTTGCTGCTCGCGCTCGTGTATGGCCTCGCGCTGCTCTTTGCCTCGTGGTGGATCGGGGCGATCATCGTGGGCGGAGGTCTCGCGATCCTCGCGCTGCCGTTGATTGCCGTCGGCCGCGGACGCATGAGCTCGATCACCCCGCTTCCGGAGCGGACGCTTCGCAGCGCGAAGGAGACATTGACGTGGGACAAGAACCGCGGGAAATAGAGCGTCACATCCGCGAGGAGCGCGTCCGGCTCGGGGAGAATGTGGCGGAGCTCCACAGACGCGTGCGCTCCAGTCTCGACTGGCGGAACCTTCTGCGCAGACGGCCGGCCGCGTGCTCGGCCGCTGCGTTCACGGGGGGATTCCTGCTGGCTCTCCTCATCGGGCGCAGCGCCGCGCGCAAGCTCCTGCCGGTATCGCGCAACTCCCGCGCGCCCGCAAGGCACTGACTGCCCAGGGATCGGCTGCCCGACCACCAAGCGCGATCTGCCTCTGCCAGCGCCGATGAGCTCGATCGGATGGTGGATCGTCGCCGGGGTCCTCATCGCTGCCGGAACGCTCGGCGTATTCCTCCCGGCGATCCCCGGCATCGTCCTGGTATTCGCCGGCATGCTTCTCGGCGCCTGGATCGACGGGTTCACCCGGATCGGCTGGACGACGCTCGTCATCCTCGCGGCGCTCACGGCGTTGGCGCTCCTCGCCGATCTGCTGGGAGCCCTGCTCGGCGCCAAACGGGTCGGAGCGAGCCGCCTCGCGCTCCTCGGCGCGGGAATCGGTGCGTTGGCGGGCTTTTTCTTCGGCTGGATCGGCGCCCTTGCCGGGCCTTTCCTCGGTGCCTCGGCAGGAGAGCTGGGCAGCACAGGGCAACTCGGTCACGCGATGCGGGTCGGGCTCGGGACCTGGATCGGGCTCGCGATCTCCTTCGTCGCGAAAGTGATCATCGTGCTGGCCATGCTCGCCGTGTTCGTCGTGAGCTATTTGACTTGAGTTCGGCGGGAGGTCAGCGGTACAAGGAGGCTGCAGAGCCCGGCAGTGCATCGGGAGCCTCCTCATGATCGATCGCAGACGGCTCATTGCCAGCGGCACGGCGGCATCCTTCATCGCGGCGCTCGTGGGCGCCCCACTGGCGCGAGCGCGCGCGGCCGTACTCGGTCCGGTTCCGGCGGGCCCGCCGGCCGGTCCGCCGGCCATGCCCGCCGGCTGGGACGAATACCTCTCGAGCGATCGGATCGCATCACTGCGTCTGGTGCTGTTCGATGAGCGCTTCGCGGCGGCGTGCCGGTTCGGGAAGGCGATGCGGCGCAACGGCCTGCCGGTCAGGGCGATCCGCGGCGATGTGACGGACGTTTGGTACTCGCGACTGCATCCGCTCTGGAAGCGGGAGCCCGCGGCCGTCGCGGGCCTCACCGCTTATGCCGCGATGTTCTGCCTGGAGCGCCTCGCCCGGGATCACGGCTTGAGGATGACTCGATTCGGGGCACGGACGGCACACGTCGGCGCACTCGCGGTACACGAGCAGTCCGGCGCCGTCGAGTTGCACTCGTGGATCATCCTGCCGAAGGGGAGTGAGGCATGAGAGCTCCCCAGGGCATGAGCGCCGCCGTCTTCTCGTCCGCGCTCGCGGAATTCGAGCAGGCCGTCGGCAAGCCGTGGGTGTTCACGAGCGATGCGGACATGGACCTGTACAAGGACGACTTCTCGCCCTTCCTCGGCGAGCCCGAAGCGCGCTGGGCGTCGGCCGCCGTGGCGCCCGAGACCGTCGAGCAAGCGC
>JBOHZT010000112.1:0-9066 GCA_050738535.1 Steroidobacteraceae bacterium
CTCGCCGACCCGACCGTCAGTCGACCTTGCGGTAGCGCCGCTCGCCCGTGCGGGGATTGAACAGGACCTCGACCGTCGAGCCTGTCTCGGGATCTTGGAAGCGCTCGCTCGTGCGCTCCCAGGGCTCACCGAGTGCACCGTGCCCGTTGTCGTACCCCTCGGTCCCGTCATGGCCCAGCTGGCCTTCGCGATAGCGCCAGCGCTCGAAGACGAGGCCGAGCAGGGCGATCCCGCCGATCCACAGCACAGGGATGCCGGCGCGCTGGCCGGCCGCGAGAAGCATGGCGCCGGCCGCGGCGACGAGAGCGGCGAGCACGATGAGCGTGGACCTCAGTCCCATCGACTCGGCCTGCTGGGGCAGCTGGTGCGCCCGTGGCTGGCGCGCGCGTCGGGCGCGAATGTCGTTCCCGGCCTCAGTCGAGCTTCTCGAGCACGACGGCAGTCCCATACGCGACGATCTCGCTCATCGTCTGGCCGATCTCGGCGGAGTCGAAGCGCATCATCACGATCGCGTTCGCTCCCATGAGGCTCGCATTGTGGACCATGCGGTCCACCGCATGCCGGCGCGCCTCCTCGAGGAGCTGGGTGTACTCGTTGATCTCGCCGCCAACGATCGAGCGCAGGCCCGCCATGATGTTGCCTCCGAGGCCGCGGCTGCGGACGACGACGCCGAAGACCTGCCCCTTCATCTCCTTGACGCGCTGCCCGGCAACATTCTCTGTCGTGACGACGAGCATGATGGCACCCCCTAGTTTTGGCCGAGTTTACGCCCGGCGCCTCGGATACGATATGGACCGGATGCGCGCGGCATGCCGGATACGAGGAGCGGGGTCCCATGGCAGATTTCCCTCAGGTGTTCGCGGGCGTCTCGACGCCGACACAGGCGCGGCTCGAGTTCGTCTTCGAGGTCCGGCTGTGGTTCACCCGCGTCCAGAACATCGAGCGCATGCCCTCCGGGGCCGGGCGCGGCGCGGTCTATGTGGACCGCGGCACGATCGCGGGCCCGAGACTCAGCGGAACGGTCGTTCCGGGCAGCGGCGGAGACTGGGCGCTTTTCCGGCCGGACGGCGTGCTCGCGTTCGATGCGCGCTACATGCTCGAGGCGAGCGACGGCGCGCTCATCCTGCTGCACAACCGCGGCTATCTGTGGGGCCGGACGGCCGACGTGATGCCGCGCATTCGCGCCTGGATTTTCGACGCAGGGCCGCCCGTCGCGCACGCGGAGTACTACCTGCGGGCATTCCCCACCTTCGAGGTCGAGACCGGCCCCCACGACTGGCTGATGCGCCATGTCGTGGTCGGCGTCGGCGAGCGGCAAGCGGACGGCAACCTCATTCGCTACTACGCGCTCCTGTGAGCCGCGCGGAAGGATACGACTTCGTGATCGTCGGAGCCGGGTCGGCGGGCTGTGTGCTCGCGAACCGGCTCACCGAGGACGGTGCCCACCGGGTGCTGCTGCTCGAGGCCGGGCGTGACTCGAGCGGACACCGGAGCCTCGTGGCCCTGCCCGTCGCCTGGCTCACCGCGGCGGCGACTCCGCGGCTCGGCTGGGGCTTCGAGGCCGAGGAGGAGCGCTCGACGGATCTGCGGCGCATTCCTCAGCCGCGCGGGAAGCTCCTCGGGGGCACCTCGTCCATCAACGGGATGATGGTTAGTAGGGGCAACCGCGGCGACTACGACCGCTGGCGCGGCATGGGCCTGCCGGGCTGGGGATTCGAGGAAGTGCTGCCGTACTTCAAGCGCATGGAGACGAGCTGGCGGGGCGCGGGGCCCTTTCATGGCGGCTCGGGTCCGCTCGCCGTGTCGCGCCAGCCGGCCGACCGTTTCATCACGCCTCGGATGCTCGAAGCCGCGCGGCGGCTCGGCTACCAGGAGCGCGAGGATTTCCAGGGCCCCGAGCAGGCGGGATTCGGGCTTCCGGACTTCACCATCCGCCGCGGCCGGCGCGAGAGCACGGCGGTTGCCTATCTCGCGCCGGCGCTGCGGCGGCGGAACCTGTGCGTCGAAACCGGAGCCCAGGCGACGCGCATTCTCATGGAGCGCGGCCGCGCGGTGGGCGTGGAATATTTGAAGCAGGGCGAGCGGCGCAGCGCCCGAGCGGCCGGGGAGGTCATCCTCGCCGCGGGCGCGTTCAACTCTCCCCAGCTGCTGCTCCTCTCCGGGATCGGGCCGCCGCAGGAGCTCGCCGCGGCCGGCATCGAGACCGTCCATCCGCTCATGGGCGTGGGCAAGAACCTGCAGGATCATCCGCTCGTGGCCGCGGTGTTCGAGGCGGCGAGCCCCTGCACGTTCGAGCGGACCTTGCGACTCGATCGCTTCGCGCTCGCCCTTGCCCGCTGGCGCCTCACGGGCACGGGGCCGCTCGCGGCGAATCCGATCTCGGTACAGGGTTTCCTGCGGCTCGCCGGCGCCGACGCCGCTGGTGCCGGCGCGGCCGACACCGGCGCCGGCCGCGGCAATCGCGGCTCGGGCGACAAGTCATGGCCCGACGTGCAGTTCCAGGTCTCGCACGTCTCGATGCTCGCACGGCCCTGGTTCCCGGGCTGGCGACGCGGCGCGGGCCATCAGTTCACCGCGGTCGTCCTGAGCTTGCGCCCGCAGGGACGGGGGGAAGTGACGCTGCGCTCGGCGGATCCGCTCGCGCCGCCTCGGATCCGCCTCGGACTTGCCGCGACCGAGGCAGATCGGCGCACGGCGCGCGAGATGCTGCGGCTCGCCCGGCGGTTCTTCGCGACGGAGCCGGTCTCCTCGCTGGTGAGGCGCGAGCTCGCGCCCGGCCCCGCGGCCCAGTCCGATGAGGCGCTCGATGCGTACGTCCGCGCGACGATCCAGACCGGCGCCCATCCGGCCTGTACCTGCGCGATGGGCGCCGGGGAGCTCGCGGTGCTCGATGCGGCCCTGCGGGTCCGCGGCATCGAAGCTTTGCGCGTGGCCGACGCCTCGTCGATGCCGGACGTGGTGAGCGGCAACACGAACGTGCCGACGATCATGATCGCAGAGAAGGCGTCCGATCTGATTCTCGGGCGCTGAGCGGCCGGCGCGGGGGCCCGCTCGCGCCGTGATTGGCGATCGTGGCGGTCTCTATGCTGCGAGCGCCCGCAGCACGTGCGCAGGATCTCGGCGGATCGCGGTTAGGAGAGCCTTTGCCGGCCCCGTGGGCTCGCGCCGGCCCTGCTCCCAGTTGCGCAGCGTCCCCACGTCGACGTGCAGGAGCCGGGCGAACTTAGGCTGGGAAAGGCCGAGCTTGGCGCGCAGCGCCTTGATGCCGAGCGCATCGACGTGGAATTCCCGGGACGGCGCGCGCTCTCCGCGGGCAATCTCGTTCATCTGCGTCATGCTCTCGACGAGCTCGGCGAACAGATTCTTGTTCACAGCTTGCCTCCTACCAGTTCTCATTGAGCTTGCGGAGCGTCTTCTTTTCCGCAGCCGACAAGTCGTCCTTCACGCCCTTGCGGTAGGCGAGAAGCATCCGGCACTGCGCCTCGCGTACGAGATGGTAATAGATCACTCGCACACCGCCACGCTTGCCTTTGCCCTGTGCCGCCCAGCGCGCCTTGCGCAGGCCACCCGCGCCCTGAATGACATCGCCCATCTGCGGATGGGCTGCCAAGCACTGCTGCAACTCCGCATACGATTCATCGCTCAGCAGCTCCTGCACGTGCTTTGTGAAGACTGCCGACTCGATGAATACCATGAGTCTGAATCGTACGTCACTGACGCAGATGCGTCAATGACGTACTTTGGGCGGGGGTTTCCCGAGCAGGGCGCGGCCTATCGAGATTCCGACTACGGCCGCGCACGCTGAGCCGGCGAGAATGCCGAGCTTCGCCGCCGCGAGCAGGGCGGCATCGGTGAAGGCGAGCCCGGCGATGAAAATCGACATGGTGAAGCCGATGCCGCCCAGGCACCCGACGGTGAGGATGCCCCGCGTCGTCACGCCGCGCGGCAGCGCGCACAGGCGCAGTCGGAGTGCGCCGAGTGCGGTGAGCACGATGCCGAGCGGCTTGCCGATGACGAGCGCGCAGCCGATGCCCAGGCTGAGCATGGCCTGCGGCCCGGCCACGAGGGAGATCCCCCGGAAGCCGATCCCCGCGTTGGCGAGCGCGAAGGCCGGCATGATGCCGTAGGCGACCCAGGGATGCAGCGCTTGGCTCAGCCGCAGGGAAGCCGAGGGTCGATTCGGCGCCGCGCGCGTGACTGGGATCAGCAGCCCGACGATCACGCCCGCGAGCGTCGGGTGCACCCCGCCCCGCAGCAGCCCGATCCAGATTGCCACCCCGGCCGCCGTGTAGAGGAATGCGGCAGTCGCGGCCGCCGCGGCCCCCCGCCGCGAGAATCCAAAGCAAGTCAGCCCGAGCGCGACGGCCGTGCCTGCCGCAGCCGCGGCGAGCCCCTCGAGCGCGATGCCGCGAGAGTAGAAGAGCGCGATGATGAGGATGGCTCCGATGTCATCGATGATGGCGAGCGCGAGCAGCAGCGCGCGGACACCGCGAGGCACTCGCGGGCCGAGGAGGGCGAGCACGCCGACTGCAAAGGCGATGTCGGTCGCCGTCGGCACCGCCCAGCCGCTGCGCAGCAGCGGGCCGTGATCGATCGCGAGAAAGACGAGCGCTGGAGCGATCATCCCGCCGATCGCGGCGAGGATCGGCAAGGCGGCGAGCCGGCGGCTTGCGAGCGCGCCCTCGTAGAGCTCGCGGCGGATCTCGAGCCCGACGAGCAGGAAGAAGATCGTCATCAGCCCTTCGTTCACCCAGAAGCGCAGCGGCCGCTCGAAGACGGCGCCGTCCACGGCGAGCTCGACGGGGAGGCGGAGGACCCGCTCGTAGCCGGCGGCCCAGGGCGAATTTGCGAGAACGAGCGCGAGCGCGGCGGCCGCGAGCAGCACGAACCCACTCGCCGCTTCGACGTGCAGGAACTGGGCAACCGCGCCGCTGAAGAAGCGAGTCAGCCGGCGCCTGGGGCGCCGCGCGCGATCGAGGGGACGGGGCGGGGGTCTTGATGACACGGGCATCCTCGAGCGGCTGGCGGCCCGACCAGCCTCGAGGACCCTGCCGTCGCCCGAGCGGGCGCCGGCACCCGCGATCATCATTAGCACGTCTGCAGAGTGCGCTCAACCTCCCGTCGCGGCGCGCGCCGGAGTGGCGGCGCTTTGCAGCGCGGCGACGACTCTCAGGCGCTCGGCCTCGAGCCTCGCGAGCTGCCGCACGAGCTCGCGGGCCGCCGCCTCGGCGGCGCGGATCTCGATCTCGGCGCAGAGCTCGCGCAAGGCGTAGGCGTGCACGTTCGCGCTCGCGCCCTTCAGCGAGTGTGCGGCGCGCGCGATGCCGGCACGGTCGTCGTTGCCCGCGCATTGCCTGAGCTCCGCCATGAGCGCCTCGCTCGTCGCGAGGAACGTCGCAGCGATCTCGCGCGCGAACGCCCCATCGCCGCCGGTCAGCTCCAGGAAAGCAGCGAGCACGATGGGCGCATCGGGTGTCCCGTTCCGTGAGTCGCGCGCGTCGCGGGGAGGGGAAAGCCCGGCCGCAACGAGCCGCGCCACGGCGGCGGGATCGAGTTCGCCATCGGCGCTCGTGCCGCCGGCCGCGCGCAGGCCGAACCGGTCGAGGACGGATTGCAGGCGCTCGATGTCGAGCGGCTTCGTGAGCAGATCGTCCATTCCCGCCTCGAGGCAGCGCTCGCGCTGTCCGGCCATCGCGCTCGCGGTGAGCGCCACGATCGGCGTGCGGGTCGCGAGCGGCTCGAGCTTGCGCAGCCGGCTCGTGGCGGCATAGCCGTCCAGCAGCGGCATTTGCAGATCGAGCAGCACCAACTCGAAGCGCTCCTGGACGAAGGCCTGGATGGCCTCGAGGCCGTTGTTGGCGAGCGTGACCTCGCACCCGAGCCGCTCGAGGAAGCTCATCGCGACCTTCTGATTGACGAGGTTGTCTTCGACGAGGAGGACTTTCCCCGCGTAGGCCCGTGCGAATTGCGTCAATGCATGCGGGCGCGGGGCGCGATCGAGAGCGGAAGCGGTCGCGACGACTGGCAGCGGCAGGACGAACCAGAACGTCGAGCCGTGCCCGAGCTCGCTCGCCACCCCCACCTCCCCGCTCATGAGCTCGATGAGGCGGCGCACGATCGACAGGCCGAGGCCGGTACCGCCGAAGTGACGGGTGGTCGAGGAATCGGCCTGCACGAACGGCTGAAACAGCGTGGGGAGCACCTCCGGTGCGATGCCGATGCCGGTGTCGCGAACCTCGAAGCGCACGATGGCGCGGCCCTGCTCGCGATCCTGTGCCGCGCGATCCTGCACCGAGACCTCGAGCGATACCCGGCCGTGGGAGGTGAACTTGATGGCGTTGCTCAGGAGATTGACGAGACATTGCCGGATGCGCTGACGATCGCCGAGCACCCAGGACGGTACGTCGGGACCGAGCCGCACATCGAGCTCGAGCCCCTTGGCCTTGGACTGGAACGCCAGGATGGCGCGCAATTCGACGATCGTCTCGGGGAGGTGCATCTCCACGGACTCGATGTCGAGCTTGCCGGCCTCGATCTTGGAGAAATCGAGGATGTCGTTGATCACCGTGAGCAGCGACGTCGCGCTCGAGTGGATCGTCTCGCACTGCTCCCGTTGGGGCCCGTCGAGCGGGGAGTCGAGGAGCAGGCTCGTCATCCCGAGAATGCCGTTCATCGGCGTGCGGATCTCGTGGCTCACGTTCGCCAGGAAAGCGCTCTTCGAGCGGCTCGCCGCCTGGGCGGCCTCGGAGGCCTCGATCAGCGCATCCCGCGCGGCGTGCGCTTCCGAGACGTCCTGGAGCGAGCCGGCGAGCCGCAGCGCATGGTCGCTCGGGTCTCGGTCCGCCTCCCCGCGCAGCCTCACCCAGCGATACTGCGCCGCTCGGGTGCGCATGCGCACTTCCACGTCGAAGGGTGCCTCGTGGTCGAAGTGCGCGGCGAGCGCCGTGCGGCAGGTCTCGAGATCGCCGCTGTGCACGAGGTTCTCGGGCGTTGCGACGGCGCCGGAGATCTCCCCTTCCGCGAAGCCGAGGATCGCCTCGAAGCGCGGCGAGACCCACAGCGAATGGTGGGCGAGGTCCCACTCCCACAGTCCATCTTGAGTGCCCCGGATCGCGCGCTCGAAGCGCTGGCGGGCGGCGATGAGCGCGCTCTCGGCGAGCTTCTGCTTGTGAATGTCCTGCATCGAGCCCGAGAGCCGGAACGCGCGGCCCTCGGCATCCCGCTCGGCCTGGGCGCGCGCCAGGAACCAGTGATAGCTCCCGTCCTTGAGCCGCAAACGCATGTCGTGCTGGTACGCGGTTCCGGCGGCGATATTCTGCGTGAAGATCTCCTGCACCCGCGGTAGGTCCTCCGGATGCGTAATCGTCTCGACGTCCTCGATCGAATCGAGCTTCAGCTCCTCCGGCGTGTAGCCGAGCAGGGTGTAGTAGCTCGAGGAGGCCCAGTGCTTCCCGGTGTCGAGATCGACCTCCCAGTGGCCCTCGTTCGTCGAGAGCGAGGCGCGCTCGAGCCGGCGCTGCGCGTCGTGAAGCGCCTCGGCCTGGGCGCGAAACGTCTCGGCCGCCTCGACTTCGGCCGTGATGTCCCGCGTGGCGCCGAGCGCGCGCAGCGGGCGGCCCGCGGCGTCCCGCGCGAACTTCTGGTACAGCTGCAGGTGGCGCACCTCGCCGTCGCCGATACGACGGCGCATGCGGGTGGTCATGATCTGCGTTCCGTCGGCAAGCGCTTTGACGGTGGCGGCGTGCACGGCGGCCGCATCCTCGGGCAGGACGCTCGCGATCGCGCGGCGGCCGAGCTCCTGGGGATCGGCGGTCGCCGCCCCGAAGATCGGGTCGAGCTTGTAGAACCAGGTGAACCGCTCGAGTGTGTAGTCGTACTCCCAGCACTCGATGCCCGCCGCCTCGGTCGCCAGGGACAAGTGGGCGAGGAGCTTGCGCTCGTACCCCACATTCGCGCGCAGCTGCTCGGCTGCCTCGACTTCCGCGGTCACGTCCCAGCTCACCCCGAGCGAGCGCACCGGGATTCCGGCGGCATCCGTGGTGGTGCGCGCGTGCGCCTGGATGTGGCGGAGGGTGCCGTCCGCGAGCCGCAGCCGGTACCGGAAGGAGGCGTCCGTGCGGCCCTTGGCGAGCTCCTCGCACATCACGCGGTGGCCGACGTTCATGTCATCCGGATGCACCCACTTGAAGAGCTCGCCGTCGAGCTCCTGGCCGTAGTGCCGGTTGGCCCCGCCGTGTTCGATGCGGCTGCGGTCGAACGAGATCTGGCTGGCGATCCAGTCGAACTCCCAGACGAAGATGCCCGCCACCTGTGTGGCGACGGTCAGCCGCTCGAGCAGCTGATGCTCAGTCAGCGCATCGTTGGCCATCGTGGAATTCGCTCGCGCGACCCGTCCCGGCGGTGGGATCGGCCTACTCTAGGGATGTGACTCCATAGCGGCAGAGACGCGCGTAACGAAACCCCCGCCGGGCGGGGCGGACTGGGAGCCGGATCACAGTTCCGGCACTTGGGGACCTATCCTTCCGCGAGCGTGTGGATCAGATAGCCGCCCGACTTGTCGTCGCGCTCGAGGGTGAGGAGCCGCCGGTCGGCCGCCTCCTCGAGCAGGCGGTTGAACGAGCGAAAGCCGTAGTAGCTCTCGCTGAACCCGGGGCGCACGCGCTTCAACGCCTGCTTGACCATGGAGCCCCAGACCTTGCCCTCCTCACCGCGCTCGGCCATCAGCGCCTCGACCGTCTGGAGGACCAGATCGAACGCCTCCTGCTTCCTGTCCTCGTCGCGCTCCTTGCCCTCGCCGCCGGGCGGCACGCCCGGCCCCGCCTCGGCCGGCGCCGGCCCGTTGTTGCCGTTGCTTGCGGCGGCAGGCGTTGCCGCCGCGCTCTCGCTTCCGGCGCTGCGCTTGCGGGTCCCCCGGCGCGACTTCTGCTCGCGCACCAGGTCGTCGTAGTAGATGAACTCGTCGCAGCTCGCGATGAGCAGGTCGGAGGTCGAGTTCTTGACCCCGAGGCCGATCACGCCCTTGTTGTTCTCCCGCAGCTTCGCGACGAGCGGCGAGAAATCCGAGTC
>JBOHZT010000113.1:0-9066 GCA_050738535.1 Steroidobacteraceae bacterium
ATCCACGGTGCCGAAAGGTTCTCGCCGAAGCTCAGGAGCGGCATCCGCGGAATCGATAGGAGCGTACGGTCGCCGGCGCGGTCCCGACTTCGTTCGCCCGCTCCGCCATGACGAGTGGATACAAGCGGTGTTGCATGCTCCTGCCCGGCAGCAAGTTCGCTCCGCTCAATCTCAACTTCCGCGCGGAGCTGCCGCACAGCACGAACCGCCCGCCAGCCAGCGTCCGAGGCTTTGTATACCTAGTGTAACGAGGTATTATGAGCCGCAGCGTCGAGCTTCTGCGGCCGCGGCTTGCGCACGGGCAGTTCGTGCCGCGCGAAGCTCCCGCGAACGAGTGACGCGAGGTGTGGATGGCGGAGCACCGGAGCTGGGACCACACGGGTCGACGCGCCGCGGCAATCGTTGCCGCTTGCGCCGTCCAACTCATCCTGGCGCTCGCGCTCCTCTCAGGATGGCGCTACCGCAGGCCTGCCGTCCCCGTTCCGACCGTCACGCCGATGCCGGTGATGCTGCTGCGGGGCAGTGCAGCGCGCGCGCTTGGGGAGGAACGCACACCAGCGCGAGCTGCCATTCGTCTGCTGCCTCCGATCCGGACGCCCTCACCGACTCTGCCGAATCTGGATCTGTCGCCGCCTGAGCCGCGCACGGTCGAGCACCCTCCCCGGGAGCCGCTCGACTGGGCCGCGGCCGCGCAGCGCGCCGCTCGGCGCGTCGTCGGGCAGGGGGCCCTCTTGCGGCGTTACCACCCGGGCAGCGCCGAGCTGCCGCCGTGGTGGCACATCGGTCCCGACAGCCGCTCGAGCACGCCTCCCTCCTTCCCCTGGTCGCGGCAGCCGCTCACCTCCTGGTTCGACATCGACTACGACCACCACTGGCCCGCCGTATCGGTGAGCATCGCGGGGCGGTGCAAGCTCTTTTTAGCATTGAGCCTGCCGTTCTTCGGTTTCGGCTGCGCGATCGGGCACCTGCCCGACCAAAGCCGCGGCGATCTGTTCGACCCCGAGTACCTTCCTCGCCCTCTGCGGCTGCCGGGCCCGGCGCTCGTCACCCCACCCGCGCAGTTCGCCACCGCATCCGCGCCGTGAGGATCGTCGCGCCTCGGATCCTCGGGCGCAGCGCCTCAAGCCGGCCGGATCATCTCGAATCGCGTCGCCTCGGCGCCGATCTCGAAGTACTCGGCGCGCCCGCCGCCGCGCAGGATCGGCTGCGCCGCCGCCGTGCGATAGTTCCCGTCGGCGAGGAGGCTGCGTGCGATGTGGACGCCAACGACCTCCCCGACGACGAGCCAGGTCTCGACGGCCGCACCGGATGCCGTGCTGAGCTGCCGGACCCAAACGACGCGGCACTCGAAGTTGACCGGGCTCTCCGCGACGCGCGGCGCCGCGATCTTCACGCACGGAACCGGCGTCAAGCCGGCGAGCGCGTACTCATCGATCTCCGGGGCGACCGTGGCGCTCGTCGCGTTCAGGCGCTCGGCGAGCGGCCGCGTCGCGAGGTTCCAGGAGAACTCGCGCGTGTGCTCCACGTTGCGCACGGTGTCCTTGTAGCCCACGCTCGCGAAACCGACGATCGGCGGCGACAGATTGAAGCCGTTGAAGTAGCTGTAGGGCGCGAGGTTGCGATGACCGGCGCCATCCTGGGTCGAGATCCAGCCGATGGGCCGCGGTCCTACGATCGCATTGAACGGGTCGTGAGCGAGCCGATGCCCCGACTGCGGCTCGTAGAAATGATCGTCCGCCGCGGAAGTCATCTAGCGGATCAAACCACCGCGGGTTTTTCATCGGCCGCCTGGCGCGACGGGCGCACCGACTCGGCAGCCGGGGCCTGCCGGCCGAGCAGCAGATCCGAGGCCTTCTCGGCGATCATGATGACCGCGGCATTGGTGTTCCCGCCCGGTACCGTCGGCATGATCGACGCGTCCGCGACGCGCAGACCCTCGATGCCGCGCACTCGCAGCTCGGGATCGACGACGGCGTCCGCGCCGGTCCCCATCCTGCAAGTGCCCACGGGGTGCTGCGTCACCTGACAGGTCTCGCGGATGTAGGCCTCGAGCTGAGCATCGGTCTGCCGCTCGGCCCCCGGCCTCAACTCGCGGCGCACGTAGGCGGCCTGCGGCTGCGTGGCGTAGATCTGGCGCGCGGCGCGGATGCCGCGGATCGCCGTCTCGAAATCCGCGCGGTCGTCCATCACGTTGAGCAGCACCCGTGGGGCATCGGCCGGATTGGACGAGCGCAGCTTCACCCAGCCGCGGCTCCTCTCATGCAGCACCACCACGTCCGCGGTCATGCGGTGCTCCTGCACCGGTGCGACGATGGGGAACCAGATCCTCGCGTCCATGCGGACGGGATTGCACATGAGCTGGATGTCGGGCTGCGCCAGATCGGGCCGCGTGCGGATGATGACGTTGCAGCTGTTGAGCTGGGTCGCGAATGCGCCGGTGCCGAACAACTTCCAGCGAATGACCGACCACACGACCTTGTCGAAGCGCAGTTCGCGCAGGAAGGTGACCGCCTGCGTCGCCGCGAACTCGACGGGGATGTGCGGGTGCTCGGAGAGATTGCGGCCGACGCCCGCCAGATCCGCCACGGGCTTGATGGCGAGCTTGCGCAGGTCGTCCGCCGGCCCGATGCCGGAGAGCATGAGCAGGTGCGGCGAGTTGTACGTGCCGCCCGCCAGCACCACCTCCCGGTTCGCCCGGACCTGGTGCGTCTTGCCCTCCCTGACGTACTCGACTCCGACGGCGCGGCCGTTCTCCACGAGAATTCGCGTGACGAGCGCGCCGAGAGTGACCGTGAGATTCGACCGGCCCATGACGGGATGTAGATACGCCCACGAGGTGCTGGCACGCCGACCCCGACGATCGATGGTCACCTCGCCCCGCGCGAAGCCCTCCTCCACGTCTCCGTGGATGTCCTCGCTCGTGTTGAACCCCGCGGGGACCGCGGTCCGAAAGAGAGGCTCGTGGAGGAGGCGGCTCGTATCGATCGCGGCGACCCGCAGCGGCCCGTCGGCCCCGTGATACTTGCCCGCGCCGCGCCAGCTCGTCTCCATGCGCTTGAAGTAGGGCAGCACGTCGGCGTACCCCCAGCCGGTGCAGCCCATGCTCTTCCAGGAATCGAAGTCGAGCGAATGGCCGCGCATGTAGAACATGCCGTTGATGGACCCCGAGCCGCCGAGCACCTTGCCGCGCGGCAGCGGCACGCGCCGGCCGTTGAGCTGCGGCTCGGGCTCGCTCAGGTAGCCCCACGAGAATCTGGGCTGCATCATCGCGCGCAGGAACCCGAGCGGCATGCGCAGCAGGTAATGGCTGTCGCGGCCTCCGGCCTCGAGAAGCAGGACGCTGCGGTCCCGCTGCTCGCTCAGGCGGCTCGCCAGCACACAGCCGGCCGAGCCGGCTCCGATGACGACGTAATCGAAACCCTGCGCACGCTCGCTCATGAATGAGGTTCCTCGACGGATGCCGGCCGGGCGCGGAGGCGCTGCGGCCGCGAGAAGGCCCGCGAGCCCTCTCGGATCACCGGGTATCGTCGCACCCCCCATGCCGGACGCGCAACCGGCCTGCGGTCCGCACCGAGTCGCGAGCCGCACCCTGGGGAAGCCGGGCAACGCGGGATAGAATCGCAAGACACTGAAGACGGCGGAGCGCGGCAGCCAATGGCAACGGGATGGGCAGCGGAGGGGGCGGTCCAGGATCAGATCGAGGCGACCGTGCGCGACGGCATCGAGCGCGCCCGCGACAGCCTGCCGGGCGGGCAGGCGCTGCGGCACTGCGCGCACTGCGGCGAGCCCATTCCCGAGGCGCGCCGTGCCGCGATCCCTGGGGTGCGCCTGTGCGTCCGCTGCCAGGCCGCGGAGGATCGAACCCGCGTACCCTTTAGCGGCTACAACCGGCGCGGCAGCAAGGACAGCCAGCTGCGGTAAACGCAAGCAAGCCCCGCCACCGATCTCGCGCGCGGAGCAACCGAGCAGTCAGCGATGGGAACGGTCGGACTTGTTCTGGCGATGCTCGCCGCGGTGATCGTGAGCGGCCTCATCGCGCGTGCGCTGCCCTTCAATCTTCCGCGCCCGGTGGTGCAGATCGCGCTCGGCGCATTCATCGCCGCAGTGTCGCGCTCGCCGGTGAAGCTCGATCCGGAGCTCTTCTTCCTGCTGTTCCTGCCGCCGCTGCTGTTCCTCGACGGCTGGCGCATCCCGAACGAGGGGTTGCGGCGTGACCGCGGGCTCATCCTGCAGCTCGCCCTCGGCCTCGTTTTCTTCACGGTGCTCGGCATGGGCTTCTTCATCCACTGGATGATCCCGGCGATCTCCCTGCCCATCGCGTTCGCTCTCGCGGCGATCGTCTCGCCGACCGATCCCGTGGCCGTCTCGGCCATCGCCGCGCGCGTGCCGATGCCGCCGCGGCTCATGCACCGTCTCGAGGGCGAATCGCTGCTGAACGACGCCTCGGGCCTGGTGTGCTTCCGATTCGCCGTCGCAGCGGCCGCGACGGGCTCGTTCTCGCTCGGCCGCGCATCGCTCACCTTCGTCCAGCTCGCCGTCGGCGGTGTGCTGATCGGCACCGCCGTGACCTACGGTATCGCATGGCTGAAGGACCAGGCGAGCCGCCGGCTCGGAGAGGAGGCAGGCTCGCAGGTGCTGATCAGCCTGCTCATTCCGTTCGCGGCCTACGAGGTGGCCGAGCATCTGCATTGCTCCGGAATCCTCGCGGCCGTGGCGGCCGGGATCTCGATGAGCCACGCGGAGCTCTCCGGGCGCGCGCTGGCGATCACGCGCATGCAGCGCACGGCCGTATGGGACACCTTGCAGTACGCGCTCAACGGCGTGATGTTCGTGCTGCTCGGCGAGCAACTCCCGGCGATCTTCTCCGGCACGGTCCTCGTGGTCCGACAATCGAACCACGTGAGCCCCTGGTGGCTCCTGGTCTACGTCGTCGCCATCAATTTCGGCCTCGCGGCCCTGCGCTTCGTGTGGGTCTGGCTATCGACCAGGGCCGCGGAGCTCGCGGCGGCGCTGCGCGGAACACCGGCCCCCGAGAAGGCCGATGCTCGCCTGATCGCCGTCGTCTCGCTGGCAGGCGTACGCGGCGCCATTACGCTCGCCGGCGTGCTGACGCTGCCGCTGGCGCTTCCGGATGGGTCGATCTTTCCCGCGCGAGAGCTCGTGATCTTCCTCGCCGCCGGCGTGATCCTGCTGTCACTGTTCGCGGCCAGCATCGGCCTGCCGCGGCTGCTGCACGACATGCCGCCGCCGGCCGAGCGCGCTCATGACGCGGAGCTCGACCGGGGGCGAGTGGTCGCCGCGGAGGCGGCCATCCGCGCGATCGAGGAGACGCAGCACAAGCTCGCGAGCGGCACGAGCCAGCCCGATCTGTATGCGGACGCCGCCACGCGCGTCATGGAGCTCTACCGCAGGCGGGTCCAGAGCCACGTGCGGACGGATGGCGAGGATGCCGGCGAGGTGCGCAGGAGCGAGGATGTCGAGCGCCAGCTGCGCCTCGCCGGCCTGCGCGCAGAGCGTGACGCGATATTCGCGCTCGCGCGCAGCTACGAGATCTCCGACGTGACGAGCCGGCGCCTGGTGCGCGAGCTCGATCTGCTGGAGGAGCGCCTGCGATAGCGGCGCGCGCCGTGCCGCGCCGCCCGCGTTGACGATCTCACGGGACGCTATCGAGGCCCGTAGCGCGGGCTGTAGCCGAGGTCCGCCTCCGACCAATTCGGCCGCATGCCGTAGGGCGCCTGGGTGAGGACCGCCTCGACGCGCCGGATCAAGCCATGCTCGATCTTGAAGGCCTCGCAGAGCTCCCAGGTGATCGGCGCGTTCAGTCCGCTGTGCACCGTGTGTCCATTGGTGAGCTCGAACGAGCGCAGCTGCGCGTTGTGATCGAAGAACGCGAAGGCCACCACGACGCCGCGCTCCGGATCGACCACGAGAAAGCGGCGGTCGCGAATGCGGCTCACGACATGCAGGAACCCGAGCTGGAATTGTGCCTTGCAGCCGAGCGATGCGTAGTTCACCCCTGCGGTCTTCGAGGCTTCCCCCATCTTCAGCGACGGGTTGCCCGTCGTTTTGATGCCGTTCTCGAGCCGATAGCAGTCGCTCGCGAACGGATAGATGCCGTGGCCGTCGTCGTTCTGCATGCCCGTGAAGTACTGGTTGGCCACCTTCATGAGCGCGGCCCGCGGCATGCGCTCAGCCGGTGGGATGGAGGTGGCCCAGAACGGATCCGGCCGGCCGCGCTTCTCGAGCGCCTCCGCGCCGCGCGAATCGAAGGCGCCGCTCGGCCGGTCGACGATGGTCTCGATCTCGGAGATCTTGCCGTCCACGACGCGCAGCCGCGTCGCGAGGATGTCGAGATAGGCATGCTCGTGCAGCACGGCGAACACGACGACCTGGCCCATCGCGGGATCCTCGAAGTCGTGCCGGTACTTGCCCAGCGCGGTCACGGTGCCCCACAGTCCATCGTCCAGCGCGAGCACCTGACCGTTCTCGGTGTAGCGGACCTTGCGAGCGAGAGGCAGGCGGGCGGCGTCGTGCGCGACCAAGGCTCCGAGATACCGGTCCGCGAGCTGCTCGAGACACGCGCGTCCGCAGGTTTGCGCGTTCGCCGCCGCGGCTCCCATGACGAGCATCGCCGCTGCGAGCACGGTGATCCAGGCTCGTCCGGAGCGGCTGTGACGAAGCCCGCGTCCGTGGAACGGAACTCTCCGCGTCATGCTTCCCCCTTGCCGCTCTCTTGCCGCAGCAGCGCGCAATTTTTATGGCATCGATCATAGGTCAGGCTGTTTGAGCTGTCGAGCGGCTCTGCGGGTGCGTACGGGCGCGGTTTCCGGGAACAGCAGCAGCGCGATCTCACCGGCGCCCGCGGCCCCGATCAAATACCACGCCGGGGCGATGGGACTGCCCGTGACATGGATCAGCCAGGTGACGACGAGCTCCGCGGTACCGCCGAAGAGCGCCACCGCGAGCGAATAGATCGTGCCGAAGCCGCTGCTGCGAATCCCCGCCGGCAGCGCCTCGGCCAGCGCGGCGATGAACGACCCGCCGGAGATCGACAGCAGCGCGCTGAGCAACGTCGAGCCGAGGATCAACGACACGGTGGACCGCGCGGCCACGATCCACGTGAAGACCGGATAGATGGCGACGAGAAACGCGAGGTTGCTCCAGATATTGACCGGTCGGCGGCCGAAGCGGTCCGAGAGCGCCCCGCCCGCGAGCACTAGCGGAACGCTCACCACGTAGCCCGTCAACTCGGCGAGAAATCCGGCGCGCGCCGGCAGCCGCAGCGTCGCCTGCGCGTACGTCGCGATGTAGCTCGAGATGTACTGGCCGATCGAGGCGGCGGCGATCACGACGAGCCCGAGCACCATGATCCGCGCATGGCGGCGGGCCAGGGCGAGCCCACCCCGCGGCGCGGCTTCCGACCCGCGCAGACTCCATCGCGCGCACCGCACGCTGCCCCGCACATCGTCCCGCGCGGCGCCCGCCGCGCCGGATTCCAGCGTCTCGGGAAGGCGCCTGCGCAACCACAGTCCGAAGGGCACGATCGCGGCGCCGAGCAGCAGCGCAATGCGCCATCCGTACGCGTCGATCGCAGCAGGCGGCATGGCGGCCGTGAGGACCACGCCGACGAGACTTCCCGCGATCAGCGCGATCAGCTGGCTCGCAAGCTGCCAGGATACGGCGGCGCCGCGCCGCTCGGGCGGGGCCGCCTCGGCGAGGAATGCCGTGTTCGCACCGATCTCCCCGCCAAGCGAGAACCCTTGCGTGAGGCGGGCGAGCACCGCGAGGATCGGCGCAGCGAGCCCGATCCGCGCATAGGAAGGAATCAGCGCCATGACGGCGATCGAGATGCCGATCAGCGTGAGCGAGAGCAGCATCGCCGGCTTGCGCCCCACGCGGTCGGCATAGGTGCCGAGCACGACGGCGCCGATCGGCCGCGTCAGGAATCCGGCGCCGAACGCCGCGAGCGAAAGCATCAGGCTCGCGTAGGCGGAGGAGGCCGGAAACAGCGCGCGCCCGATCTGGATCGCGAACAACGCGTAGATCAGGAAGTCGTAGAACTCGAGCGCATTGCCGATCGTGGCGGCGACGATGTGGCGCCGACCGAGGCCCGCGACGCCGCCGGGGCGGCTCACGAGGGCTAGCGGCTCTCGGCGAGTGCCTTCATGGAATCGAGGGCGCGAGTGAAGACCTTGGTCCGCTGCTCGCGCGAGCGAGCCTTGGCCTGCGCGGTCGGCAGATCCGACTGGTCGTAGAAGAGACTGTAGACGATCCGAGACTTATGCGGCCCTTCGGGCTCGACGTCCACGGTGCCGTGATACAGCTCCTTGGAGGCGGGCTGGGTATACGTATAGGAATAGGCCGTCTTGCCCACCATGACCTCGTCGATACGGCCGGCGATCCGGCGGACCGTGCCGAGGCCACCGGTGCCGGAACTGTAGGCACAGCTCACTTTCATCCAGTCCCGGATCGCGCAGAAGCCGCCGACCTTCTTCCAGACGACGGCGGCCGGCCGGGGCACCTGGACGCTCAGCACGAGGGTCGCGTAGTCCGCGGCGCCGGCCTCGGGAGCCGCGACGCAGAGCCCGAACGTGCCGAGCGCCATCAGCGAATAAAGCATGCCTGTGCGCATGACCGGTCCCCCCATCGGGCTTACGAGTGAGCCCCGCGGGATCGTACCCGCATCGCCTCCCCGGGAGCAATCCGCGCGCCCCGGCTGCGCGGGCTCGCGCCCAGTCGCCGCAGCTTCCGGTCCGGACGGCGCGACAGCGTATACTCCCGCCATGCTCGACGAGAGAATGGTCCTACTTCAAGTCTGCACGGATTTCATTGCCGCGGACGTGCTGGTCGGGCGCCTGCGGGCCGAAGCCATTCCCGCGGTCGCGCACAATCTCGCGCCGATCCCCGGCCTCGAGCAGGGTACGCAGGTGCTCGTGCCCGAACCCTACCTGCGGCGCGCCCGAGCGCTGCTCGCGCAGGAGCTGCCGAGCGAGGCCGAGCTCACGGAGCTCGCGATGCGGGACGAGCCCCCCAAATAGCGAAAAGCCCAGCGGCCCCGCGGCAGAG
>JBOHZT010000114.1:0-9038 GCA_050738535.1 Steroidobacteraceae bacterium
TATCATCCTCGCGCAAGATCGAAGCTTCCCGGGGCGCGGTCGAGCCCGAGGAACCGGCCGAAGGCACCCGGATTGCGCTCCTTGAGTTGCTCGGGGCACTGGATGCGCAAGCTGCCGATCGAGGGTCCGATCGCCTGCATCGCCGTCCAGGCTCATCGGCACCGGCTCGTCCCTTCTCAGCGAGCCGCCGAGCCAAAAAACCGGACAGGTACTGATACGCACCCCGGGCGAGACAAAGCCCCGGATTTCAGCCCCGGAAAGGGACTGTGTCGGGAGGTCTGTACTTACGCTTGCCGTGGATGGGGCGGCGCCGCCCAGCAGCTCTAACCAGCGAATTTTGGCTGAATACCGGTGGGACAGCCGGTGCCTTTCTCGTTGCGAATTGCGCGGACCGCGACAAAGTCGCATCATAATAAGGCGTCGCTCTCGAGACAGCCGCGCTTTGCGCTGGCGCGAGTACCGGGTCATATTCGAGTACAGAGGGTTGATGTCATGAGCAAAAAGAATCGCTCATTCCTTGTTGTATCGGCCCTTCCATTAGTCCTTCTCGGCAGTGTATTCGCTGTCGTGCAGGCCAAGGAAGGGACGACGCCGGCGATCAAGCAGGCCCTCTGGTCTGATCCTGCCACCTGGCCAGACCGGAAGGTGCCCCGCGTAGGGGACACGGTCACCATCGAACGAGGCGAGGATGTGCTCCTCGACGTGAGTCCGCCGCCGCTCGGCGGCTTGCATATCGAAGGCACACTCAGCTTTTCCGACAAACGCGCCCTCGAGCTGACCACCGAGTCGATCATCGTGAACGGGGAGCTCGCAATCGGCACCAAAGCCAAACCCCACACGCACAAAGCGACCATCATCCTCACCAACAGTGTCCCTGGTAACGACCGCGGGATCGTGATCGCGGGCGGAACCCTGAGCCTGCATGGTGACCGGACGAATTCCTGGACCAAACTCGCGGCAACAGCCAAGGCCGGTAGCACCCGGATCAAAGTATTGAATGCCAGGGGCTGGCGCAAAGGGGACGTGATCGTCCTTGCGTCGACCGACTTCGATCCCCACCAGGCGGAGGAGCGAACCATCGCCGCCATTGCCGGGAACGTGATCACGCTCGATCGGCCCCTGAAGTACATGCATTTCGGCAGGATCACCGACGGCGTGGATGAGCGTGGCGAAGTCGGCATGCTGACGCGCAATATCCTTATCGAGGCTTCATCTGACGCAGAGACCTCCTACTTCGGGGGTCATATCATGGCGATGGCCGGGGGTAAGATGTACATCTCCGGCGTCGAATTGAATCGGATGGGCCAGTACCTGCATCTGGCCCGGTATCCGATCCACTGGCATCTGGACGGCAATGCGCAAGGCCAGTACATCGAGGACTCCTCGATTCACGACAGCTACAACCGCTGCGTGACGGTGCATGGCACCGATAACGTGCTCGTCAAAAACAACGTGACCTACAACACCGTCGGTCACTGCTTCTTCCTGGAAGACGGCATCGAGACGGGCAACCAGTTCATTCGCAACCTGGGAATCCTGACCAAGTGCCATCCTGACGGCAAACCCTGTGTTCCGACAAACCTCGCTGCAGCCGGAGAGCGCCGCGCGGGATCGAATGGCCAAGCCGCCAAGGATGTCCTGATCCCTTCCGACAACACGGCGGCGACGTTCTGGATCACCAATCCGGACAATACTTACATCGACAACGTGGCCGCGGGCTCCGAATCGACCGGCTTCTGGATGTCATTGCCGGAGCACCCGACGGGCGCGTTCGCAGGCACGGCTATCAGCAAGGCAACCTGGCCACGTCGAACGAAATTCCGCGAGTTCAAGGGCAACGTCGCCCATTCCAACTACGACGGGTTCATGTTCGACCGGAACGAGGCGCCCAATGGCACTTTCAGTGTCACCGGCAGCTCGCAGATCGGCCTTGAAAATCCCGCTGACCCGAACAGCAAGGCGGTGGTATCGGTCTTCGAGGATCTCACCGCCTACAAGAACCGCAATAACGGCATCTGGGGCCGGGGTGAACTGCACCTATTCAAGAACGTGAAGCTGGCCGACAACGCGATCGGCTTTACGCACGCGTCCGGCGCATTCGGTCGTTACGCCTTCACGTCGAGGCTCGTTGACTCGCTGATCGTGGGCGAAACCGCGAACATCGGCAATCCCAGGACGGCCGCGGAAAAGGCTTACGGCCGCAGCTTGCCGAAGCCCGATCTGCCGGATTACCCGATCCGCGGCTACGAGTTCTACGATTACCGTCAGGACGTGGTGAATGTCACCTTCCGGAATTTCGAGGACAACGCCACTCGCAAGACCGGAGCGATCTCTTACCTGATGTATACCAGCTTCGGGGTCAGCTCGAACAACTCCGTCGACCACGTGAAATTCATCAACGCCAAGCCGGTGTATTTCCCGCCGATAGAGCGCAAGTGGGGCAGCGACAATGGAGGAAGCACGGCCTACAAGACCGCGGTGATCCGCGACGTGGACGGCTCATTCGGCGATGGCCCCGATTCCTACGTTCTCATCAACGACGGCGTCAACGACAGCATCGCAGCCGACACGGGAGCCTGTGAGATCAAGCCCACTTGGAACGCCGTCATATGCAAGGGCGATATTGGACGCCTGGATATCGGCGGCCCCGGCGGTTTCGGCGGTTTCGGCCGCGCTCGTCGTGCAGGTCCTGCCAGAGGCACACCCGCCGGTCCCGGCGCAGCCACCGGTCCAGGCCTGGCGGCGGGTCGTGGCGGGCTCGGCGCACCGGCTGGTCGGCGGTTCGGCGCACAGGCTGGTCGGCGGTTCGGCGGTCCCCCGGGACCTCCTCAGCCGCCAGTCTTTCTCAGCCGCAATGGCAAGCAATACGACGTGACCCGCACCAACATACGAGCCGGTACCGAGATCGAGGTGACCACCAAAAGGCCGTCCGTGACCCTGAGCCTCAGCGAACTGAATCGCGGCTCGTGGGTGCTATTCAAGCTGCCGGGATTCACCACCGCAGCCTCGGGTACGAGGCAAGACAGCCTGGCTGCGCTGCGCAAGGCCGGCGTCACCTCGTACTACAAGGGTAAGGACGCGCTGTGGGTCAAGGTGGTCTCCAACGGTAGCGGTGCCAATCCCCCCTATGGCGGCGGCCTTGGTGGCCCTGATGCTGCCGGAAACCGCCTCCAAGTCAGCCGTAAGTTGCACACTGGTCTATGAGCAAGAGCCCCCGGCGCAGTCCGGGGGCTTCTCCCATGCAGTGGGGACAACAGCCACGGACAGTGGCCTTCACCTCCGGCAATCTCCGCGCTGACGTGATCGCCATTGGGCTGTACCTCGGGGCGCAACCTTCGAATCACCGGTAGGGGTTGCGCCGGCCTGATCGTATGGAGAACGAGCTTCGCCAGTGCGCCCACAACTTCGGAACCGTCTCAGGAGAGCGGCCTGCGCGCGGTCAGGTACACCATGCGATCGATCGTGACCGCCTTCGGATCCTCGACCACCGGCCGCATGCTGCGCTCAAAGAACGCCCGCTCCTCTGGCGAGAACTGCTCTGCCATGATGGCGCTCAGGGGCGGAGCGAGTGGGTGCGGAGAGCTGTTCACGAACACTTCCCACGCGCTTACGGCCGATGCCACGACATCGATGTGCAGTTCCAAGTGCAAATCGACGAAGCCCGCACTCTGCGCGTATCGCATCAGATCCCGCTCGCAGTAGTTGGTGAGCGGGCTCAGGCGGATCTTCTCCTGCGTGTCCGGATACTGGGCCGCCTTCCAGCGGTGCAGCAGCACCATGAGCGGGCTCACCTGCGCGGCCGGCTTCGAATCGATCACGGCCTTCATCGCACGAACCGCGAGCGCATCGTCCTGCATGACCGGCTCGGCGAGCGAGATGCGGCCGCCGGGCTTCAAGATGCGGTGGAATTCGTGCAGCGCGGCGGTTTTGTCGGCGACGTACGCAAGAACGGAGCGCGTCGTGACCACATCGACCGAGGCATCGTCCATGCCCTCGAGACGATCGGCCGCACAGCGCAGGAACTTGCATTGGCCGCGCACTGCGCGGTCGGCCGCACATGTCTCGGCGTGCCGCAGCATCGACTCGGACACGTCGGTGAGCCACACGCGCAGTGTCGGACCGACGCGCTCGATCGCGCGGAAGGCGACGAGGCCCTCACCGCTGCCGATGTCCGCGAGCGTCTCGCCGGCGACGAGCCGCGCCCCGTCCAACACCCGATCCGCGTAACAGCCGACCAGCGACTCTATCTTTCGCCGGAACTGCGGATCACCCGCGTGCCTCTGGTGCAGCAACCACTGCGACCAGGGATCGCCCGCAGGAACCTTCTCGTTGCTTGCCATGTCTCACCCGCTCTACGGCGCCCGACGTATCTTACATGTCGGTCATGATTTGTTATGTCTATTATCAGCATCCGCCGTAGCCGCCTTGCGCACGCCCTTGGAAGACGGTTGAGAGATTCAGCCGCAAATGCCGGTGATGGGCAGGATTGAAGCTGAACTTGTACAGGGGAGTGCTTTGATAACTCGAGGCCGCCCGTTCGGGCGCGGAATCCGCGCCACTTGCGCTCGGCTCGGATACTGGGCGACGAGCCACAAGGTGCCGCTCCTGGCCGAGATCCTCCCCGACGGAGTCTCGGTGGGCTTCTACAAGCAATTCTGAATGCGCGCGCTTGCGGCAGTGGGTATCTTGACGGCGTTGGCGCTCGCCGGCTGCGCTACCCTACCCAACGGGGGTCGTTGGGGCGGTAATGTCACGGTAGCGCCTGGGTGGGCCCGGATCCGAGCTGCGGCCGTTCGAGCGGCCACCGATCCTTGGGTATGGGGACCGCTTGCCGGTGCCGCGGCGCTTCAGGCCGGTCACTTCGATCATCGCCTCTCCCGCTGGGG
This sequence comes from Steroidobacteraceae bacterium, assembly GCA_050738535.1. Taxonomy (GTDB): domain Bacteria; phylum Pseudomonadota; class Gammaproteobacteria; order Steroidobacterales; family Steroidobacteraceae; genus JASHUC01. The sequence continues at coordinate 4,887 of JBOHZT010000114.1, forward strand.
TCGGACGCACCATCCCGTATTCGGCTCGGAAGCGAACGCCACTCTCTGGAGCGACAGGCTGCGCAGCGCCTCCGTGGGCGTGGACATCGCGACCGTACTGCTCACTCCGAGCGGCGACGTCGGCGGCGACTGGCTGCTCGATAAGGCGAAGGGATATCTGGTGAATCTTGCCGCGGCCACCACCGCCATCGAGTCGACGACGCTGCTTCAGCACGTCGTCCGCCGCGAGCGGCCGAACGGGGCGAACGACCACAGCTTCCCCTCGGATCACTCGGCAGCCTCCGCCGTCTATACGCGCCTGGCAACCCTCAACTTGCGGGAAATTCCGGTGAGCGGTGGAACGCGCGAGGCGCTCGATGTAGGTCTGCACGCGCTTAGCTTCGCGACCGCATGGGCTCGGGTGGAGGGCGGCTGGCACTATCCTTCGGACACTCTCGCCGGCATGGCAATCGGCAACTTCTGTGCCGTGCTCTTCACAGAGTCGTTTATGGGACTCGACTCCGGCCGCGAGCAGCTGGCCTTCTCGCCGCTTCCCGGGGGCGGAATAGTTGAGTTTTCCTTCACCGTCGGCGCGGGCAAATGAGGTTGGCAGAGGGCCTTGGCGCGAACGCCGATGCGTGGAAGGTGAGATGCGATTCTCGTCCCCGCCTTCCCCGCCCGTCTCCATGGTGGATGTATCGAGTCCAGTCAGGAAGTCGACTAGTCTCGGCCGGATCCATGCCGATGCGGTAAGGTCGCTGGACTTGGGTGACTAACCGCACCGTGCAGCCCAGTCCGTCCAATCGACTCACGCCGATGCAGTTTGTGCTGAGCTTCGGCGTGGTCAGCATGCTCGCCGACTTCGTCTATGAAGGCGCCCGCGCCATCGTTGGACCCTACCTGGCCACCTTGGGAGCCTCCGCGGCACTGGTCGGCGCAATTGCGGGCTTCGGCGAAGCGGTGGCCTTGGTTCTGCGGCTCGCGACTGGGCCGCTCTCGGATCGCACGCAACGGCACTGGGCGTTCTCGATCTTGGGGTACTTGATCACGATCATTGCAGTGCCGATGCTGGCTATCACGCAGTCGCTGTGGCCCGCCGCCGCCTTGGTCATTGCTGAGCGGTTTGGAAAGGCCGTGCGCACGCCCGCACGCGACACCATGCTCGCGCAAGCGAGCACAGATAGCGGTCGCGGCTTCGCGTTCTCGACCCATGAGGCCCTCGATCAATCCGGCGCGCTGTTGGGTCCGCTGCTGGTCGCCGGAATGATCGTGGTTTCGGGGTATCGAGCCGCCTTCCTCGTTCTAGCCGCCCCGGGCGCACTGGTACTGCTAGTGCTCGTGTGGCTTCGCCGCGCGGTGCCGCAACCCCTTCTCTACGACAAAGCTCACACTCACTCGATCGCTCCGCATGGCCGATCCGTTGCCGCGCCGCTCCCCAAGCGCTTCTGGCGCTACTGCGCTTTCACCGCCGCCTCGATGACCGGGTTCGCCACGTTCGGAGTCCTCTCCTATCACTTGCAGGTCCACCACGTTCTGCCTCAGGGGCTGATCCCCGTCACGTATTCGGCGGCCATGGCTGCCGCCGCGCTGGCGGCGCTCGGCAGCGGACGGCTCTACGACCGGGTCGGCTTGCGCGGGCTGGTGATCGCCGTTCCGCTTACCGCAATCGTCCCCATCCTGTCGTTCTCCATGAATTCCACATGGGTGTGGATCGGAGCAGTCGTCTGGGGTGCGGTGGTGGGCATCCACGAATCAACCCTGCGCGCTGCGGTCGCCGACATGGTGCCGGGGACGCGCCTTGGAACCGCGTACGGTATCTTCTCCGCGGCGTATGGCCTGGCATGGCTTGTCGGCTCGACGGTGATCGGCGCGCTCTATGACTACTCGGTCGCCGATACTGTCTATTTCACGATCGCCACCCAGGTCGTTGCTCTAGGCCTCTTCGTGCCGCTCGCCGGCCAAAGAGCCGTGCAGTGAGATAAACTCTGCCGACCAATGCGGGTGCTCATAGTCGAGGATTCGGAGCGTTTGAATGCCGCGGTGGCGCGCGGTCTGCGCGCGGCCGGCTTCTCGGTCGATTGTGCTGCCGACGGGGACGCGGCGGTGCAGTTCGAGCGCAGATACCCCTACGAGGTCATCGTCCTCGACCTCATGTTGCCAAAGCTCTCCGGATTCGAGGTTCTACGGCGCATCCGCGCTCGCGAAAGCCACGCTCGAGTTCTAGTATTGAGTGCGTGCGATCAGGTGAACGACCGCGTGTCGTCTCTCAACCTTGGAGCCGATGACTATCTGGTCAAGCCCTTCGCATTCGACGAGCTGGTCGCGCGCGTGCTCGCCCTGGGGCGCCGGCGCATCGGCGAGACGAGTCCGGTGCTGAGAGTGGGCGCGCTGACGATCGATACGGCGGCGCGAGCCGCCATGGTCGGGACTGACGCACTTCCTCTTGCACCGAAGGAATACGCTCTGCTCGAGACGCTCGTGCGCTCCCGCGGCCGCTGCATGAGCCGCGCGGAGCTCTTCGAGCGCCTTTACGACAGCCGGTCGGATGCTTCCGATCAGGTCATCGAGGTGATCGTCAGCACGCTGCGAGCAAAGCTCGAGCGCGCGGGCTGCACCGGTCTCATCGGGACCCGCCGTGGCTTCGGTTACCGTGTGGCTTGAGGCCATCCGAGGATCGCTTCAATGGCGGCTGCTCGCGAGCCTGTGCCTCGGCGTGGGTCTAAGCCTCGCTGCGTTCCTTTTCGCGCTCGATTCGATCATCGACCGCCAGGTCGCTCATGCGCTCGACGAGCAGCTCGTGGCCCGCGCCGGCGCGCTCATCGCGGACCTCGCCGCGCGCCAGGATGGATCTTTCTCGCTCGCGCACCCCGCGTACGGAGAGCCCGTCTATTTTGAGATCGTCGATCGCTCGGGGCGCGCGGTCGCGACCTCCGGCTTTCGCGGCGCCCTCACAATGCCATCTCATTACCCTGTAGGACAACCCTTCGATCTGACACTCCCCGATGGGCATCCGGCCCGAGCGATCGTGAGCTACGTGCCTGATGACTCCGCGGAAAGTCTATCGCGCGGCTCCAAGGTGGTGGTCGCCGAGGATCGAACGAAGGCCGACGAGCTGAGCGGCGCCGTTGACTTGGCTATCTGGATTGGGTTTGCGATCATTCTGCTCATCTCCTCCGGTGTGGTAGTGCTTACGGTGCGCAACAGCTTGCGTCCGGTCGAGTCGCTCGGTCGCGTGGCCGCGCGTATTCCCGTGAATGAGTCTCCGGAGATGCTGCCGCTTGGCGGCATGCCGCGCGAGATCCTGCCACTGGGGGAACGGTTCAATCGCCTGCTGCGGCGTTTGCGAGTGGCGCTCGATCGCGAGCGCGACTTCTCGGAGAATCTTGCACACGAGCTGCGAACGCCTCTTGCTGAAATACGCGCGCTCAGTGAATCCGGCGGGCGCAGCGCCGATCCCCAGGAAATCAGAGCAAGTCTCGAGCAAGCCGGAGCCGCCGCTGTGCGGATGCAGTCCGTCACCGAATCCCTGCTTGCTCTGGCTCGCGCGAGTCACCAACCAGCGGCGAGTATCGCAGAGCCAGTCGATCTGGCTCGCATGGCGCGCCGTTGCTTGAAGGAGCGCATGCGCGGCCTCACCGCTTCGATCCAAGACCGGCTGCCCCAGGAACTGTGGATGGTCACCAATCCGCTACTCATGGAGATGATCTTGGCTAACTTGCTGCGCAATGCTGTCGAGCATGGTGCGCCCGGCGCGGCCGTCGAGATCGATTGGCTCCCGAACGACGGCCGCGGCTTGCTTCGTATCCGCAATGCCGCGCCGCATCTCACCCACAACGACCTCGCCGATCTCGGGACACGCTGGTGGCGGCGCGCGATGAGCCCCGGCGCAAGCTCCGCAGCGGGATCGGGCCTTGGACTCTCCATCGCCCGCTCGCTCTGCGAAGCCGTAAATCTCGAGCTTTCCTTCGCCCTCGATGCCGAGCAGCGGCTCAGTGTGACGCTCGCAGGGTTCACAGGCCTGGGAGCCGCTGCGCTGGACAGCCCGACTTAAGCGTCCCCAAAGCTTCCTCCGGCATAGTGCCAGGATGTTCACGCAAGCGAGCACGACCGACCTGTCGAAATTGGCCGGTGCGGGACGCCGGCGCGGCGCAAGCGCAGTCCGTGGCTTCGTGA
>JBOHZT010000115.1:0-8938 GCA_050738535.1 Steroidobacteraceae bacterium
ACAGTCACGATGGCAGCAGTGGAGTCCTTATGTTGATATTAAAGTGTCACCACTGGTGCGGAATGTCGCGGAAATATGGGGTATCGGAGCCCTCGGCGGTGATGGCAGGCCGACGGTGACAGAGAGTGCGGTTCCGCCGGCGGGGCTCTTAGTCAATTTGAGCGCTGATGAGTGAGTGGGGCCAAAAGAGACGGGCCGCACATCCCGACCCTTTGCAGCTCACCCCGAATGATGTCCGCTTTACGGAAGCATCGGTCCCTACTACGGAATGTCGATGCTAGTGCTGGAGTTGGGCGGGGCCCACAGCGTCACTGTTGCTGGTCTACAGGACAACCCAGCAAGAGGCACCCGTACTATTTCTGTATAGCTTTTCATCGCCGCATCGTTCCCTTGATCATCGAGAATGTCCACGTCGATTATCTTGCGCGCCGGTCCATGGAGCTGATCATGAATCTTGTGGCAGCGGCCCCACTGAATGGAGAAGTGATGATTGGGGTTGGTACCGTCATACATCACGGTAACGATGAGTTGATCGCCTTTCGGATCGTAGTGCACAGCCCCGAAATCTTCCGCCATCACGACGGCGGTGGCGATTACCATCGCGACGGCAAAAGTAATCAGCGTGCCAGACGTCCATTTTCGTCGAAACGTGCTCACCCTCATGTATGCACCATTGATGTCAGGACGTTGCAGCAGAGCAGCAGCCGGTGCAAATAGCCATGGTCGGCCTATTGGCCGTACTCGTGGAGTGTATCGATCGCGACGACCTTCCCATCCACGAAACGGATGCTCACCATGAGCTGGTTCGGTCCTCGGTTGTAGGTCCAGGTTTCAACGGGAACCTCAGCGCCGACGGTATTGCGCGTGCTACCGCCAGCCCCTGCGGTACTTGTTGCATTTACCACGACGCTGTGCTGCACATCAGCCGGGCTGCCGCAAAGCGCCTGCACGGTCGCCATGGTCTCCCCGACCTCAATTAGCTTATCGCCACAACGCATGGTGTTCCCCCACGCATGATGAGCAGCAATGAGACAGAGGGCGCTGGGGAGACAAGCCTTCAATTTTCGATATCGCACGATTACTGCCCTGCTAGTGTGACAGTGGACATCCAGCACCTGGCGCGTGTGGTGCGCGCACGGCGATTACGAGGCTGACTGAGTTTAGCACCAGGCTACGGGATACAGTGAACGGGGCGCATTGCGGAAGGCGGTCTAACGGAATGGATGTCTCAAAGTGGCCGACAGCAGTCCTTGGTAGGGCGCCTGGACGTATCCGCCACAGCGGACGCCCGGACCATGATCGCCTGGGAAATTGCCGGGACTCATGGGATGTGACGCGTCCCTCTGGAGGTTCAAGCACGAGTGCCCCTCGACCTGACTGGAAGTATAGCCGGCTGCGAGGTCAGCCGACTGCGCAGCTCAGCGAGCTCTCGATCCCGCCGCTCAAGCAGGGCGGCGGCCTCGCGATACGCCGCGAAGTAGTGGTCGACCAGCGCGGCGAGCTTCGTGACGCGGTCGCGCAGGAGCGCGTTCTCGCTTCGATGCCGCTCGACCGAGCGTAGCGCCCGCGCTCGTGCGGAGGACTCCGGACGTTGATGCTTGCGGAGTTCCGCGAGAATCGGCGCGTGATACCGGTAGAGGGAATTGCGCGATACGTTGGCGAGTCGGCACAGCTCAGCTACGGTTACCTTGGATGGCTTCTGCGCCCGTTCGGTCAGCGTGGGCAGCGCACGCACGAGGCGGGCACGTGCCATACCGGGGCGGGTGGCCGATGAGGGGTCAAGACGATGTCTTCTCGGCATGGCGTGAGTCCCTGGAAGTCGACTCAATGGAGCGCAAGACGGTGCGGGCCTCTTCGAGCCGCCCGCGCACGATCTTGAGCGTCTGTGTGGGGAGCGCAGGCTCGTTGAGGAGCGCCTGGCATCGCGCGATCTGACCGGTCCAGTAGGGCCGATGTTCGGCGGAGACGGCGAAGTTGAGACAGCGCGCGCAGGTAGAAGGCTCGCGGTAGACGGGGTTGGGTCCCGCGGCGTTGCCGCGACAAGCGCTGTACTCCTCTCGGTAGACGCAGTAGCCGTAGTCGCACACCCCGAGCAGGAGACCCGCCTCGACCAGCGTGCGCGCAAAGCTTTTGATCTCGGACTTCATGCGCAGCCCGCGAAACTGCGGTCGCTTGGCAAGGATCTCAGCGCCCGCACGGCCGCCGAGCTGCGGTGCGCTCAGCATGTGCTCCCACGCGGCGACCGACTGCTCGAGAATCTCGGACCGGATCTCGCGCTCGAGCGCGTAGTCGGTACCGGCGTAGCCGGTGTCGGTCAGGCTTCGATCCCGGTGGCCCAGGTGCTGCGCGAGCGCAAAGAGGCACGTCCGATCGCGAAGCGCTGCAAATCGCGCAAATGTCTTGCGTCCTTCTCGCGCAGAGAGCGGCCAGGGCCTGCCTTCGAACGCCGGCAGGTTCAGCCACCGCACGTATCGCTCCAGGCAGTCACTGATCACGTTGGATGCGACAAGACGGATTGGAAGCTTGCCGGGCGGATCGTGCTGCCACTCCATTGCTCCCTTTCCACCCCCTCCGGCGCGCGCTCGCAACCAGAGCTCGCTGCGCCCGGTGCGCAGGCGGTTCGGAGCGGAAAGGGCCTCGAGGACTGAGACGGCATGTATGGCGGCTTGCGGTATGACCCACTCGTGAGGGCGTCCGTAATAGCCGCTGTCGTGCTTGAAGATCGTTCCCGTCAAGATCTCGATATCCCGCATGCCGCTCACGGGGTGCGTGGTTCGAGAAACGACGCACCCGGCGCGCAGGTGCAGCAGCTCGTTGACGCGCGGCCCGACCAGGTAGGCGATCACCACGAAGCAGGCTGCATAGAGCATGTCGATCGCATCGCGCAGATCCTGAACGCGAAAGATCCTTTGTGCGCCCCAGGGCGTGTTGATCGTGATCCCGGCGAGGGCTTCCAGAGCGTGGCGGTTGCAGTTGCCGTTCTCGCGAATGCGCTTGGAAGCCTCCGCCATGGTGGCAGCATAGATCTCTCGGGCGCGCAGCACGTCGATCGCACCGCGCTCGAGGTACTCGATCGAGTTCTGAACGAGCGGCACGGCGATCGCATCAGGCGTGTGGCGGCCGGGGAGAGAACGGAAAGCGCCGGCTACCTGGCGCACCGTCCGACCGGGGAAGGGATCGTCCGAGAGACCGTCACCGAGCTCCTCTCGCAGGTAATATAGGTCCGCCAGCACCGAGAGGTGAGCCAGCTGGGTACTGGGCAAGATGTACGCGCGTCGCCGGCTCGGGCGCCGACCAACGGCGCGCCGGTATCCCAGGACTGCCTCGGAGTCGAGGTCCGCGAAACGCTCAAATCCCTCTCGGTCCATCCAGCGCAGGAGCGATCGCAGGTGCACGAAGTAGCCGCTCGCGGTGCGCGCGCGGCGCGGGAGACCGGAGAATAGGGAGCGCGTGCGCACCAGTGCGATGAGCCTCTTACTCGTCTCGAGAAGCGGCGTGTGCGCGGTGTCCGTGAATCGCCCGCCACTTGGCACGCTGAAATCCCATCGGATCCGTTGCGGCGCTTCCTCTTCCAGCAGGTTCGTCGGCGCGAAAAGCCAGCGCGCATCATCCCACCTGGAATCCCGCAGGAACCAGTCGCGCGGGCTTGTGTCGCCGCTTGCGACTGCGACTACCGGGGTGCTCTCTACGTTGGGCTGCGGCTTCATCGTAGCTCCGGAATCGGTGCGAGCCTCGCGCGCAGCGGGACTGCGGCGGCGAGCTCGCGGGCTGAGAATCGCGTGAGAATGTCTTCCTCGAGAATCCGAAGTTGCGGCGCGTAGATCGCCTCCCAGCGGGCTGGATGGAGGTAGTTTGTCGCGGCGCGCAAGTGGTCCCGCGCTTGAAGGAGCCGGGCGATCGAGTTCGGATCTGCCGTGATGACCGCGTTTGGGCAGGTGAAGCAGCCGAGAAAATGCGCGCAGAGCTCTCCAGCGCGCGTGCCCGGCGCGATCCCGGCGAACGGATCCTTGCAGTCGAAGCCGAAGAGGGACACCGCTCGCCCCCGCGGTGCCGAGGAATCTGCAGGTTGCTCGGGATTGCCCGGGGGATCATCGGAGCCGCTCGAGCGCTGCCGTTGAATCTGTGCGAGGTACGCTTCCTGAATCGCACACATGCGCGCCTGGTTGTGGCTTCGCACCTCGGGGCCGCGGACGTAGTCCTCTGTCGTTGAGATGTGCGCGTGGTTCGCGATCTCTTTGACCTCATGGAGGCTCCCCGAGACGCGATAGAAGGCGCTGAGCACCCCGGGACGAATGGCCGATAGAGCGAAGCTGGGAAGACCGTGCTGACTCCTGAACCGCTCGCGAAACTTCTTCACGACCTCTCCTGATAATGGATAAATCCCACGGTGGCCCTTGTAGGCGAAGAGTCGACTGCGGTAGGCGGGCGGCAGATGCGGCCGTAGCCGCTGCGTCCACTCGCTGATCTCGCGCACCAAGGTGGGCGGTGCAAACGGATCCGTTGTTCGGAAGCTGCGGCGCTGGAGTCGGTCGGAACGGCCCTTGGCCCAGACGAGAAGCTCGCGGTCACTGAGGAGCGGAATCGGTTGCAGGCAATCGACACGGATATGGGCGATGGCCATCGGATTGCCGGCCGACTGAATCAGGATCGCGAGGTAGTAGGGATAAATCGACTCCGGACGCGGATACAAGCAGGGCTCGATGAGCCGATAGCCGCCGAGCGCATCCGTGGCGGCCCGGTCGAGTTCTCCCTCGAGCGAAAGAACTGGCGGCATGATCCCGCCGAAGCGCTCCTCGACGTAAAGCAGCACTTCACCGAGTGTGCGGACTTTGCCGGAGCGGGTTGTGCGGGCGAGCGCGAGCTCCCGCGCGCCGCGCTCGCGAAGAGCACGAAGTGCGGTAATGTCTTCTTCACAGGCCTTCAAGATCGCGCGCAATGTCGGGACGGCAAGCGGCGCGATGCGCCGGCTGGCGTTGCGCTGCCCGGGAAAGGCTCTGTGAGGAAAATCGATGCGCGGCAGGAGCTGAGGCCGGCAACGCTGCAACCATCGAAGGAGCCTGCTTATACCTGAGTATGCCGATGCACGCGTCGAGATATGCCAGGGTGTGCCATCCGCGCGCACCTGTCGGTTCAACCACTCGATGTAGCGTACGATCATCGTCGAGTTGAGATCGGCGATGCTCCCGACAGCTCCGGTCTCCGCCGCAAATCGACCGAAGCTCTTGAGGCTGTGCCAGTAGCTGTGCAGGGTGGCTTCGGCACGTGCACGTTCCTGGCTCCAAAATGCCTCGGCGAACGCCTGCCTGACGGCCGGTGGCAACGGCAATCGGGAGAACTCAACGAGAGTGCTGCCTGCCTTGCGGGGTGCTTCGATGTCGGTCGGCTCGCGCGCTGGCGTCGCTGCAGCTTCGGTGGCACGCGTGAGGACGCGGTTGATGTGGGGGCGTCGAGCGTTCACTCGGAGATCTCCTCCTCGAGCAGCGTGTCGAGAATCTCCGCGAGGACGCGCGTATCTGCGGCCACCGCGCGCAGATATCGATCCGTCGTGTCGATGTGCTCATGTGACATGAGGATCTTCACGATCAGGAGCGGGTTGATCGCTTCGCCCTCCTTGGCGAGGTGCTCAAGTCGCGCCAGCATCCAGCAGCCGAACGTCGCTCGAAGGACATGAGGCGTCGCCCGGAAGCCGCAGGTTCGGCTGGTGCGCTGAATCGCCTGTTGGTACGTGTTCTTCTTCACTGGCCCGCCGCGCCGGTTGAGGAAGAGCGCTGCCTGGACCGGTCGGCCCCGCTTGCGTGTGGCCCGCTTCATCCACCCGGCGCGATACTGCGCAACGTAGCCCGCTGTCTCCTCGAGGAGGCTCCGCGAGGCGATGATGTATCCGGGCTTGCGACCCTTGCGGACGATATCGATCTGTCGGTATGCGGCCTCGATCGTGCTCGAGCTCTTTGCCCCCTGGCGGAGCACGTCCTTCAATGTCAGTTGCAGCAGCTCGCCGATCCTCAGCCCCGTGTAGAGTTGCCAACGAGCCATGAGATCGTAGGGCGGCGCGAGCTCTGCCAAGAGCTCGCGCACCTGATCGCTCGCGAGCGGTCGGGGCAGGCCCTCGAACTGGCGCAGAACAAAGACGCTGCGCTCGACCGCCTGCCAGCGGCGCCGGCGGGGGTCGACGAATGCGCGACGGGGGCCTCTGAAATCGTCAGCGCGCGCACTGAGGGGCGAGCTGCGAAGCCACCCGGCGCGGACCGCCCAGGAATAGAAGCGAATGACCCCGCGAACCCGGTGGTTGATCGTGCGAATGCTGTACGGTCGCCCCGTGTGAGGGCTCGGCTGCTTGAGCATGCGGTCGCGGTAGGCGATGAGGTCGGTGGCATCGACGTCGCTCCACGCAACGCCGCTTTGCTCGAGCGAATCGAACCAGTCATAGAGAATCTCGGTATAGGTCCGTACCGTCTCTGCCGTGTATGCGCGCTCGATCGCATGCTCATGCAGGAAGACGACGGCGGGCTCGACGAGCTGCATGTCGGCGCTGAAGAGGAGAGGGAACCCGGGTGGGCTCGGGCTCCGCAACGTGATACCGAGTGCTGCCTTGGCGGCTTCCCGCAGCGCTTCCGGCACGTCCTCGGGCCGGGGCAGCTCGCCCTTGCGGATGATCTCAACCACGGGCAGCCCCGCGCTCGATGAGGAGCTTGACGGCGTCCACGAACGGCAACTGAAGCAGATGCATCGCGAGGTCGATCGCGCCACCGCCCCCTTTCCCGGCGCGCGAGTCCCACCACTTGGACCCCGTCGTCAGCAGCTCGAAGTCTCCGCAGGCCGCTCTACCGTGCCAGCGGCGGCTCCTCGGGTCCTTCAACGGGACGTAAGTCGGGTCGGGCTTCAAGTACGCTGCGAGCAAGGGCAGGGCGTCTTCGCTCGGCATCTCGCGAAGAGACGTCAACGTCGCTCGAGTGAACGTCCGGCGCACCGCGGGCCCTCGGGTGGATCCTCCCCAGCCCCCTCCAGGCTACTCGCCTCTGAAAGAGGCTGGGCTACTCGATCCCGAGTCTAAACCCCTGCTCGAAGCGCAAGGAATGAGGGTGACACTCGCGCACCAAACCTTACCTACCAGCTTCGGGCGGGTTTATTCCGGGCCGTATGCTCGAATGGCTTGGTGGCCTCGGTGGGCACATTTCCGCTCTGGCGAGCCTTGCATCGCGGCCACGTACTCGAGGATGTCGTGCGGGCGGCGCTCGAGATGAGCGAGCGCTTTGGCGTTCTCGCTACAGCGGTAGAGCGGATGGAGCGCACGCATCTTGGCGTCCCGGAGCGACTCGAGTTCGCGGCCGAGGCCCTCGCGCTGCGCTTTCCCGAGGACCGAGGAGGCGCGATCCGGCCTTCCGAGGTCCTGGTGCCGCAACGTCAGGAAGACGTCGGAAACGACCTCTGGCGAGTCTATAACGTGATCCAGGGGCGGCTGCTCCGAGGCGGCCTGCTGCGGCGCTCCGCGACCAACCGCCTGATTCGGACGCGGAAGATCACGGCCATTCGACACGACCTGTCGCTGAATTCGACGCTATGGGACATGGCAATGGCGCGGGCGGCATAACCGCCCAGTGCCACGGGGGAGAGGGCACTCCGGCTGCGGTGCTCTCTCCTTCGTTTCCGGCCTGTACGGAGCGAGGGTGCGATCCGCGCTAGGACAGCAGCCTCCGGCGAGCGGCTCGGTTTCTCCTTGTCTCGGTAGTGACACAAAAACGCGCGATGATCGGGCTGCCGGGGTCCGGCCAAGAGGGGGTTCCCGGTCCCGAGGCTCCGCGGAGGGCAAGGGGCCAGAAGACGCCGATTAGGTGCTTCGGAACGCCAGGGACGCGGTTCGGCTTCCCGGTATGTCCAAGAATGCCGCCGCAGAGGACTCGCGGTTGGGGCGGCCAGTTCGGGGTTGTGGCACCCAGTTCGCGGATTGCGGCACACCCGACGGATCACAGCGCACGTTGCATTTCCGGTCAAAGACGACGGTTATGCAGGATAGCCTGACGGCGGCTTTTGTCACACGATACCTGCCATGGCGGCGGATGCATTCATCCAGTGTCGTGTCACCTCGGAGACCAAGGCGCTCATCCAAGCTCTGGCCGATCGGGAGCGGATCACGGAATCGGCGCTGGTCCGACAGCTTCTCGAGGTCGTCCTGCGCACATCCGCGGTGGGCGGAACTGCGCTGCTCGAGGAGAAATTGACGCCCACTCGCGATGTTCGGCTGTACGTGCGATTGGACCCGAGCGATCGTCTGCTGCTGAAGGAGCGGGCGGCGGCACGGGGTGTCCCGTCGGCCACGTATGTCGCTGCGCTGGTGAGGTCGCACCTGCGGCGGATTACGCCTCTTATGAAAGAAGAACGTCAGTCGCTCGACCGGGTAGTGGGAGAGCTCACCGCCGTCGGTCGGAATCTCAACCAGATAGCGCGAGCACTGAATGTCGGTCAGAGCGTGGCGCCGCGCCGGGATGATGTCCAGGCCATGCTGCGGGTGTGCGGCGCACTGCGCGATCATGTGAGAGCGCTGCTCGCCGCCAATGAGAAGAACTGGGACCAGGGACATGCCGAGTCGGTCCATTAGATTCGACGGGCAGGCGCTGCTCGATATTGCGTCATACGCGCGCATGGGGCCGGGTCGGCGGGACCACTTGTCGTCGGCAGAGATCGACCGGGTCGCGAGGACGGTCCGGCGGACGCCCGAGGTCATGATCAAAGTGCTGAGCCGGGGTGGCCAGGACCTCAAGGCCGTGCGTCGTCATCTCGATTACCTGCGCGACCGGGAGGAGGGAGAGCTTGCCATTGAGACCGACGATGGCGAGCGGCTCACGGGCCCCGGTGTGGCGAAGAGCCTTACCGAGGATTGGAATCTCGACCTCCAAGAGCATCGAGAGCGTTCGGATCTCGATGGGCGCGGTCGGCACTCGCT
>JBOHZT010000116.1:0-8937 GCA_050738535.1 Steroidobacteraceae bacterium
GGCAGCCGCGGCGTCGACCGCCGCGCGGTCTCGGGACTACGATCGCGCCGTCGCGCTGATCGCCGCCTCGGAACGGCCGCTGCTCTATCTCGGCGGGGGAGTGATCCGCGCGCGCGCAGCGCCTGGCGTTCCAGCTCGCCGAGCAGGCCGGTATTGCCGCGGTCACGTCGCTCATGGGCCTCGGCATCCTGCCGCACGGGCATGCGTTGAGCCTCGGCATGCTCGGCATGCACGGCGCGCGCTACACGAATCTCGCCGTCGAGGCCTCCGACCTCCTCATCGCGATCGGCGCGCGCTTCGATGATCGAGCCACGGGCAACCCGCGGACCTTCGCGAGCGGCGCCCGCGTCATCCACATCGACATCGACCCGCGAGAGCTCCGCAAGCTCCGCGCCCCCGACCTCGCGATTCAAGACGACGCGGCCGCAGCGCTGCGCGAGCTCTTGCAGCGCGTCGACCTTCTAACGCCGCGCGGCGAGCGCCGCCACACCTGTCGCCGCGCCTGGCACGCACGTCTTCAGCACCTGAAGAGTACGCATCCGCTCGCGAGGCCCCGCTCCAATCAACTCTGCTCGCCCTACGGCATCATGGCAGCGCTCGGGGAACGTCTGCCGGCCGACGCCATCATCACGACGGACGTCGGCCAGCATCAGATGTGGGCCGCACAGGCCTTGCCGCTGCAGCCCTCCCACCGCTGGCTCACCTCCGGGGGACTCGGAACGATGGGCTTCGGTCTGCCCGCGGCGATCGGCGCCGCGCTCGCAGGCGAGGGCGCAAAGGTCGTTTGCATCACCGGCGACGGGAGCCTGCTCATGAACGTCCAGGAGCTTGCCACGCTCGCCGAGCTCGACCTCGACGTGAAGGTGGTCGCCCTCGACAACGCGGCGCTCGGGCTCGTGCGGCAGCAGCAGGAGCTCTTCCACGGCGGCCGGTACGTGGGCTCACGCTTCCGGCGCGGCAGCGACCTCGCCGCGATCGCCAGGGCCTTCGGCGTGCGCGCGACCGATCTCGGAGCGGCGCCCGACCCGCGGCGGGCGCTCGACGCGGCCATGGAAGCAGCAGGCCCCGCGCTGATCCGCGTCCCGATCGACGAAACCGAACACGTGCTGCCGCTCGTGCCTCCGGGAGCCGCCAACACGCAGCCCCTGGACCACCCTGGATCGGTGTGGCTGGGGGACGTGGAATCGAACCACGATTACCGGAGTCAAAGTCCGGTGTCCTACCTTTAGACGATCCCCCAATTCGTGGGTGGCCCCGGGTCCCCGGGGGGGCGGCAGAGCATACCCCAGTCCGGAGGCCGCGGCGGCGAGCATACCGCACCGCGCGCCCCACCACGGCATCCCGGCCATGGCCCGCTTGCGGGTGAATTTTGTTGTAGTAGCTTCTACTACGAACGTAGTTACAGGGATACGCCGCGTGCCGAGACTCACGAGACTCGAGCTCCAGGTCATGGAAGCGCTGTGGTCACGCGGCGCGCTGTCGATCCGCGAGATCCAGGAGTCGTTCCCCGAGAAATCGCGCCCCGCCTACACGACGGTGCAGACGATGGTCTACCGGCTGGAGGCGAAGCAGGCGCTGCGGCGCGCCAAGCGAATCGGCAACGCGGACATTTTCGAGACCCTGATCTCGCGCAACACGGCACAGCGCCGCCTGATCGACGACTTTCTCGGCCTGTTCGGCGGCCGCGCACAGCCTGTGATGATGCATCTCATCGAGACCGGCAAGCTCACCCTTGCCGACATCCAGGAAGCCGAGAAGACACTCCGCAGACTCAAGAAGGAGCAGCCCTGATGTTACCTGCCCTGCTGAATCATCTGTGGCAATCCACATTGTTCCTGGCCGGCATCGCGGCTCTCGCGTTGCTGCTGCGCCGCAACGGCGCACATATCCGCTACTGGCTGTGGCTCGCCGCCTCGGCGAAATTCTTGGTGCCGTTCGCACCGCTCATCGCCCTCGGCAGCCTGCTCACCGTCCGAGTCTCGAGCCCAGCGGCAGCAACCCCCGTCATCCACCACATCGCGGAGCGAATCGCCGCGCCGTTTCTCGGCTCGCTCGGCAGCGCTCTTCGGCTCGGCTGCGCATTTCACCCCAGCTGCGGCCGTTCACTCGATTCCCAGCCTAACCGCGCCCCTTGCGTCGACTCCCGATGCGGCTGTGCTGCTCTTTGCGCTCTTGGCTCTCTGGGCCCTCGGCGCCGCCTTCGTGTCCGCACGCTGGCTGCTGCGCTGGCAGCGCGTGAGTGCCGTCTGCTGCGCGGCGACGGCCTTGCCGATCGCGGCGCCCATCCCCGTGAAAGCCTCCCGCTCCTCCCTCGAGCCGGGGCTCGTCGGCATCCGGTATCCCGTGATCCTGATTCCAGAGGCGCTCGTTGGAGCGCTGGCAGGACCCGAGCTCGACGCCATCATCGCGCACGAGCTTTCGCACGCGAGACGTCGCGACAACTTGACCGGCTTGGTCCAGATGGCCGCCGAAGCGCTGTGTTGGTTCTACCCGCCCGTCTGGTGGCTCGGCAGCCCGCTCGTCGCCGAGCGCGAGCGGGCCTGCGATGAGGCGGTCCTCGCCGCGGGCAACGACGCCGAGGCCTACGCGGAGAGCATCCTCAAAGTTTGCAAGTTCCACGTCCGCTCTCCGCTCATCTGCGCGGCCGGAGTGTCGGGCACCGATCTCAATGCGCGCATCGAGGCCATCATGCACGGGTGCCATACGATTCGACTGACGGTCGCCAGGAAATGGCTGCTCACCGCGGCAGGTGCCGCAGCACTCGCACTTCCCACGCTCGCTGGAATGCTCGTGATCCCGACGGCGAGCGCGGCGCCGCGCGCAAGCGCTACGGCCGACGCGTCCTCCGCGCCACAGAGCACGGCGTCGGCGCAGGCGCAGATCGCCAAGCGTCGATACGAGCAAGCGAGGCCTCGCACCGCCGTTGCGTACAACCCGGCGGACTTCGACAAGTACGCGGGATACTACGAGCTCGCGCCGGGCCAGTACGTGCATCTGTGGCGTAACGCAGATCGCTACCTCACACAGCTCACGGCCCAGGGACCTGTTGAGATCTTTCCTGACAGTCAGTCCGAGTTCTTCGCCAAGGTCGTTCCTGCCCAGATCACTTTCGAGACGAACTCCTCCGGTCACGTCATGGGACTCGTCCTCCACCAAGGCGGACTTCTGATCCCCGGCCGCAAAGTCTCGGCAAGCGTGGCGAAGTCCGGAGCAGCCGCGCTCGATCGACGCATCAAGGCTGGCATCGCGAGCCCGGGGACTGAAAAGGCGCTCCGCAGATTCATCGAATCGATGGAGCGCGGCCACCCTGACTACGACGACTTGTCAGACAACCTGGCAACAGCCGTCAGGGCGCAGGAGCCGATCACGACACCGATGTTCAAGAAGGCCGGCTCCTTGGTCTCCCTAAAATTCAAGGGCGTGGGTGTCGCGGGAGCCGACATCTACGACGCGGCGTTTGCGCACGGCAAGCTCGAGTTCCGGATCTCACCGCTCGATTCCGCCGGAAAAATCCAAGGGCTGAACATGCGTCCGCTGCCCTGACCAGGCAGCGTCGGCGGGGTAGTAGGCATCGTAGACGGGAACAGGCACCGGCGGCAGGAATCGTTCCGCTCCGGCCGCGACGCACTGCAGCAATCGAGGAGGCTTCGGCGGGCCGATCCGGCGCGCCCCGAATATGCGCTAGTATTGCCCTCCCCGGACCCCGCTCGGCAGGGCCGGCCGCCCGATCACACGGAGCCTCCCCCATGCGAACCCACATCCTGCTGCTCGGCGCGTGCACCGCCTTTCTCGCCCTGCCCAGCTTTGCCGCGACCCACTCCACGCGATCCCGGTCCGCGAATCCCATGCGCGGCCTCACACGCTTCTCCGGGACGATCAACCGGGTGGACGGGAGCGACTTCAAGATCACTGGATCCGGCGGCACCACCGCAACCTATCGGCTCGCGAAATCCGCGCGCATCATGGCCAGCAAGACCGTGAGCATGGCCGATCTCAAATCCGGCAAGTTCGTCGGCTGCACGGCCGTCCAGCATCACAACGCCAAGCTCCTCCAGGCGACCGAATGCCACATCTTCCCCGCGAGCATGCGCGGCACCGGCGAGGGGCACGAGCCGATGGGGCCGCCACATACCACCATGACGAACGGTAACATCGCCTCCATGACCAACGGCAACGTGCGGATGGCCAGGGGCAACACCTCCGGCGTCGTGCTCGACGTGACCTACAAGGGCGGCGCGCAGCACATCGAAGTCTCCCCGAGGACGCACGTCACGCTGATCGAGGCCGGCAACGCCTCGTGGCTGAAACCCGGCGTCAAGGTAATGGGCGCGGCGCGGATGGAGAAGGACGGAACGGCGCTCGTCGAATTCCTCGAGCTTTCGCGCTGAGCAGCGGCGCCCGCCGCCGAGCGACATTCCATGCAGCAGTCCCCACGGCGCGTCGTGACCGGCCACGACGCGGCCGGGAAGTCGGTGGTCCTGTCCGACGGCCCGCCTCCCCAGCATCATCCGATGCAAGGGCCTGCCGTCGGCGCGGACTTCGTCGAGATCTGGAACGACTCGCGCCCGGTCCCGGTGCTCACCTCCTCGGAGGCTCACGAGCCCAACGAGCGCAGCTTCACGATCATGCCACCCACGGGCCACCTGCTGCGCATCATCGACCTCTATCCGCCGCAGGAAAGCGGCAAGCGCACGGTGATGCACCGGACCGAGACCCTCGATTACGTGGTCGTGATCGAGGGTGAGGTCGTGCTGGTGCTCGACGACAGCGAGGTGACGCTCAAGCAGAGCGACGTAGTCGTGCAGCGCGGGACGAATCACGCTTGGGAGAACCGCTCGAGCGAGCGCGCCCGCCTGGCGTTCTTCCACATCCACGCCGACTTCAGCGGCGAGCTCACCGCGAAGCTCCCTCAACCGCTCGAGCTGATGCGTTAGGCTTTCGCGCGCAACTTCCCCATGAAGTCGCGCTTGCCGATCTGGACGCCCTTCGAGCGCAGGATGTCGTAGGCCGTCGTCGCGTGGAAATAGAAATTGGGCTGCTCGAACGAGAGCAGGAAATTCTCCGCCGTGAAGTCGATCTTGTGGTCGCCGACAGCGAACCGCACGTCGCGGCCCGTGAAACCATTCACCTCGGCGGCACTGACCTTCTCGAGCGCCGCGATCGCCGCGGCAACCTGAGCTTGCAGCGCGGCGAAGCTATCCGGTGGAGGTGTCATGTCGGGCGAGGTGGTCCCCTTGCGCACCGCCTCGATGGCGCCGATCGAGTGCACGACCGTGGACTTCACCTGATAGGCGAAGGGAAGCATGTCCGGCACGAGCCGCGCCTGGATGAGATCCGCGGGCGCGAGCTTCTTCTCGGTACAGAAGGCCTCCGCTTTGCCGAGTAGGCCGGAAATGGCCCCCAAAGTCTGCTGATAAGCCGGGATCGTGATGTCGTAGAGTGAGAGAGTCATGGTATACCTCGCGGCAGCCGCTAAACGGAGAAGGGACCGGCTCTCATTGTAAGCCAAACCTCGGCTGGGCGGCGCTCACGACGCCGCGCTCGCCGCGCGACAGCGCCTCCATGTCGAGCGCCGACGTCGCGCTCAGGCTGTCCGCTGCCCTGCCTTCCCTTCCCTCAGCGCTTGCTTGCGCCCGCCGCCGGGCCCCACGGCGTCGCGCCTGCATCCCACGCCTGCTGTTGCCCGACCATGAGCTCGTCCGAGTCCTTTCTCAGGCGCTGCCACACGGCCTCGCTGACCGCGTCGCCGAAAACGTGATCCTGCGAGCGCCGAACCCCATCGAGCGTCCGTTCGGCGACCGCGTGCGGGGAAGCCTTGGGACGATCCACCGATCGCGCCATATCGGTGTCGATGAAACCTGCATAGACGCCGACCACGTGCACGCCCTGTCGCCGAAGCTGAATACGGGCTCCGTCGGTCAACGCCATCGCCGCATGCTTCGAGCTGCAATAGGTGGCATTGAAGGGAGCGGTGAAGAGGCTCACGACAGAGAGGACATTGACAATGGCGCCGCCGCCCGCCGCAGCGATCCGCGGCGCGAAGGCCGTCATCATGCGGTGCAAGCCGAAGACGTTCACTTCCATCTCACGGCGCAGCGCTTCGGCCGCTCCCTGCCCCAGGACCGGCTTCGCGAGCATCACGCCGGCGTTGTTGATGAGCAGGCTTACCCCCGCGCACCTCTCGATCGCAGAGGCCACATCCGCATCCGACGTGACGTCGAGCCGAATCGGAGTCACCGTCGAGTAAGTCACGTCGGCCGGGTTGCGCGCACCGGCGAACACCTGAGCGGCGCCGGCTGCAACCAGCGCCTCCGCGTAAGCGCGCCCCAGACCGCGATTCGCACCGGTCACCAGTGCCTTGCAACCTTCGAGTTTCATCGTGGCCTCCACGGGAGCGGCAATCCCCTTATCGTACGTCAAAGCTCGAGCGGACGAATTCGGCACGTCGATTGCTGCCTGCGGCCGATCCGTGCATCTCGCGCGAGGACGCGCGAGGAGGTCTCATGTCACGTCTTCTGCTGTCCCTCGCGGCAGGACTTCCGACGATGGCACTCGCGGCAACCCCAACGTTCACCGTCGTCGACCTGGGAACCACTCCGGGGCTCCAGTGGGCGGCGGTACAGCCCACGGTCGATAACTCCGCCACCGTCGCCGGCGGCTCGTACGGCTCGCTCGGCGGCGGCATCACCTACATCTATCAACCCATTACTCTGTCGCCCTATCAACCAGTCGATCCCCAACTGCCGGTGGTCGTGGCGGTCGGCGAGTCCACCGTCGCCAATTCCGGATGCGCCGCCATGGATTTCCACGCGTTCCTCTTCCTCCCCACGAGCGCAATGGGCGGGACCATGGAGGACCTCGGGACGCTCGGGGGCTGTCAAAGCGCGGCGCTGTCCCTCAATGCATCGCACGTGGTCGTCGGATGGGCCCAGGAGTCAGGAGGACCGACGCTCTCGATCGCCGCCCAGGGCGGCCTCCAGACGGCATTCGTCTGGCACAACGGCACCATGCAAGCGTTACCGAGTCTCCTTCATACATTCACCACCTTACAGGAGAGCGAGGAGGACACCAGCTCCGCGAACGGCATCAACGACGGCGGCGAGATCGTCGGCTGGACCATGCAGCTGCTCGGAACCGGACAGCTCGCTCCCAGGGCCGTGCTGTGGGAAAACGGCGCGGCGGCCGAGCCGCTCGAATTGCAATACCAGCTGGGGGACAAATCAGGGTCCGTCATCTTGACGATCGCGAGCGCCATCAGCTGCCAGGGCGACATCGCGGTGACGGGCTATCCGGCGAGCTCGAGCTCGCACCAGCTCCACACGTATTTGCTGGTGCATCAGGGCGCGCACAGATCCTGCCCAGATTAGCGGCCCCACGCGGGCACCGCCAAGCGCGGCGCAGCGCACCGCGCGCAGCGTCAGTAGCTCTCGTCCGGCGTCGGGAACTTGCGCGCCTTCACGTCGGCGACGTAATGCCCGAACGCATCGCCCATGACGTCCTCGAGCTGCGCATAGCGCCGCAGGAAGCGTGGTGAGAACGTTCTGTCGAGCCCCAGCATGTCGTACGTGACGAGCACCTGGCCATCCACGGCCGGACCCGCGCCGATGCCGATGACCGGGATGGCGATGCGCGCCGCCAAGCGCGCCGCCAAGCGCGCCGGGATCTTCTCGAGTACCACGCCGAAGCAGCCCGCTTCCTCGAGCAGCACGGCATCCTTCACCAGCGCCTCGGCCTCCTGCTTGCTGGTGGCGCGCGCGGTGTAGGTCCCGAACTTGTAGATCGATTGCGGCGTGAGGCCGAGATGTCCCATGACGGGGATACCCGCCGAGAGCACTCGCACCACGCTCTCGATGATGACCTTCCCGCCTTCCATCTTCACGGCGTGGGCGCCGGACTCCTTCATGATGCGCACCGCGCTCTCGAGCGCGCGCTGACTGTTGCCCTGATAGGTACCGAATGGCAGGTCCACGACGACCAGGGCCCGC
The DNA here is from genome assembly GCA_050738535.1 of Steroidobacteraceae bacterium. Lineage (GTDB taxonomy): Bacteria > Pseudomonadota > Gammaproteobacteria > Steroidobacterales > Steroidobacteraceae > JASHUC01. Next base: position 7,986 of record JBOHZT010000116.1, read on the forward strand.
TTGACGCCGCGCACGACGGCCGCCGCGTGGTCGATCATCTGATCGAGCGTGATGGGGACCGTCGTCTCATGACCGTGAATGACGTTCGAGGCGCTGTCGCCTACGAGCAGAACGTCGAGGCCGGCTGCATCGAGAATGCGAGCAAACGTGAAATCATACGCGGTGAGCATCGCGATCTTCTCGCCGCGAGCCTTCATCTGCGCAAGCCGGGCGGTTGTCACGCGTCGCGGCGCCGCGGCCTGTGAGCTCACTTTGCGCGCTTGGCTTGCCATATCGCGAGCATATCCGCAGAGCCCTGGGCCCGCACGCCGTTGTCCGAGAGGATCTCGTTCGTCGCGGCGGTCATCGCCTCACGAGGAAACACGAGCGACTCCATGCCGCGGCCATCGAAATCGATCACCACATAAGGCGCCGTCAGGTCCCGCAGCACGGCGACGAGCTGCGCGAGGCCCGCGATCCGCGTGCCGTTCACCGACGCAACGACCGCTCCCGTGTGATTGGCGTAGCCTTCCACCAGGTCGTTCGGGAAGAACGGAGAGGAGATCACGACCAGGTTCTGGCGCTGCTTGCTCGGCCGATCGCTGCGCTCGGTGACGAGCGGGCTGCGCAGGACGGACAAGGTATTCATCAGCTTCGCGTTATGGGTGATGCCCGCCACGAAGCTCGTCGTCGCCTCCGAGAAGACGATCGGCCCATAGATGAAGTACGGCGGATAGTCCCCCACGAGGTTCGGGATGAGAAGCGGCCGGTCGTGCCCAACGGGCAGCTCGACGTGCGTCGTCTTGCCATGCCGGAAGATCGTGAGCGGGACCTCGCCGTGACGCGCGAGCTTCTGGACGAGATATTGGAAGCTCAGGCGCACGTCCCCGCCGAGATCGATCATCCCCTGGTCGTCGATCGCCGCGGCACCGATATGGGTAATGACGTCCCACTTCTCGAGAGGATACTGGGG
>JBOHZT010000117.1:0-8937 GCA_050738535.1 Steroidobacteraceae bacterium
TGGGCGATCGCCTCGCCCAGTGCGAGGTAAAGATGGAATCCCGAGAGGGTGCGCCGGTAGAGCACCCTCAGGGTCTCGGCCGCCGTGCGCGCCTCGCGGCAGGTCTCGCGCAGCTGATCGAGGTGCCGCGCGTGATGCTCCCGCAGCTCGAGCGCTCGGCGCTCGAGACCGAAAAAGGGCCGGCCATGCGAGGGCAGCACGAGCGTTCCCGAGTCGAGCGCGGCGAGGCGATCGAGGGATCTCAAATACGAATCGATCGGATCGGGATCCTCGCCCCAGCTCGTGAGGCTCACGTTGGGCGAGATCGAGGGCAGGATCTGATCGCCGGCAATGAGCACTCCTTGCGAGGGCTGATGCAAGCACTGGTGCCCCGCCGCGTGGCCGCCCGTCTCGAGCCAGTGCCAGCGCGCGCCGCTCCAGATCGCCTCCTCGCCGTCGTGCGGATGATGCGCGACCACCGGCATGGCGCTCACGGTCATCCGGTAGCGCTCGCCCGAGACGGTCTGATCGAAGGCGCCGGCGTTCTCGAGGCCGTGGGCGCGAAGGAATGCGCGCCGCGCGGCGATCTCCTCCTCGCAAGGCGGATCGAGCAGCGCGCGGAGCTGTCGCTCGGTCGAGCGCGAAGTCCAAACCGGCGCGTCGTGGCGGCCCTGGAGCCATGCGGCGAGTCCGACGTGATCCGGGTGCAGGTGTGTGAGAACGATGAGCTCGAGCGGGCGCGGCGCGAGCACACTGTGCTCGAGCTTCTCCCACGCGACGCGTGCGGGCTCAGAGGCGAGGCCGGTGTCGATGAGCGCGAACCCAGCTCCGCGCTCGAGCAACCACAGGCTGATGTGGTCGAGCTCCCCCGGCAGCGGAGAGCGCAGCCAGTGCACGCCTTCCGCCACGCGAGTGATCTCCCCGGGAGCCGGGGGCTCGAGCGGGAGGTAATCGAGGGACGAGCGGGCGAGGTCGGAGGCGGGGGGCACCGGGGCATTCTAATCCGGGCACGGCCAAAGCCGCGGGCGATTTGCTGCGCGCCGCCCCTCGATACTATGCTACGAGGAGCGAGGCTCCCCGCGGCCGTAAGGGGTACCGGGACCGCGCTTCGGGGCCGATTCACGGGCGCAACCTCACCGAGCTGCCATGCCTGCCATGCCTGATTCGAGCCGCGCCTTTCCCGTCATCACTCGCCGCCGCTTCGTTCAGGGCGCGCTCGCCGCGAGCGGACTCGCGCTGAGCGTCGAGCTGCTCGCCGCCGAGCCCGGGCCCGGGGGCCACCGTCACGGGGCAGCGGCGCGGCCGCCGCGCAATCCCTCCGCCTTCCTCCAGATCGGCGAGGACAATCTGATCACCGTCATCACGCCGGCCGTCGAGATGGGGCAGGGCGGCCATACCGCGATGCCGATGCTCATCCTGGAGGAGCTCGGCGGCAGCTGGGACCGGCTGCGCGTGGCCGATGCCCCGGCCGCGGCGGTTTACGACAATCCGATGTTCGGCCAGCAGTCCACCGTCGGCAGCTTTGCGGTCCGCGGGTGGTACACCGAGCTGCGGCGCATCGGCGCGGCTGCGCGGCTGATGCTGATCGAGGCCGCCGCGCGGCGCTGGAAGGTGCCTGCGAGCGAGCTGCGCGCCGTCGAGAGCCACATCGTCCACGAGCGCAGCGGCCGGCGCTGCACGTTCGGCAGTGTCGCACGGCTCGCGGCGGAGCTGCCGGTGCCGCAGCAGCCGCCGCTCAAGGCTCCGAGCGAGTACACGATCATCGGCACCTCCCCGCGGCGCCTCGATATTCCGGCCAAGGTGGACGGCAGCGCCCGGTACGGCATCGACGTATCGCTGCCCCACATGCTGTATGCGGCGATCGAGAGCTGCCCCACGCTCGGCGGCCGCCTCGTCTCCTTCGACGATAGCGACTGCAAGGCCGCTACGGGCTACATCGCGACCGTTGCGCTCACCGACGGCATCATCGTGGTCGCGGAATCGTACTGGCGCGCGCGCAAGGCACTCGAGCGGGTGCGCACGCAGTACGACGCGGGCCGCCTCGCGCGGCTCGACAGCGACGAGGTATCGCAGCGGCTGCGCGCCGGCTTCGATGAGCCGGGCGCCGTCGCGAGGAACGACGGTCACGCCGAAGCCGCGCTCGCCCGCGCGGCGAAATCGCTGGAAGCGGTGTATGAGGCGCCCTACTTGGCGCACGCCTGCATGGAGCCGATGAACTGTACCGCGCTCGTCACGGGCGAGGGATGCGACGTGTGGTGCGGCAGCCAGTCGCCTCAAGGCGCGCAAACGGCCGCAGCGCGAGTGCTCGGCATTTCTCCCTCGCGAGTGCGTGTGCACGTTCAGTATCTCGGCGGCGGCTTCGGGCGGCGCGGCGAGTCCGATTACGTAACCCAGGCCGTGACCGCGGCCAAGGCGGTTGCGGGGCGGCCCGTGAAGCTCATCTGGAGCCGGGAGGAGGACATCCAGCACGACTTTTACCGCCCGGCCGCCGCCATCCGTTTCCGCGGCGGCCTCGATGCGGCGGGCCGGCTTACCGCGCTCGACTGCAAGGTCGTCAGCGCTTCGGCGCCTTCGTTTGGACCTCCTGGCGGGCCGCCCTTCTTCACGGAAGGGGTGGCCGACGCGAACTACCGGATCCCGAATTTCCGCGTGACCGGCTTCAACGCAGATCTCGGCGTGCGCTTCGGGTTCTGGCGCTCGGTCAACGACTCGCACAATCCCTTCATGTTCGAGGGGTTCATCGACGAGCTCGCGCGCCTTGCGCATCAGGATCCCTATCGCTTCCGTCGCGAATTGCTGAGCGGAGGGGATTCGCGCGCGCGCCGGCAGCGCGCCGTGCTCGATCTGCTCGCCGAGCGGGCGGGCTGGGAGCACCCGCCGCCGGGACACTCGTTCGGCATAACGGCTTTCGGCGCCTTCGGCAGCTTCATAGGCAGCGCCGTCGAGGTGTCCGTCGCGGATCAGATCGTGACGATCCATCGGGTGCTGATGGCGATCGACTGCGGCGTCGCCGTGGACCCCGAGAACATCGCCGCGCAGCTCGCGGGGGGCATGACTTTCGGACTCACCGCCGCGATGCACGGGGAGATCACGCTTCGAGACGGCGTCGTCGTCCAACGCAACTTCAATGATTATCCGTCGCTCAAGCTCGTGGACATGCCGACGGTCGAGTGCTACGTCGTGCCGAGCGCAGCCCCGCCGGGTGGAGTGGGTGAGACGGGCACCGCGCCCATCGCCCCGGCGCTCGGCAATGCGATCTACGCGGCGACCGGCCGGCGGTTGCGCACGCTCCCGCTCGATCGCCACGCGCTCGGGTTCACCGTCAAGCGGGTCTGACCATGTACACGCTCAACGTCAACGGTGCGGAACATACGATCGATGTCGACCCGGACACACCGCTCCTTTGGGCGCTGCGGGACGGGCTCGGCCTCAGCGGCACGAAGTTCGGCTGTGGGGCGGGCCTTTGCGGCGCCTGCACCGTGCTGCTCGATGGCCGGCCGGTCCGCAGCTGCCTCATGCAGGTGAGCGCGGTCGCCGGCCGCTCCATCACGACCATCGAGGGCCTCTCGACGGACCGGAGTCACCCGGTGCAGCAGGCCTGGATCGCGGAGAGCGTCCCCCAGTGCGGCTACTGCCAGTCCGGCATGATTCTCGCCGCCGCCGCGCTGCTGGCCGCCACACCTCATCCGACGGACGACGAGATCGATGTCGCCGTCACGAACATTTGTCGCTGCGGGACGTACGACCGCGTGCGCAAGGCGATCCATCGTGCCGCGCAGGCAGCGGCCGCGGGCTCGACGCCCCCCGATCCAAACAAGGCATGACGCTCCCGATGACGAGCCGGGCGTCTGTGCCCCGCGCGCCTTTGCCCCGCGACATGACCGTCGTCGAGATTGCTCGGCCGGGTCCCCCGCAGGCGTTGCAGACCGCGCGCCGGGAGCTGCCGGAGCTCAAGGCAGGTGAGGTGCTCATCAAGGTCGCCGCGGCCGGCGTCAACCGGCCGGACCTGATGCAGCGCCAAGGCGGGTATCCGCCGCCGCCCGGCGTCACGGATATTCCCGGTCTCGAGGTCGCGGGTGAGGTCGTCGCGGCGGCTCCCGGTGTCGCTTCCCCCGCGGCCGGCGAGCGAGTCTGCGCGCTCGTCGCCGGCGGCGGCTACGCCGAGTATGCCGCGGTTCCGGCGATGCAGTGCCTGCCGGTTCCGCGATCGGTCACGATGGAAGAGGCGGCGGCGCTGCCGGAGACGTTCTTCACGGTCTATCTCAACGTCTTCGAGCGCGCGCAGCTTGCTCCCGGCGAGGTCCTCCTCGTCCATGGCGGGGCGAGCGGCATCGGGACGACGGCGATCCTGCTCGCGCGCGCGCACGGCGCGCGAGTGCTCGCTACCGCGGGGAGCGCTCGCAAATGCGAGGCTTGCCTGGCGCTCGGGGCGGAGCGGGCGATCAACTATCGCGAAGAGGACTTCGTGAAGGCGGTCGAGGAGGCGACGGGCGGGAAGGGCGCCGACGTGATTCTCGACATGGTCGGCGGGCCTTATGTCGCACGCAACCTCGCCGCTGCTGCGGTCGAAGGACGCATCGCGCTCATCGCATTGCTCGGGGGTGCTCGCGCCGAGATCGACCTGGGGCGGGTGCTCGTCAAACGCTTGAAGCTCATGGGCGCGACGCTGCGGCCCCAATCGATCGAGGCGAAGGCGAGGCTCGCGCAGGCGCTGCTGACGAGGGTGTGGCCGTGGTTCGACGCGGGACGGCTGCGCGCGCCGCCGATCTACGCGCGCTTCGCGCTCGCGCAGGCCTGGCGCGCGCACGCGCTCATGGAAGCGGACGAGCACATCGGCAAGATCGTGCTGACGGTGAGCTGATCGGAGCCTGTGCCGCGTGGCCGACTCCTGCTATTCCGGCTTGCTCTCCTCGGACCCGAGTGCCAATCTGTTCGGCGCGGATGGACCGGTGACAGCCGCGTACCTCAAGTACAAGCTGCCGAAGCGCTCGCGCCTGCTGATCGCGGCCGGCGGCGACGATCCGGTCCTCGATGCCGGCGGGCAGGGCGACTCGATGTTCGCGCGAGCCTTCATCGATGCGCTCGAGGCGAACACCGGGGTGCTGTCGACGCCGGGCCTGTTCGCGCAGATCGAGGCGCGCATGAAGCGCGAATCGCAGCGCACCGGATTCTCGGAGGTGCCCGACCTCAAGACGATCCGCAGCGCGGGAGACGAGATGGGCGATTTCTTCTTTGTGCCGGTCGGTCGGGGTCGAGCCGAGAAGTGATGCGCAAGCGAGCGCCGGAACTGTCTCGATGAGCGTGGCCTGGCTCTACGGGCTCACGCCGCTGCCGTGGTGGGGCGATACGCTCGTGGTCGTCCTCGTCATGCAGGTCATGTTCCTCGCCATCACGCTCTTCCTGCACCGCGAACAGGCGCACGATGCGCTCGAGCTTCACCCCGCGGTGCAGCATTTCTTCCGGTTCTGGCTGTGGCTCACTTCCGGCACGGTCACCAAGCAGTGGGTCGCGGTGCATCGCAAGCACCATGTGTACGCCGACCGGGAGGGCGATCCGCACAGCCCCGTGCTCTTCGGGCTGAAGCGCGTGGTGCTCGAGGGCTACGAGCTGTACCGGGTGGCGGCCCGGGATCCCCTCGTGCAGGACCATTTCGGGCGCGGCACGCCCGATGACTGGCTCGAGCGGCGGATCTACGCGCGCTACCCGGGCGCGGGTCTCATGCTGTTCGTCGCGGCCGAGCTCGTGCTGTTCGGCGTGCCGGGCATCATCATGGTCGCGGCGCAGATCGCTTCGCAGCCGTTCTTCGGCGCCGGCATCATCAATGGGCTCGGGCATGCCGTGGGCTACCGCAGCTACGAGACCGATTCGGCGGCCACCAACGTCGTGCCATGGGGATTGCTGCTCGTCGGGGAGGAGCTGCACAACAATCATCACGCATTCCCCCGCTCGGCGCGCTTCTCCATCCAGGCCTGGGAGATCGATGCCGGCTGGCTGTGCGTGTGCGTGTTCCGGGCGCTCGGCCTTGCACGAGTCAAATGGGTCGCCCCGACGCTCGAGCGCGTCGAGGGCCGGCAGACGGTCGATACCCAGACCGTCCAGGCGCTTTTCATCAATCGCATGCATGTCCTGCGGGACTACGCGCGGCGCGTGGTTCGGCCGGTTTGTCGAGAGCTTCCGGATGCGGCGGGACCCCGTGCGGCGTCCCGGCTCGCGACATTGCTCGTCCGCCCCCAGAAGTTGCTCGGAGCCGAGGGAAAGCGTCGGCGCGACGCCGCGCTCGATCAGCACGAGTCCTTGAGAGCGGTGGTGGAGTTTCGCGAGCGCCTGCAGCAGCTCTGGAACGAGGCCGGCAATCCCGGCAACGCCGTCGCGCAGCTGCGCGAATGGTGCAGCGCAGCGGAAGCGAGCGGTATCCGGGCGCTGCGCGAGTTCTCCCAGCGAGTACGGACCTACGGAACGGCGCCCGCCTGACTGCACGGATGAGGTCGAATTTAATTGACGGATCAGGAACTTGCGCAGGCAATTGAGCGCTTGTCTCCTGATTGGCATTGGCTTGTGGAAAATCTCCACTCCAAAATGCCATCCATGAATGCCCCCGCGAGCCCGAACAGAATCCGGACCCGCCCGTCGTAAAGCCTCCTGAGTAGAGGCTGCTGGCTCACTGCAATCCGAGCTGCAGGCGCGTGCGCTTGCCGTCCGCTTGTGCCGTGGGCGCGGGGCCGAGAATGAAGATCCGACTGGGATCGAGGTGAGTCCCTCCGAGAAGGACGCCCTGGATCGCCCGCGCGCGGTGGCGCCCCAGGCGCTGCAGTTCCTGGGTCGTCACCGGGATGTGGGAGGCAAGCGCCGCCTCGAGCGCCTCGTTCGCGCTCTGGAGCGACGGGGGCGCTGCCGCTGCCGGGCCGGCGGCCTGGCCTTGCTTGCTCTTCGTGTCGGCGCGCCCGTGCTTCGAGTGTTTCTCGTGCTGCGCGTCGAGGATGGCCTGCGCGCTGCCGGGTAGCGGCTGCTGAGCGCCGAGCACTTTACGGTAATCCGCGACCAGCAACCGAAAGCGTGTGGTGGGGTCGGCGAGCGCGGCTGCGCTCGCAGCCGCGGTTGCATTCCCCGTCCCAGCTGCGTTCGCGGCGTCTTTGGAGCGGCGCTTGCCGTGGCGCCCGCTGCGCTCCCGGCCGGTGATCTGGCGCAGCACCTGCTGCCTTGCAAGTGCTTGGCGATCGAGCTTGGGGTCGTAGCTGCTCGGCACATTGAGCTTCAGCGCCGGACGCTGCGCGAGCGCCTTGACCAGCTTCTCCAGGCTGCTGCGCGAGGCGGGATCGAGCGCGTCGCTGCCGGCGTCGAAGTCGACGTACTTCATCTGCTCGCCGCCTCCGACCAGCTTGCCGAGCCAGGAGAACGGCGCGGTCGCCGCCTTCACGATCAGATTCACCGCGACCTTCCAGATGAGCGGGCCGAGTCGGAACTCGGGATCGTCGAGGCTCCCGGAGATGGGCAGCCCGATGTTGATGACGCCGTGGCGGTCCTTGAGCAGCGCCACCGCGAGCTTCAAGGGCCAGTGGACTGCATCGGGGCTGTTGACCTTCTGCCCGAGCTGCAGCTGATCGATGACGATTTTATGGTTCGCCGAGAGCTTGCCGTTCTCGATGTGATAGGTGATGTCCGCCGATATCGTCCCCTTCTTGATCTGATATCCGGCGAAGTGAGCGGAGTAGGGCGACGCGGTCGTGAGCTCGACGCCGTGGAAGCTCATCGTCATGTCGGTGTACTTGGCCGCGCCGAACGGGTTGATCTTGCCGGAGATGCTGATCGGGGCGTAGCGGTCCACCTTGCCCTTCAAGTCGATCGTCGCGCGTGAGCTAGGCTCGGAGGAGAGCCCCGCGACGGTTCCTGAAAGCCCTTGGATGGCGAGGTAGAAGTGCGGCTCGATCCACAGGTCCGTGTAGTGCGCGGAGCCGTTCCGTATCGCGATCTGGCCGATGGAGACGGCCATCGATGAGAGGGCGCTCGAGCCTGGCTTCCCGGCGCTCTGCGGCTTCCCGGCACTCTGCGACTTTCCCGCGTTCTGCCCAGGCCGACGCGCGCCGCGCGGGGAGAGCGCTTCGGCGATGTTGAGCTTGCGGTCCGCGCTCACGATCACGCGCGCGTAGGGGGCGACCGCGGTGATCTTGCGGATGCTCAACGACGCCGGGTGAGAGCGATACCGGATCCCGGCGAGCGTCAAGCGATTCCACTTGATGAAGTCCCGCCGCAGCTGGTCATCGATGGTGCGCAGGTGAGCGACGGTCGTACTGCCGGACGCGCTCAAATCGCCGTTCGCGGACTCGGCTATGTGGAGCTTCGCCGCGAGCTCGCCGGACCGCAGGTCGAGTGCGGTGTACTTCGCGACGAACGGCTGCAGGGCGACGAGATCGATTCGATCGATCGAAACGTCGAGCTGCGCGGCGCCGGAGCCGAGGGTATACGTGCCGTGAGCCGCGAGGCGGCCGGTGCGGTTGACGGACGCGCTCGTGGAGATCGCGAGCCGCGGATCGCCCGGCGTGTGATAGCCCTTGACGTCGATCGAGAGCGGGTCGAGCGTCAATGTCACCGCAGGAGTGAGCGCGCGGTCCTCGACCGTGAGGCCGAGCCCCGAGATGGCGATGTCCGGGGCGGAAATCGACCATGCAGGGCTCGCGGGCGCCGGCGCGCCCGAAGGCGCCGGAGGGCTCGCGGGGCCCATGAGCGCTGCGAGATTGACCTGACCTTGCGCGTCGAGCCAGGCGTGCACGCTGCCCCCCGTCAGATGGATCGGACCCACCGAAATGGAGTGGTGGGCTAGGCTCACGCGGGAATCGCCGACGTCGATGAGCTTCAAATCCAAGTAGTCGCTCGGCGCGCCTGGAGGCCTCACGCCGAAGTCGTGCGCCTCCAGGTGCTGAAGGTCGACCTCGAGATCGGGATGCGCCCCCGCGGCGAGATCGT
>JBOHZT010000118.1:0-8922 GCA_050738535.1 Steroidobacteraceae bacterium
CCGCGTCGCGGGCCGCCCCGAGCACCACCCGTGCGGGCACGTGAGGCGCCGCGGCTGAGCGAGCGCAACCGAGTCTGCTAGTGTCGCCCGGGCCGCGAGCGCGCGGCGGCGCCGAGCCTGGAGGAGCACACGTGGCCGAGCACTGCGACTCCGGCATTCCCTGGGCCGAATCGCTTTCCGGGGCGCGCCCGGCGCAGGATGCGCCGTCCATCGCGCGCGCGCCGACCGGTGTCACGGCGTTCATCGGCCGCACCGTGAAGGGGCCGCTCGGGCGAGCCGTGCGCGTGTCGAGCTTCGCCGAGTTCGAGCGAACCTTCGGCGGATTGTGGCAGCCTTCGACGCTCTCCTACGCGCTCGGGCAGTTCTTCGAGAACGGAGGGCGGCAGGCGCTCGTCGTCCGCGTCGCCAACGGCGCCACGGCGCCGACTCTCACGCTGCCGGGCGCGCGAGGCGCACTCGGGCTCGTCGGCGTCCACCCCGGTTCGCGCGAGTATTTGAGAGCTGCCGTCGATTACGACGGCAGCGGCGGCGCCGAGCCGGATCGCTTCAATCTTGTGCTGCAGCGCCTGCGATTGCCGGCCACCGAGCTGATCGAGGACCAGGAGATCCACCGGCGGGTCTGCATCGAGCCCGGCTCGGCGCGCAACGTGCGCCAGCTGCTCCTCGAGTCGCAGATCATGCGCGTCGCGGGCGATCTCCCGCCCGACCGTCCCGATCCCACTTGCGGTGTGGACGCCAATCGCGCGGCCGCTTACGTGAGCGCGCAGCCGGGAAGCGACGGCTCCTGCCTCAGCGACTACGACATCATCGGCTCCCCCGAGAGTGGTACGGGCCTCGCGGCGCTCGCCGCCGGCGAGCCGTTCGACCTGCTCTGCATCCCGCCGCTCGGGCGCGAGCGGGACCTCGGGCTCGCGACGCTCCTCGTCGCGGCCCGGCTGTGCCGCGAGCGGCACGCGCTGCTGGTGGTCGATCCGCCTCGCGCATGGGCCACGGCCGAGCAGGCGGTCGCGGCCATGGACGGCTGGCCGTTTCGGAGCGAGGACGCGGTGATGTTCTTTCCGCGGGTGCGGGCGCTCGACCCGCTGCGCAACCGCGTGGAGACTTTCGGATCCGCCGCCGCAGCCGCCGGCATGCTCGCGCGGGGTGATGCCGCGGCGCCCGTCTGGTCCCCTGCCGAGGGCGAAGAGCTCATCCTGCGGCCGGGCCTGCGGCTCGCGGCGGACAGCGATGCCGCGGCGCGCACGCGGCTCGCGCAGGCGGGCATCAATACCCTCGCGGCCGTGCGCTCGTGTGGTCCCGTGCGGTGGGATCCCTGCACGCTCGCCGGCGCCCAAGGGTCGCTCGCTGCGCGCCACCTCACGATCCGCCGGCTCGAGCTGTTCATCCTCGCGAGCATCGAGAGCGGTCTGAGATGGCTGCGTGACGCGCCGAGCGAGCCGCGGGTCTGGGAGCGCGCGCAGGCTCAGGTCGAGCGATTCCTCGACGCGCTCTGCCGCGACGGCGCCTTCGCGGGCAGCCGCGCCGAGGAGAGCTACTTCGTGGTCTGCGACGGGCGGGTGAATCACGGGGAGGGGCTGCGCGAGGCGGCCGAGCGGCTCCGGATCACGCAGTCCGCGAGCCGCGACCGGTCCGCGGAGGGGCGCATCCGGCTGCTCTTCGGTATCGCTCCCGCGAGGCCGGCCGACTTCCATGCCTGGCTGCTCTCTTTCGGGGCGGGCATGTCCCGGGCCCGATCGGTCGCCGTCAACGCCTTGGCCGCCGGGGCGCACACCGCCGCGTGAGCGTCCGCGCGCAACCGCTTTTCCCCCCACGAGGGCTTCCCGGTAGCGCCCCTTGACAAGCCAACTGGGCTCGGAGCCATCCTTACCGCCCATTCGTCGTATGCCGCGAGGCCGTCCATGCTTTCGCTCTATCACGCCGAGCCCGCCGCCAACTCTCTGAAGACCCTGATCGCCATCAAGGAGAAGGGGGTCGCCTTCACGAGCCACTTCGTGAACCTGCACAAGTTCGAGCAGCACGAGCCCGCGTTCGTGAAGTTGAATCCCAATGGGCAGGTCCCGGCGCTCGTGCACGACGACAAGGTGATCACCGAGTCGACCGTCATCAACGAGTATCTCGACGAGACGTTCGACGGGCCGCCGCTGCGGCCCGCCGACCCTTACTGGCGCGCGCGGATGCGCATCTGGACCAAGTTCGTGGACGAGTATTTCTGCCCGGCGTTGAGCTTCATCGCCTGGCACCACATGATCCGCAACATCACCGATAAGCTGACGCCCGAGGAATTCGAGGCGAAGGTTGCACGCATCCCGCTCAAGGAGCAGCAGAACAAGTGGCGCACGGCGGCCAAACAGGGCTATACGAAGCAGCAGCTCGAGGACTGGGGTCGGCAGGTGCGCACCTCGGTCGAGCGCATGGAGAAGCAGCTCGGCTCGACTGCCTGGCTCGCGGGCGCGCAGTTCTCGCTCGCCGACGTGAGCTGCTTCGCGATGGCGGCGAGCATGCCGCGCGTGTCCCCGAACCTCATGAACTCGAAGCACACCCCCAGGCTCCTGGACTGGCACCACAGAATGTCCGCGCGCCCGGGCGTCGAGGCGGCGCTCGCGATGCCGAACCCGGTGCGCGACACGATGGAGGCGGGCCGCAGCCGCATGGCGTCGGTGCTTTCCTGATGCCGCGCGCCGAGGCCCAGGGCTGAAGGCGCGCGCGTCCCGCCAATGAGCCGTCGCGGCGGAGCGGAAGCCGCCGGGAAGCGAATGGGAGAGATGGCCGTAGAGCCCGCAGTCATTCGTGAGGGCCCGGTGGTGCCCACGGCCGCCGACGATGCGCCATGGCCCTCGCCGAGCGTCGCCTGGTACACGATGTTCGTGCTGGCGCTCACGGTCATGTTCGCCCAGCTCGATCTCGGCATCATGTCGCTGCTCGTCGAGCCCATCAAGCACGACTTGCATCTCTCGGACGCCGCGATGGGCCTGCTGCTCGGCCCCGCTTTCGCGCTCTTCTATACATTCATCGGCATTCCGGTCGCGCGCTACATCGATCGCAATCGGCGCACGGTCATCCTTTCCATCGGACTCGGCGTGTGGAGCATCGCGACGGCGTGCTGCGGCATCGCGCAGGGTTTCTGGCAGCTGTTCGTGAGCCGTGTCATGGTCGGGGCCGGCGAGGCGGTCAACGGGCCGGCCACCTTCTCCCTCATCGCGGATTCCTTCCCGAAGGAGCGGCTGCCGCGCGCGATCGCCGTCATGCAGCTCGGCGTCGTGGCGGGCGGGGGACTGTCGCTGCTCCTCGGCGGGTACGTGATCCATCTGCTGCTCGGACGGCCGCCCGTCAGGCTGGGCGGGCTGATCGTCATACACAGCTGGCAGCTGGTGTTCATCGCCGTCGGGCTCCCCGGCCTCGTGGTCGCGTTCCTGATGGCGACCACGGTCCGCGAGCCGGCGCGGCGGGGGCTGCAGGCGGTCGGCGAGCTCAAGATTCCGCTCAACGCCGTCGTGCGGTATCTCGGCGGGAAGTGGCCGGTCTTCGCGCCGATGTTCCTCGGCCTCACCCTCGGAGCGCTCGCGCTCGGCACGAACGCCTGGATGCCCGCTTTCTATCAGCGCACCTACGGATGGATGCCCGCGCGCATCGGAATGATCCTCGGCCTGGTGCAGCTCGTCGCGATGCCCATCGGGCTCCTCATCGGCGTGCGCATGGCCGAGCGGTTCGATCGGCAGCGGCACGAGGACGCGCCGCTGCGCGTCGTCATCATCTCGCGGCTCGTCGGCATCCCGGCGCAGGTTGCGCTGCCGCTCATGCCGTCGCCGTGGCTCGCGGTGCTGTGCGCGGCGGTCGCCGCGGCGACGCTCGGGATCGGCGGCGCGTCCCAGAATGCCGCGCTGCAGATCGTCACGCCGAACCAGATGCGCGGCCAGGTGACGGCGCTCTATCTGTTCATCTTCAACGTGATCGGCATGGGCCTCGGTCCGGAAGTGGCCGCGTTCCTCACCGACTACGTCTTTCGCGCGGAGAGCGAGCTGCGGTACGCACTGCTCGCCATGCAGGCCGTCATCGGGCCGGTCTCGCTCGCGATCATCTGGCTCGGCGTGCGGCCCTATGTCCGCGAGGTGCTGCGGCTGAAGGCCCTGAAGGCCATTTGACGACGTATCGTCCGCGCTCGGCCCGCGCCGGCGGTGCGCGGCCGGGTCCGGGCGCAAAGCTCAACCGAGCGAGGAGTCCCTCATGGAGCATGTCGAAGGCAAAGTCGCATTCATCACGGGCGGCGCGAGCGGCATCGGGCTTGGCATGGCGAAGGCCTTCGCCAGGGCCGGCATGCTGGTCGCGATCGCCGATGTCCGCCAGGACCATCTCGATGCCGCCGCGAGCGCGTTGCGGGAGCTCGAGTCCTCGGGACAGGCAGGCGAGGCCCGGTCAGCCAGGGTCCAGGCAGGCGGCGGGGCCCGGGTGCATCTGCTGCGGCTCGACGTGACGGACCGCGCGGCCTACGCGCGTGCCGCGGATGAGGTGGAGCGGGTGCTCGGGCCCGTCCAGCTGCTCTGCAACAATGCCGGCATCGGAATCCTCGGCGAGATGAAGCGCGCGACGTACGATGACTGGGACTGGATCATCGACGTGAACTTGAAGGGCGTCGTGAACGGTATCCAGACCTTCGTGCCGCGGATGCTCGCGCGCGGCGGCGGCGGGCACATCGTGAACACCGCCTCGATGGCGGGACTGCTCACGTACTCCACTGCGGGCCTCTACATCACCACGAAATTCGCCGTCGTGGGGCTGTCGGAGGCGCTGCGCGCGGAGCTCGCGCGCGACGGCATCGGTGTATCGGCATTCTGTCCCGGCGGCGTGCGCACGAACATCAAGGAGTTCGAGAAGACACGCCCCGAGCGCTATGCGCAGAACGGCTACGCTGGCGCCGCGCCCGTGCGGGCGCCGCCCTCGAAGCAGGTGATGGAGGCGCTCGCCGAGTTCTCGGCGGATCCGGTCGACGTGGGCGAGATCGTCCTCGGCGCGGTCCGGCGTAACGACCTCTACATCTTCACCCAGCCGGAGTTCCGGCCGGGGCTCGAGGAGCGGTTCGATGCGATCCTCGCGACGCTCGGCACGCCCGATCCGGCGCGCGTCGCGCGACTTCGCAAGGTCGCGCCGCATCTCACGGGCGATCCGATCTATGCGGCGCAGATCGCGAAGCACCGGTGAGCCGCCGGCCGGCTCGCGGCCCAGTCCCGGTGCCTGCCGTGGCAGGTCATTCGCAGCCGTCGCGGTCAGCGCTCGAGCGACGCGAGCCTCGCGACCTCGCGGCCATACGGGCGCAAGCCGAACCAGGCGATAACGAGGGACAGCGGCCGGCAGATGATCGAGGGCCAGAAGATCGCCCAGCGGATGAGCGCCTCGTTGCGCAGCACGTAGTCGGTGATGAGCGCATTCAGGATGGGCGACAGCGCGACGCCTACCACGTAGTAGATGAACAGGAACAGCGCCGTGACCTTGCCGCGCAGCTCCGTCGGCGTCACGGTCTGAAGCGCTGCATTCTCCGCGGCGCCGGCCATTCCGGAGCAGAAGTAGCCGATCGCGGCGACGCCGAACGCGAGCCATGGCGAGGGCATGAGAGGATAGAATAGCCCCGGAATCGCGACGACGAGCGAGATGATGAACACCCGCATCGCCGAGTCGTCCCGGCCGCGGCGCGAGAAACGCTCCGCGAGCACGACGCTCACGAGCAATCCCAAGGGCACCACCGCAAGTTGGGCGATGCTCGTCAGGCCGGCGAGCCTGGCGGGACCCCACCCGTACGTGCGCTGATAGAAGATCGGGGCCCACTGCAGGCCGCCGATGGAGAGCGAGCCCACGAACAGGCTCGCGAACATGGGCACGAAGACCCCCCGCTTGAGCTTCATGTAGCGGAGCGCGATGCCGTAATCGCGCAGCCACGCCGTGATCCCCGGGCCCGGCGCGGGGCTGCGCGCGCGCAGTTGCGCCATCTGGTCGCGGATCGTGCGGCGGGCCGGCTCGGGCACGGTGCCGAGGACCAGCCCCGCGAGCAGCAGGCTCGGCAGTCCGATCATGATGAAAATGAGCTGCCAGCCGTGGATCACGCCGAACCAGACGTGGATCGGCCGCATGCCGAGAAAGACGTGCAGCAGCCAGGCGCCGATGAGGAGCGCCAAAGCAGGCCCCACCACGTCCCCGAGATGCAGGAGTGCGATGGCCCGCGTCAGCTTCTCCCTCGGGAAGAGGTCCCCGACGATCGCATAGGAGGTCGGGCCGTTCACGCCCTCGCCGGCGCCCACCACGAAGCGCGCGGTGAACAGTTGTCCGAAGTTCTGCGCCACGCCGCACAGGGCGGTCCCGATGTTCCAGGTCGCAAGTCCCAGGGCGAGGATCCAGCGCCGGCTGTGGCGGTCGACGAAATACGCGGTGGGAAGTCCCACCAGCGTGTAGAAGAGCCCGAAGGACAGACCGAAGAGTAGGCCGAGGGCCGTGTCCGAGAGATGCAGGTCGGCCTTGATGCTCGCGGCGAGGTACGGAACGATTGCGGCATCGAGCTGGTAGGAGCTGGTGCACAGGACGAGGACGAAGAGCGTGTAGTACGCGGAACGGGAGCTCGGCCAAGGCGCGGCAGGGGCCGCCGCGGTGACTGCAGGGGCCGCCGCGGTGGCCGAAGCGGCGAGCGAAGTGGAGTCGGCGGGCGGCTCGCGCACCGGTCAGGCCTCGAGGGACTCGAGCCGCACGACCTCGCGCCCGTACGGCCGGATGCCGAACCAGGCGATGACGAGCGACAGCGGCCTGAACACGATCGAGGGCCAGAAGATACCCCAGCGAATGAGCGACTCGTTGTGCAGGATGAAATCCGTGATGAGCGCGTTGAGGACCGGCGCGAACGCGATGCCGACGATGCTGTAGATGAAGAGGTAAAGCGCCGTCACCTTGCCGCGCAGCTCCGTCGGGGTGACGATCTGCAGGGCCGCGTTCTGCGAGGCGCCGGCCATGCCGATCGTGAAATAGCCGATCGCCCCGAAGCCGAACGCGAGCCACGGCGAAGGCATGAGCGGATAGCAGAGCCCGGGGATCGCGATGACGAGCGAGAGGACGTACACGCGCATGGCAGCGTCCTTCTGCTTGATCCGCGAGTAATGCTCCGCGAGCACGACGCTCACGAGCAGCCCGAGCGGGACCACGACGAGCTGCGCGATGCTCTGCAGGCCCGCGAGCTTCGCCGGTCCCCAGCCGTAGGTCCTTTGGTAGAAGATCGGCTGCCACTGGATCCCGCCGATGGAGAGCGAGCCGGCGAGCAGGCTCGCGAACAGCGGCACGAATATGCCCCAGTGCAGCCTCATGTAGCGGATCGCGATGCGGTAGTCCTTGAGCCATGCGACGAGGCCGGTGCCCTGCACGATCGTGGAGCCCGCGAGCTGCGCCATCTGGTCGCGGATCGTGCGGCGCGCCGGCTCGGGCACGGTGAGCAGGATGAGCGCGACGATGGCGAGGCTCGGCAGTCCGATCAGGATGAAGATGAGCTGCCAGCCTTGGATGACGCCGAACGGGACGTGAATCGGCCTCATGTGCAGGAAGTGATACAGGAGCAGCGCTCCGAGCAGGAGCGCGAGCGCCGGCCCGATGACCGAGCCCAGCATCAGCAGCGCGATGCCGCGCGGCATCCTCTCGCGCGGGAACAGGTCGCCGACGATGGCGTAGGAGGTCGGGCCGTTCACGCCCTCGCCGGCGCCGACCAGGAAGCGCGCGGCGAACAGCTGGGCGTAGTTCTGCGCGATGCCGCAGAGCGCCGTGCCGATGTTCCACACGGCGAGCCCGATGGCGAGGATCCAGCGGCGGCTGTACCGATCCACGTAATAGGCGATGGGCAGGCCGACGACCGTATAGAAGAGGCCGAAGGACGTTCCGAGCAGCAGGCTGAGGCTCGTATCGGAGATGTGCAGGTCGGCTTTGATGCTCGCCGCGAGGTAGGGAACGATCTGGATGTCGAGCTGATCGGAAGTGAGGCAGAGGATGAGGACGAAGAGCGTGTAGTAGGCGATCCGCGCGCTCGGCCACGGGCTTGCCGAAGTCCGCGGGGAGCTCGCCGGAACGTCGACCGACTTGCGCACGCTCAGCGCTCGGGATCCACGCGCCGGCGCAGTGCCTTGCGCTGGCCGCGATGTGTCTTCCCCTCGAGGCGCCGGATGCGCGCGGCGCGCGTCGGGCGCGTGGGCTTGCGCCGCCGAGGCTCGACGAGCGCGCGGCGCACGAGCTCGGTCAACCGCTCGATCGCCTCGGCGCGGTTGCGCTCCTGGGTGCGGTGATTGCGCGCCACGATGAGAATGGCGTCCTCGTCGGTGAGCCGGCGCCCGGCGAGTGCGCGCAGGCGCGCCTTGACGCTCTCGGCGAGTGCGCCAGTGCCGCCGAGGTCGAAGCGCAGCTGCACCGCGGAGGCGATTTTGTTGACGTTCTGGCCGCCGGGACCCGACGCGCGCACGAACGCGAGCGACAGGTCGCACTCTGGGATGACGACGCTCGGGGAGACGACGATCGGCATGCCGGAGCGCTCGGCTCGCCTTAAGCGTCGAGGTCCGGGATGCGCTCGCTCTCGAGCAAGGTGATCTGGTCTTTCAGCAGGAGCTTGCGCTTCTTCAGGCGCTTCAGCTGCAGCTCATCCGCGTTCAGATCGAGCGTGAGGCGCGCGATCACCTCATCGAGATCCCGATGCTCGATGCGCAGCTGCCGCAATTTCTCCATGCTGCGAAACAGCTCCCGGTCGACGTTGTCTTCGCTGTCCGCCATTGCCGGATTCTCGAGGGGGGCCCTGGCTTCAAGGTCCTGCGATCATACTCGCTCCGCACGGCCGCGCATCCGGCGCAGATTGCGTGCCGAGGGCCCGCCCCCGCCGGACTCTTGCAGCCGAAACCGCCAGCGCGTCAGTGCCCCGAGCCG
>JBOHZT010000119.1:0-8842 GCA_050738535.1 Steroidobacteraceae bacterium
CCTGTGGACGGCCCGCTGCGCGGGGCCGCCCACGAGGCGCGGCGCCCCACAACAAGATTGTTTCCAGGGGCCGGAACGAAGCCAGAAGCCGGCAGAGAGGAGATCTGGCCCCGGGAGGGGGGGGAAGGCCGCCCCGAGCTGCGGCCGCCTGTGGCGTATTCAGGGCCGTTTGGGCGGCCCCGGCCGGGGATCTCTCGGCAGGACCCAGGACTCGTACTTCGCCTCATCGGCGTCGAGCGGGTAGGGCATGCAACGTGGCCGGGAATGGCTCCCGGAAGTGATCCAACCCGGCATGGCGCACAAAGTGAACATGCGAATGCCGCCGGTGGCGGCGTTTGCCCGATCGAGCGCGTAGGCATCGCGGCCGGCGGGCGTGAGTGCCCAAGCGACAATGGAGTTGCTGGGCTCGCTCTTTCCCTCACTCGGGGCCGCCCGGTCGCTCGCGCCGTAATAGACACCACCCGCGAACGCCGCGAGGAGCGCTCCAGCCGAGAGCAGCACAGTGAGCGTGATGGCCGGCCAGGCGGTGAGCCTCGAGGCGCGCCGAGCCGCTTCCTCGGCTGCGGTATGTCCCGCCTGAGTGAGGGTCGAGACCGCCTCGCCGATGGACTCCGCGGCCGCCTCGGCGACGGTGTTCAGGCGCAGCTCCGCATCCTGGGCGAGGGTTTTCACCTTGGCCGAGATGCCGGCGATCAGCGCGTTGGTGGTCTCATCCATGACCCTCTCCCGCGATCTCCCGGGCGAGCTGCTCGAGGCGCGGAGCCAAGCGTTGCGCATCGAGCACGGCGGTCAGGCGCGCACCGGTCTCGGTGAGCTTGGCGAAGTCGCCGGCGTCGAGGTACTTGGCCGCGGCCTGCTCGAGCTTGCTGGTATCGGTGGCGGCGAGTGCTTTCAAGTCGTAGCCATCGATGGCGCCGCGGCTGAACACGGCGGCATCGGGCACGAGGGTCTGGCAGAGATGGAATCCGTGCTCGCGCCCCCAGCGGGCGAGCTCCTTGAAGGCGGCGATCGCGGCGTCGGAGTGAGTGACCCGATTGGCGACGAGGACGCGACGGAGTTTTGGGAGCTCGAGCGCATCGAGGGCCCCGGCGATCTTCGCCAGGTGCGCGAGCGCCTTTCTGTTGTCGGCGCCCGAGAGCACGACCGGGGTGACGATGGTGATGGCGGTCTCGAGGAGCCTCGTGCGGGCGTCGGCCAGGAGATCGATCACCGCATCGCATAGCGAGGCGCCGACATCGACGATGAGATTGCCCTGAACGCTGGCGAGCAGCACGGCGGTGAGAGCGGGGCGGCCGGCGTCGATCGCGTCGCGGATGACGAGAGTGCGTTGGGCATTCTCGTCCTCGACCCCGATCCTCTCGACCTCGACCAGGCGGGAGGCGGGCAGGAGCGGCTTCAAGACAAAGCGGGCGAGGGTGGTCTTGCCGACATTGCCGTCGGAGGAAAGCGCCAGGTAGATCATGGTTATCGCCTTGGCCGTTTGAATTGGGATTGGAAGAGCGCCGAGACGTCCGGATCGATGGGCGCCGGTGTGGCGGGAGCCGTGGGCGCTGAGGAGGGCCCTTGCGGGGGGCGCTTTCCCGGGGACCTCAGGGTGTTCGTGGTGGGCGGTAGGGAAGCGGAGCTCGCCGGCGGCTCGGTGTCGCGGCCGGACTCGTCTTGCGGGAGAACCCGCCGCCGGCCGACGTTCTTGGCGTACCACTCCTGCAGCCAGCGCGCGGACACCTTGGTGCCTTGGCTGGTGAGCTCGTCGGCGATCTGGCGGAAGGAGTAGCCCTCCTTCAGCCAGGCGGTGATCTCAGGCTCGCGCCGCCAGAGCGCCGATCGTTTGAAGTGCGGCTGTTCCTGCACCGTGCATCCTCTCGGTTGATCATACGGTATAACATCGGGGGCAACTTGCGGTAGTAGGTTATCGGGCAGCACCGCGCGAGAGCCACGCGACACACCGTCTGACATACCGTACAGCGCACTGTTGTAGGCACTCGGAGCAAAGCGGAGCAAGCCATGTTTCCGCTGCGCGGAAACTGGCTTTCCGGGATTTCGCGTGCTAACTTCTTTGTTGTTGTGAGCGCCGATCCCTCCGCCGCTCGTCCTCCCCGCCGCCCTCGCCGCGGCGGCCGTCCCGCTTTGTCTTCCGGCGAGCAGCGTCGCTGTCATCTCTCGATTGCCCTCACCGCCGCCGAGCGTGCCTTGCTCGATGAGCGCGCCGTCTTGGCGGGTCTGCGTCCGGCCGTGTACCTGCGCCAGGCAGCGCTCGCCGGGGCGGCCGCGGTGGACCGGCGGGTTGATCTGATGCGTCTGCACGTCGAGCTCCGCCGCATCGGCAACAACCTCAATCAGATCGCCCATGCCGCCAACAGCGCGCTCGCCGGGGATGAGTACCCCGCGGCTCGCGCTGCCGTGGCCTCCATCGAGGGTGCTCTGGTCGAGCTGCGCGCCGCATTGGCGGCGATCCGCTCGTCACTGCCGTGATCGGCAAGATCATCAAAGGCAAGGGTTTTGGCGGCGCCGTGCGCTATGCCATGCAGAAGGACGAGGGCGCCGCGTGCCTCATCGGCACTAATCTCGTGGCGGACCCAAACGATGCGGATGCGCTGGCCGCCGAAATGGCCGAGCACGCCGCGATGCTCCGTCCGGACGTGAAGAAGGCCGTGCAGCATGTGTCGCTGTCGGCGGCGCCCGGTGAGCACCTGACCGACGAGCAATGGCAGCGGGTGGCCCAAGCGTACATGGAGAAGATGGGGTTCAAGGACAACCAGTATGTCCTGGTGCGTCATGCCGACACCGGACATGACCACGTGCACCTCATCATGAACCGCGTATCGATGAGCGGGGATCTCGTCAGTACACAGTTCGACTACCGACGCCAGGAAGTCGCCCTGGACCAGATCGAGCGCGAGCATAGCCTCGTGCGTACGCACGAGCTGCTGACCGCACAGATGCGCGCGCATCCGGAGCAGGCGATCGATGCGCTGCTGCGCAACAAGACCTCCTTCACCGAGCGCGACCTCAGGCGCCATCTCGGACGGGCTCTGCGGGACGATGCCGAGATCGAGCGCACCATCGGGCGCGTTCTGAAGGACGAGCGGTGTCTCATCGCCGGCGAGCGCGGAGGCCTTCGGCACTACACGAGCCGCGAGGTGCTCGCCGAGCAGGCGGCGTTGCGAGGCTCGCTCGGGGCGTTGCTTCAGGCACGCGACGGAGAGAAACGGGACGGGTTCGCGGAACGGTTCAGTGGCTTGACGTTGGCACTGTCAGCCGAGCAGCGTGCCGCCGTGGAGGCGGTCACCGGCGAGCGGCATCTCTCCGTGGTCAACGGGTATGCCGGGGCTGGCAAGAGCACGATGCTCAACGCGGCTCGGCTCACCTGGGAGGCGCAAGGAAAACAGGTGCTCGGTTGCGCGCTCGCCGGCAAGGCCGCCAAGGGCCTCGAGGACTCGTCCGGGATCGCCTCCGACACCTTGGCCAAGCGGCTGATGGATCTCGAGAAGGGGCGGCTCTCGCTGACTCGCGAGACCGTCGTGGTGGTGGACGAGGCCGGCATGGTGGAGAACCGCCAGATGGCGGAGCTCGCGAAGCACTGTGCGGATGCCGGCGCCGCGCTCGTGCTCGTGGGGGATGACCGGCAGCTGCGGCCGATCGGGCGAGGGGGCGCGTTCAACGCCGCGCGGGAGATGGCCGGGGAGACCGCGATCGAATCCGTCAGACGGCAGCGCCTGGAGTGGCAGCGCGAGGCCTCGAAGGCCTTCGGGCGCGGCGAGGCGGTGGCGGCGCTCGGCGCCTATATCGAGCGGGAGCGCATCGAGTGGGCGGCGAGTCGCGGCAGCGCGCGCTCGGCGCTGGTGCGCGACTATGCGGCGGCGGTGGAGCGGGGCAGCGAGCCGCAAGGTCTCCTCGCGCTCGCCCATCGCCGGCAGGATGTCGCCGAGCTCAATGCCAGCATTCGTGGGCAGTTAAAGGCTCGAGGGCACCTCGGCGAGGAGAAGCACTACGCCCTCCGCCAAGGCGAGCGGCGGGCCGGGATCGATCTTGCGGTAGGAGATCGGATCGTGTGCACCCAGAATGACCGACAGCTCGGGGTGAAGAACGGCTCCTTCGGCTCGGTGCTCGAGCTCGGCGAGCGCGACAT
This sequence comes from Steroidobacteraceae bacterium, assembly GCA_050738535.1. Lineage (GTDB taxonomy): Bacteria > Pseudomonadota > Gammaproteobacteria > Steroidobacterales > Steroidobacteraceae > JASHUC01. Next base: position 4,130 of record JBOHZT010000119.1, read on the forward strand.
GCGCGTGCGCCTCGACGACGGCGCCGAGAAGCGCATCGATCTCGCCGAGTACGGTCATATCGAGCATGGCTATGCCGCCACGGTGCACAAAAGCCAGGGGGCGACAGTGGAGCGCACGTTCGTCCTGGCTACACCGGGAATGGATGCGCACCTCTCGTACGTGGCGCTCTCCCGGCACCAGGCGGACACGGCCTTATATGCAGGAAAGGCGGACTTCGAGGACGAGAAGGAGCTCGTCATGCGGCTCGGGCGGGATAGCGAAGCGGATTACTTCGCGGACTTCGACGAGGAGGGTGGGGAGCTCGCCGCCGGACGTGGCAGGGCTTTGGAGCCGGAAATCGAGCGGGCGCGTCAGCGAGGGCTCGATCTCGATTTTTGATCCTGGCGGAGCCTCAGGCCAGCGCCTCAATCCCTTTGCGCCAGAGGATGTCGAGCAACTTCAACGACGGCCCGCTCGGGCGCTTCTCGCCGATTTCCCACTTCTGAACCGTGGAGGTGCTCGTATTGAGCAGCGCCGCGAACACGGCCTGGCTCATATGCGTGCGAGTGCGAAGGCTGCGAATCTGCTTGGGTGAGAGCTCTCGAACCGTGGGCAGACACAGCGCATCGAACTCGCGCATCGTCTGCTTGTCGATCGCACCCGAGCGGTGCAGCGCGGTTGCGGTCTCGTGAACCTCAGTGAGTATGCGGCTTTGCCGTTTCATTACAGATCTCCGTCAGATTTCCCGAGTCTTGCTCGAGCGCCAGCTGTTTGGCATTCAATTTCAACAGCGCGTCGGCGAGCTTCTGCAGCGCCGCGAGCTCCCGATCCTCGAGATTGGCCCGCTCGTTCTTCTCGAATCCGTACAGGAAGAACCACCGATCGCCGAGATTCGTGCCGACGATGACACGTGCGCCGCCCCGTTTGCCCCTTCCTGGCAAGGCCACACGTTTCTTGTAAACCTTGCCTCCGAGGTCGGCATCGATCAAGCCCGAGGTCATCTCGGCGACGGATTCGCACAACGAGCCATCCGGCAGAGCCGCCTTGCGCACCGTGACGCCGGAAGCCAGCAACGTGGTTGCCCTGCCCAGGTCAGATAGGTACTCCCGATGATGATCTTGGGAGCACTTCCATGACTCAGTAGCTGCCGCTCGACACCCGTTCTCGGCGAATTCTCCGAGGACTCGGAGGCGTGGACGCTTCGTTCCAAGAGGAAAGGTACGTACCTCATCATTCCGGACGACCGCTTCCCTGGTCGCTGAGCAAGTGGCCTGGTGGGCCGCCCATTACCGTCGTTCGCGGATTGTAGGTATCTTCGCCCGGCCCGAGACGCAGACCTCCGAGTTCCTCCAGGCTCTCGCCGACGCCCATTACTCGGCGCACCTCCCTGCGCGCTCACCGCGCGCGAGAGTCCGAGCACGACAGGCTCTACCGCGAGCAGCGTCTCCTTGAGGCGCAGCAGCCACTTCCCTTCGACGACGAGCCGTTCTGACCTCGCAACCGGCCGCCGCGCCGCCGTCAACGATCACTCACGACGCGTGTCCATCACAGATCGTGAAAACCCGACCAATACCGTGACCGCTCTCACGCATCAATGATGGCGTTCGCTGTCATGCTGCGAACGCTGGTTCACCAGCTTTTACCGCATTGTCGGCGCAGATGTCAGCGGAACGAGGATCGTCGCGTGCAGACTCAGCAATGGTCCGTGGAAGCCACGGGGGACACTGTGAGCGGATTTCTGCGCGCCTGCGTACTCGCCTGCTGTTTGACTCTGGCCTCCTGCGGAGGTGGTGGTAGTGGATCATCCACCAACGCCCTACCACGACCGCCGCTCGCCGTGGCCACGGCGAGCGCCATGCAAGGTCAGGCGCCTCTCACCGCAACCTTCAGCGCCTCCGGCAGCACCGACCCCCAAGGGTACGCGCTCAGCTACGCCTGGACCTTCAGTGATGGCGGAACGGCCACGGGGGTGTCCGTCTCTCATACCTTTCAGGATCACGGATCCTACACGGCGACGGTGGCTGTTTCCGACGGGCACAACACAAGCACGTCCACACCCCTTTCGATCACCGTCACGGCCGCACCCCCTCAGGTGCAAGCCACTTCGATCAACGTCAATGTTCTTGGAGTGGCACCCACCTCCTCTCAAGGCACGGTGATAGCTACGGACCGCGAATCCCTGCCGCTGACTTACACGCTCGCAACCATGCCAGCCCTCGGGACCGCATCCATCAACGCAAGTACGGGTGCGGTCACTTACACAATTTCCGGCTTCGCATCGGTCGCGTCCGACAGTTTCACCGTCCGTGTGAGCAACGGATTCACGTCTTCGACGGACACCGTGTCGGTTGCTCTGAACTCCGATCCGCTACTGCCCGATCAGTGGGATATCCAGAATACGGGCCAGAACGCATTCTCCTCCACGCCGCCGACTCCGGGAAACGACATGGATGTGACTCCCGCCTGGACCAGCGGCTTCTCTGGAAAGGGCATCAAGGTCGGCGTGGTGGACAGCGGCCTGCAGGCAGCGCACGAGGATCTGGCGGCCAACGTGGATCTCACGCATTCGCTGAACTTTGTCACAGGAACCGATGATCCCTCTCCCGATCCGAGCATGGTCGGCTTTGATCATGGAACCGCGGTTGCCGGGATCATCGGCGCGGTCGCATTCAACGGCAAAGGCGGCCGGGGCATCGCGTACAACGCGACTCTCCGCGGCTACAACCTGTTGGCACCTGGCCTCGCATTCAGCGTCGCCAACATGGCGACCGCTCTCGGAAGCGCTCCGATCTCGGCCGACAACGACGTGTTCAACGCCAGCTTCAGCATCTCGTCCGACTCGAATGCGCTACCGTCCTTCAGCGGAGCATTTCAGGCGATCACGCAGACTGCAATGACGCTGCGCGGCGGGCTCGGTGCGGCCATCGTCAATGCCGCCGGCAACGACTTCGTCGATTTCGAGGGGAACTCGAGCCCATACTGCGCTCAGTACGCCCAGGTGTATGGGGTAAGCTGCGGCGATCCGGCATCCGATGAACGGCGAGGCGGCTACTTCCCCATCGTCGTCGGCGCCATCAACGCGAATGGCGTCCATTCCAGCTACTCGAGTACCGGCTCATCTCTCTGGATATCCGCGCCGGGCGGTGAGTACGGATTGAGTGCGGCTTATGACCCGGGTCAGCCTGCCATGAGCTATGAGCCCGCTATCATTACGACAAGCCGGGAAGGTTGCGCCAATTCGGAGTACCAGCCCGCAAGTTTTCCAAATGGAGTGAACGCGCTCGACTCAAACGGAGCCGATCCACTCGCGCCGACGTGCCAGTACACGGCCACCATGAACGGCACGAGCGCCGCCACTCCGAACGTAACCGGAACCATCGCACTGATGCTCCAGGCCAATCCGAAACTTTCGGTCCGCGACATCAAGTACATTCTCGCGAAGACCGCCGTCAGGGTCGATCCGTCATTCTCGGGGGTTCCCAGCACCACGATCGTTCCCGGCAGCACCGTAGTACTTGAGCAAGGCTGGACGACGAACGCGGCGGGCTACACCTTCAGCAACCGCTACGGGTTCGGGGCGGTCGACACGGGGGCGGCGGTGGCGATGGCAAAGGCCTACACCGCGTATCTGCCGGCTGTGCAAAACTCGACTGGCAATTACACGTTTGTTGCCGCCCCGCCCGCCATCATACCGGCAGGAACGACGACTGGCGGCTACATCAACTTCAACGTGAGCGAGCCTTTCAATACGGTTGAGTTCGCGGTTGTGTTTGTCAACATCGCAACAACGCCCGGACTCCCCTGCAACCAGATCGAGCTCACCTCTCCCTCTGGCACGAAATCGATCCTGCTGCATGCCGCAAACGGATTCACGAATTCTGCGCTCGCCAATACGCGGTTCGAATCCAACGCTTTTTATGGGGAGCCGATCAACGGCACGTGGACGCTCCGCTTTCTCGATTTCTGTCCTGGCGCGGCGACGGCTACTACCCTTTCGACGACGCAGCCGCAGACGCTGCTCTTTGCAGGTCACTGACGGAGGTCACGATGCCGCGCCTGGTCTTGGCAATGCTGACGGTTCTCGCCGCGAATGCCGCGCTCGCGCAGCTTAAGGCGCCCACACGCGAACTTTCCCCGGTCGCGAATCAGGCGATGACGATCAACGATCGGGGGGCGCAACTCGAGGTGCTGCCAACCCAGCGGGCGATCCCGCAGGTCGACCCTACAAGGCGGCGTACGATACATAGACTCGTGCGCGCCAGTGCCAGCAGCCCGATAGGGCCAGCGACGCTTGGGGTTGTGTACAACCACGCGATGCAGGAGGCCGGTGTGATCACCGGAGAGATCACCTTCCAGGTCAAGGGTGGCCATGCTTTTTCAGGCAGCCCTGCTCAATACCCCGGCTTGAGGCTCATCACGCGCCCGGCGGTCTATGCCGTGTACGCTCGCACTCCCGCCGAGTTCATTCAGCTGATGCGTACGTTGAAAGGCCGATCAGACCTGGCTTGGGTGGAACCGACGGTCATCTACGGTTCGTTGTCCGGTCAGCCGACGGTAAAATGAGTGATTGACCACTCCTGCAAAATCAAGTCCCAATGAAAGCATTGCTATTTCTATTTCTATCTTTGTTGCTCAGTGGGTGCGCGTCGCTTTCTCCCTATGGAAAAGAGTGGAACGGTGTGCGCGTGACTGACAACAAGAACGACGTGAGCGCGTGCAAATACATTGATGTT
>JBOHZT010000120.1:0-8828 GCA_050738535.1 Steroidobacteraceae bacterium
GAAGTGCGCGAGCACCGCGGGCCCCTTGCCGGAAGCGCCGAAGCGATCGATCCCGAGCACCTTGCCGTCGAGGCCGACGTAGCCGCCCCACGAGAGGTGCGCGCCGGCTTCCACCGCGAGCCGCCGCTTGACGGCTCGCGGCAGTACGCTCTCGCGGTAGCGGTCGTCCTGCTGATCGAAGCGCTCCGTGCACACCATGGAGATGAGGCGGATGCGCCGTCCGGCGGCATTGAGCGCGCGCACGGCCTCGGCCGCGATCGCGACCTCCGAACCGGTGGCGATGACGAGGCATTCCGGCTCACCCGCGCACTCGAGGAGTACGTAGCCGCCGCGCCGGATCGCCTCGATCTGGTCGGGCGTGCGCGCCTGCTGCGGGACGGCCTGGCGCGTCAGCACGAGCGCCGTGGGTCCCTCGCGCTGCTCGATCGCCGCGACCCACGCCACGGCCGTCTCGACCGCATCGCACGGGCGCCACAGGGTGAGTCCCGGCAGCGCGCGCAGCGAGGCGAGGTGCTCGATCGGCTGATGGGTGGGCCCGTCCTCGCCGAGCGCGATGGAATCGTGCGTATAAATGAGGATGACGTGCGCGCGCATGAGCGAGGCGAGGCGCACGGCATTGCGCGCATAGTCGGAGAAGACCAGGAAGGTCCCCCCGTAGGGCAGCAGCCCGCCGTGCAGCGCGAGGCCGTTGAGAATCGTCGTCATGCCGAACTCGCGCACGCCGTAATGCAGGTAATGCCCCGTTGCGTCGCTCACCGTGAAGGCGCGCGAGGACTTGCTCAGCGTCCCATTCGAGCCGGTGAGATCCGCCGAGCCCCCGACGATCTCCGGCAGCGCCGGGACGAAGATGTTGAGAACCGCTTGCGACGACTGGCGCGTCGCCTGCGGCTTCTCCTGCGCCACGGCGGCGGCGATGGCCTGGCGCGCCGCGCCGTCCCAGCCGGGCGGCAGATCGCCTCGCATGCGCCGCTCGAACTCGATCGCGAGCTCGGGATGCGCCTCGCGATAGCGCGCCATGAGCTCGCGCCAGCGCTCCTCGGCGGCCGCGCCTTGCGCCTTGCGGTCCCACTCCGCGCGCAGCGCAGGCGGAATCTCGAACGGCGGGTAGGGCCAGCCGAGCGCCTTGCGGGCCGCGGCGATCTCCTGCGCGCCGAGCGGATCGCTGTGTGCGCCCTTGGTGCCCTGCTTGTCGGGCGCGCCCCAGCCGATCACCGTTTTGCAGCAGATGAGCGTCGGGCGGTCGGACTCCTCCCGCGCCTTGCGGATGGCCGCATCGACCGCGGCGGCGTCCTGTCCGTCGACGTGCGGGATCACGTGCCAGCCATAGGCCTCGAAGCGCTTCGGGGTATCGTCCCGGTACCAGCCCTCGACCTTGCCGTCGATCGAGATGTCGTTGTCGTCGTAGAAGCCGATGAGCTTCTTCAGGCGCAGCGCGCCGGCGAGCGAGCAGGCCTCGTGCGAGATGCCCTCCATGAGGCACCCGTCGCTACAAAAGAAATAGGTGTAGTGATCGACGACCGGGAACCCCGGGCGGTTGAACTCGGCCGCCAGCAGGTTCTCGGCGAGCGCCATGCCGACGGCATTGCCGACGCCCTGGCCGAGAGGCCCGGTGGTCGTCTCGATGCCGAGCGCCGGGTGGTGCTCCGGATGTCCGGCCGTGCGCGAGCCGAGTTGGCGGAAGCTCTCGAGCTCCTCGAGCCGCAGCGGATAGCCGGTGAGATACAGCACGGCGTACAGCAGCATGCAGGCGTGGCCGTTCGAGAGCACGAACCGGTCGCGGTCCGGCCAGAGCGGATTGCCGGGGTTGTGCTTGAGGTAGCTGCGCCAGAGCACTTCGGCCACGTCGGCGAGCCCCATCGGGGCGCCGGCATGGCCCGAGCCGGCCTTCTCGACCGCGTCCATGGTGAGGACGCGGATGCAGTTCGCGAGTTCTCGGCGTGTGCTCATGAAGGCTCCGTATCTTATCGAATCCGCAGGAGCGTGAGCCCCTCGCCGATGGGCACCATCGAGAGGTCCACACGCTCGTCGTGATGCACGTGATCGTTGAACTCGCGCAGCGCCTGCGCGGGCACGCTCTCCTGCCTCACGATGGTCTCGCCGGCGACGAACAGCGTGTTGTCGACGGCGATCAGGCCGCCGGGACGTACGAGCCGCAGGAGCGCCTCGTAGTAGGCGATGTAGTTCGGCTTGTCCGCATCGACGAAAGCGAAATCGAGCGGGTGGACTCCGCCCTCGCGCTCGAGCGCCGCGAGCGTCTCGAGCCCCGGAGCGAGTTTGAGCTCGATGCGCTCCGCAACCCCCGCCTCCCGCCAGAACTGCCGTGCCACGCTGGTCCATTCCTGGCTCACATCGCAAGTAACGAGCCGACCGTCCGCCGGCAGCGCGAGCGCCATCGCGAGGCTCGAGTAGCCCGTGTAGGTACCGAGCTCGAGGCAGCGGCGCGCCCCGGTGAGCTTGAGCAGCAGCCCCATGAACTGCCCTTGCTCGGGGCTGATCTGCATCTCCGCGCCCCGCATGCCGGCGGTCGCCGCGCGCAGCCGCTCGAGCACGGGCGGCTCGCGCGAGGAATGCTCGAGCACATAGCGGTAGATCTCGGGCGACAGGGACATGGATCGAGTGGACATAGACTGGCCTCGATATGTAGCACCGCGGCGCGAGCTCGACGGGCCGCACATTATGTGCCGCCCGGAGCGTCGACTGCATCAACTTCGCCGCGGCGCGCGCGCGAGCCCCATGATCCAGTTCACTCGGGGGGCCAACCGGTTCTTGCTACGATTCCCCCCATGAGCCGCGTCCGACTCATCCACCTCACGGATCCCCATCTCTACGCAGACGCGACCGGCGCGCTGCGCGGCGTCGCGACGTATCCCGCGTTGCTGCAGACCGTCGCCCGCGCGCGGGCGCGCGACTGGCCGTGCGACGCGATTCTGCTCACCGGCGATCTGGTGCAGGATGACCCGGGCGGCTACGCGAGCATCCGCCGTGCGCTCGGCGACCTCGGCCGCCCGGTCTACTGCCTCCCCGGCAATCACGACTTGCCGGACGCCATGCAGCGCGAGCTCGGCAGCCCGCCTTTCGTCCTCGGCGGCTCGGTGGACATCGGGGGGTGGCGGATCGTGCTGCTCGACAGCACCGTCCCGGGCTGCGCGGGAGGGCGCCTGAGCGAGCGCAGCCTCGGCGAGCTCGATGCGGCGCTCGCGGGCGCGCCTTCGATGCCGGCGCTCGTGTGCCTGCACCATCATCCCGTCGCCGTGTCGAGCCGCTGGCTCGACGAGGTGGGACTCGCCAACCCGCATGAGCTCTTCGGCGTCGTCGATGCGCACCGCAACGTGCGCGCCGTCCTGTTCGGGCATGTGCATCAGCGCTTCGAGGGCGTGCGCCGGCAGGTCCGGCTGCTCGGAACGCCCTCGACCTGCACGCAGTTCCTCCCGCGCTCCGACGACTTCGCCATCGCCCCGCTGCCGCCGGCTTACCGCACGCTCGAGCTCGAGCCCGATGGCACGCTCCACACCGAGGTGGTGTGGGTCGACCCGAGCTCCGCCTCGACGGCCGCAGCCTGACTCACAGAAGCCCGGGCCTCGCGCTTGAAGCCCGGCCTAGCGCTTGAAGCCCGGGGTCTAGTCCTTGAAGCCCCGCCCGAGCAGGTAGAGGCCCAGGTATTTCTGGCAGACGTAGTGGCTTTCGATCAAGGCAAACGCGAGGCCTCTCCAGCCGTCGAGGAATCCGAGCCGCAGCACGTAGCCGCGCAGGAACCGCCACGCCGGGTTCGCCAGAACGGACCACAGGCTCCCGCGGCGCCCTTCGGCGTGCAGCGCTGCGGCCATGAGCCGCGCGTAGCGCTGCATGCGCCCGAGGTGATCCCCGAGGCTGCGGTAGGAGTAGTGCAGCAGATGCCCCCGCAGCCGCCCGGCGCCGCCCTCCACGCGCGTTCGCTCGTGGATCTCGCGACCCGCCCAGCCGCCGCGCCGCCGATCGAACAGGCGCACGAGGCGGTCGGGATAGGCGTTGCCGTGGCGCAGGAACTTCCCGAAGTAGTCCGTGAGCCTCGGAATCGACCAGCCGGCGTGCGTGGTGAGCCCCCCGGCGCGCAACCGCTCGATCTCGCCCCGAAGCGCGTCGCTCACCCGCTCGTCGGCATCGATGCACAGAACCCAATCGTGCCGACAACTCGCGACGGCGAACGCCTTCTGCGAGCGGTATCCCGGCCAGTCCCTCTCGATGACGCGCGCGCCGAGGCTCGCCGCGATCTCGCGGGTCGCGTCCGAGGAGTGCGAGTCGACCACGACGACTTCGTCGCAGAAGGCCACGGACCGGATGCAATCCCCGATACGATCGGCCTCGTCGCGGGTGATGATGCAGGCCGAGAGGGGCTGGAAATGCGAAGGTTGCACGTGATCTCGCGAAGGCCGCGCGCGAGCGGCTCAGCCCGCACTATACTTTGACGCAACTCGATGAGCGTCGCACCTGAGCGTCGCACCTGAGCGCCACATTTGAGCGCCACGCTGTTCTTCGATCCGAGCTGCCAGAAACCCTACTGCCGCCGAACCCTCGACGCGGCGGCACTCGGCGGCACGGAGGCTTCCGTGGTCCGCATCGCCGAGGCCCTCGACGCGCGGGTCATGCAGCACAACCGCCTGAGCTCCGCAGGCCGCTATCTCCCGGCCGGCCCCGCGAGCGGCGTCGAGCATTTGATCGTCCTGCGGGACCCGCGCGCCTTCGCTGCGATCGGCAAGCGTTTCCCGGGGGCGCGGCACTATCTGTGGATCCACGACCTGATGCGCCCCGGCAGCAAGCGCGGCCGGCGGCTCGCGGCGGCGGCGCCCGTGCTCGCGCAGCTCGGCGTCACGCTCGTTTGCGTTTCGGATTTCCAGCGCCGGCAAGCCGAGGCGGTCCTCGCAGGGGCGGGCGTCGGGACACGCGTTCGCGCCGTGACGATCTACAATCCGATCGATGACGGCCTGGTGCCCGACGGGTCGCCCGTCGACCCCTCGAAGCTCGTCTTCTTCTCCTCGCCGAACAAAGGGCTTGCGTTGACCCTCGATGCCTTCCGGGCGCTGCGGCGCGAGCTGCCCGATTTGCGTCTGTGCATCGGCAGCCCCGGCTACAAGAGCCTGCGGCGCGCCGGCATGCAGGGTGTCGACGGCAAGATCGACGGCGTCGAGTGGCTCGGGCCACTGCCTCAGTTGCGGATGCTCGCGGAAGTACGCACCGCGCTCTGCGGGTTCTACCTCAACCTCAGGCTGCCGGAGACGTTCGGGCTGGTGCTCGCGGAGGCCCATTCCGTCGGTACGCCTGTCTTGACGCACGATTTCGGAGCCGCAGCGGAAGTGGTCGCCGATCCGCGGCAGGTCCTGCCGATCACTGCCGGAATCCGGCTCTACGAGCGTGCCGCGCACGTCCTGCCGAACCGCGCGCGACCCCTCATCGCCCCGTGGGCCGCCCGGCTCGGCCTCTTCCGGCCCTACCTCGAGCACCTGCAGCGCTGGCGCGCAGGCGGCAGACCCAGCACCGGACCGGATCCGCGCTTCCGCCTGAGCACGGTCGCGCAGCGCTGGCGCGCGCTCCTCGACGGCGCCGTCTGACGGCTCAGCCGCCGGAGTCGGAACCCTCGCCGCCGCGCCGGCCGGCCGCGGTCGGGGTGTCGGCGCGCGTGATGTACCGGTTGCGCGTGGTTCGCTGCGCCGCTGTCATGAGGCCGAGCCGCTCGAGCCGCGCCTCGAGCGCTGCGACGGTGCGCCCGTGCCTTGCCGTGATGGCCGCGAGCGGCTCGCCCGCGCGGAAGGCCGCGGCCAGACGCTCCTCTTCGACCGTGCTCCAAGGCCGGCCGACGTTCTTCGGGAGCTGGGCGCGCCGTCGCGCGCGCATTGCGTCCGCCTCGAGCGCAGTGATGGCCTCGAGCAGTGCGCGGATCACCTCCGCCCGCTGGACCACCGTTCCGGCGGGGAGCTCTGCGCCGCTCACCGGATCGAAGCCCTGCACCAGCGCCTGGAGAATCTGTCGCGCGCCGAGTGGATCCATGATCGTCGCTGCCTCATCGCCGGACCGGAGCGCATTTTTCGCCACCCGTGCCCTGCATGACAGCGCCAAATCTGGTGCAATGGCGCACTTAAGAGAGCTCTTCGAGAAAGTCCCGCCGCATGCGCGCCTTCGCCTGGTTCCTCGCGCTGATCGCGATCGCTCTCGCAGCGATCGCCGTGTTCACCTACCCGGTGTGGGCCTGGCTGTATCCCCACTTCGGCTTTCCCTTCCATCGCGTCTCGGACCGCATCGGCATGGTCGCGCTCGCGGTCGGTTTCGTGCTCATCGCAAGACGCCTCAAGCTCGCCGACCGGGCAAGCCTCGGCTACGGCGCCCCGCGCCGGGTCTTTCTCCGGGAGGTCGGCATCGGCTTCGCCATCGGCGCGCCGATGATGGCGCTCGTCGTCGCCTTCATGGTCGTGCTGCACCTGCGCGCGTGGAAGAGCGGGGTCGCGCTCGATGCCGCCTCGCTCCTCACCATCGCGCGCGTCGGGATCCTGCGGGGATTCGCGGTGGCGCTCATCGAGGAGACGTTCCTGCGCGGCGCGATGTACACCGGGATCGCCAGGGAATCAGGCCCACGGCTCGCGGTGTTCCTCACGGCGCTCATCTTCGCGGTGACTCATTTCGTCGGCGTGTACCACATTCCGGCCGCCGAGGCTTCGTGGTCGAGCGGACTCGTGATGCTCGGCGGCGCGCTGCACGATTTCGTCCATCCCCTGACGATCGGCGATGCGTACCTCAGCCTGTTCGCGGTGGGCGTGGTGCTCGGCATGGTGCGCGCGCAGACCGGGCACATCGGCGCCTGCATCGGGCTGCATGCCTCCTGGGTGTGGGTGATCACCTTCGTCCGGGAGACCTCCATTCCCAACCGCGCGAGCCCCCTGGCGTTCCTGTTGAGCCGCTTCGACGGCGTCGTCGGCTGGCTCGTGCTCGGCTGGACGATCATTCTCGGGATCATCCTCTACCACTTCTACGATCGCCGCCGCAGCGCCGCGGTCACCGGCTCCGCATCGCCACACCACGCCTGACGGCCACGGTCAGCGCAGAGCCTCTTCGAGGGAGAGAGTCCACTCCATTTTTCCATCTGGACCAGATCACGGCGCTTCCGCCCCCGCGCTGGCAGCTGCGGCCGAGATCATGTCCCCCGAGCAGCGCTCGGCTTCACGAGCGGCGCGAGCATCGCCAGGCGCTCGAGCGGATCGCCGAGCTCGAGCCAGCTTTGCTTCTCGGCAAGGCCGAAGGGCAGAATCTCGGCGAGCCGATGTCCGACCCACGCTGCATCGTCGGGACGCTTCTCGACGGCATCGTACAACTCGCCGAGCTCGGGCAGGATCTTGCGCAAGAGCCTGCCAAGATGAGCGTACTCGGCAGGCAGCGCCACGGCCGGCTCATCGGCAAGCCAGCGCACCTCGCCCATGTTGAGCCCGTCGGCCTGCCGCCAGCGACGCCGCAGCTCGAACTTGCGCGCGCCGAGGCACTGGATCCCGAGCAGCCCATCCGCGAGCGAATTGAAATCCACGATTTGCGCGCTCGTACCCACGAGCGCGGTGCGCTCGACGAGGCCGCCCGCCTCCGCGCCCGCGAGGATCTGCACGACGCCGAAGGCCGAGCCCTCGCGCATACAGCGGCGCACCATGTCCACGTAGCGCGGCTCGAAGATGCGCAGCGGCAGCGGGCCGCCCGGAAACAGCACCGTGTTGAGTGGGAACAGAGGCAGCTCGGCGGTTTCCGCCGCCGCTTCCTCCCCAAGAGCATTGCGGTCGGAGCTTTGCACGCTACGTTTTCAGTACCCATCGCGACGTCGTCATGGACGTCGCACTCAGAGCAAACGATAACTCAATCAGCACACGCGCACAGCACTCAACCGCTCCCCTTGAGCGTTGCTGCCGTCGCTCACCGGCGGCATCATCGCCTCATCGGAATTAGGGCCGCGCAACACGACGAGGGGCGAGCGGCCAAAAGGAGGTGTCGTGAACTCTCGTAGCAGGACTGTTGTACCACTCCCGGACATCATTCACTCGATCGTCGTCCTGCGTGGACATAAGGTCCTACTCGATGCCGAACTCGCCGCACTCTACGATGTGACAACCAAGGCGTTGAATCAGGCGGTCAATCGCAATGCAGAACGCTTCCCGGAGGATTTCATGTTCCGGCTCTCACGTACCGGGTCGACGCTCTGAACCGGTCACAGATTGTGACCGGTTCCCAAAAGCATCGCGATCCGCGCCATGCACCTTACGCCTTCACCGAACAGGGCGTCGCGATGCTCTCTTCTGTGCTCAGAAGCCGCCGCGCTATCACGGTCAATGTCCAGATCATGCGCGCCTTCGTCCGCATGCGAGAACTGCTCGTCTCCAACGCTGAACTTGCTGGCAAGCTCGATGAGCTCGAGCGCAAGTACCGCCATCATGACGATGCCATCAAGGCCATCCTCTCAGCTATCCGCCAATTGATGGCGCCACCCACCCCGAAGCACCGCCCTATCGGATTTACCGCTGATATCGCCAAGAAGAGCTGACGCCTCCCAGTGCCTCAATCTGGTCCTACTCACTATGCTCGCCGGCGTTCTCGCGTCCACGCCCCATCTCCGTTGCGGCAAAACGCCGCTTCAGAGCGGCCAGCAGCTTGCCGTGCAGCCCCCCGAAGCCGCCGTTGCTCATGATCACGACGCTGTCGCCCTCGTGTAAGGACGCGGCGAGCTCTGCCGCGAGCGGATCGATCGCGGCTGCCAGCTTCCCGCGCGCACCGAGCGCTCTCACGACTTCGCCGGCATCCCAGCCGAGATCGGCCGGCGCGTAGAGCCAGAC
>JBOHZT010000121.1:0-8810 GCA_050738535.1 Steroidobacteraceae bacterium
ACGCCGGCGCAGGTGGCGATCGCCTGGCTGCTCGCGCACGATGTGACGGCGCCGATCGCGAGCGCCACGAGCGTCGAGCAGCTGACGGAGCTCGTGGGCGCGACGCGCCTCACGCTCGCCCCGGAGACGATCGCGGCGCTCGATGCGGCGAGTGCCTGAGCGCGCGGCGCGGGGAGTGTTCGGCGCCGAGCTCTTCAGTGCCGCGCGGCGAGGAGCGCGAGCTCCGGGGGCATCGGGGCCACGTCGATCTCCACGTTGAGGCACGTCGGCTTGTGGCTCGCGAAGGCCTCCCGCAGGGCCGGGCCGAGCTCCTCGATGCGCTCGATCCGCCGCCCGGCGCAGCCGAAGGCTGCGGCGACTTCGTCGTAGCGCGCGCCTGAGAGCCGCGTGCCCGCGATCGGATGCCCGATCAGCTCCTGGTAGTGCTGCGAGGCGGCCCAGCTGCGATTGTTCATGACGACGACCACGACGGGTAGCTGGTGGCGCGCGAGGGTGTCGAACTCCGCGATCGTGAAGCCGACCGCTCCATCGCCCGCGAGGCACAGCACGGGACGGCGTGGCTGGGCCGTCTGGGCGCCGATCGCGAGTCCGAGACCGAAGCCGACCGCGCCGAGGAATCCGTGTGTGATGTAGCTGCCTGGCCGGCTTTGCCGGATCACCTCGTTCATCCAGTGATAGGCCTCCGCGCCGTCGCCGATGACGATCGCGTCCTCGGGGAGGTGGTCCGCGATCGCGGCGACGGCCTGGTACGGGTGGATCGGCGGGGCGGGGCGCGCGAGGGCCTCGGCGAGCCGGGCTCGGCGCGCGGACCGCGCTTCCTCGATCACGCGGCGCCAGGGCGCAAGCTCGGGCCAGCGCCGCGTCCGCGCCCCGATGAGGAGCGCTTTCAGTGTCTCGCGGGAATCCGCCGCGATCGCGATCTCGACCTCGCGGACCTTGCCGATCTCCCGCGCATCGATCTCGACATGGATGACTTTGGCGGCCTGGGGCACTAGCAGATCGCTCGCGCCGAGCGTGAAGAGTCCGAAGCGCACGCCGAGCGCGAGGACGACATCCGGCCGCGCGCCGGGGGCAGCGAGATCGGCGAGCTTGTGGAACGTGCCGCCGTAGAGCGGGTGCGCGCTCGGCAGCAGCCCGTGCGCCTGGAAGTCCGAGAATACGGGGATGCCGGTGAGCTCCGCGAACGCGCGCAGCTCGGCGGCGCATCCGGCCTGCCACGCGCCGGCTCCCGCCATGAGGATCGGCCGCTGCGCCGTGGCGAGGAGCGCGAGGGTTCGCTCGATCGCTGCACTCGGCGGGGCCGGCCGTGCCTCGACGTCGATCGCCGAGGGGATGTGGACGCAATCCTCCTCCAGGGCGGCTGCCAGGACATCCGAGGGTAGATCGAGCAGCACGGGTCCCGTGGGGGGCGAGGTCGCCGTGCGGATTGCGTGCGCCACGAGCCGCGGAATCTGCGCCGGGACCGTGATCGTGTGGGTCCACTTGGTGAGCGGGCGGGCGACCCCGGCCTGATCGATGCCGGCCTGGAGGGTGTTGGTCTCGGCGTCGCCGAGCCCGGCGGAGCCTGCCAAGTACAGCACCGGCGTGCGATCGAGGTAGGCGTTGGCGAGCGAGGTGATGCAGTTGGTGAACCCCGGCCCCGCGGTGACGAGCGCGACGCCGAGCTTTCCCGAGGCGCGGGCATAGCCTTCGGCCGCATGGCCGGCGGCGGCCTCGTGCCGGGTATCGACGATCGGTATGCCGTGCGCGGCGCAGGCCTGGAAGATCGTCTCGAGGTGAGCGCCGTGCAGGCCGAACGCCGCTTCGACCTGCGCCGCAGCGAGTGTGCGGACCAGTAGCTCCCCGCCCGTCACCTGTGCCATATCGACTCTCCTAATATCTGCTATCCGACAACGCGATAGGGGCTCGGCAGGGCCCATGCTACATTTGCGGCCCGCTACCGCAAACCGCCCGGGATCCTCTCAATGGCCCTTACCAACATCGAGATCGCACAGCAGGCCAAGATGCGGCCCATCCTCACCCTCGCCAAGGAGCGCCTCGGAATCCCCGAGGAGGCTCTCGAGCCGTACGGCCGCTTCAAGGCGAAATTATCACTCAAATATGTCAATTCTCTGAAAGGCCGACCGGACGGCAAGCTGATCGTCGTGACCGCGATGTCGCCGACTCCGGCGGGCGAGGGCAAGACGACGACCACCGTCGGCCTCGGAGATGCGCTCAACCGCCTCGGCAAGCGCGCGATCATCTGCCTGCGCGAGCCGGCGCTCGGCCCGGTGTTCGGCATGAAGGGCGGCGCGGCGGGCGGCGGCTACTCGCAGGTGGTGCCCATGGAGGACATCGACCTGCACTTCACGGGCGATTTCGCGGCGATCGCGGCGGCCAACAACCTCCTCGCGGCGCTCATCGACAACCACATCCACCACGGCAACGCGCTCGGCTTCGACGTGCGCCGCATCGCCTGGCGGCGTGTCCTGGATATGAATGATCGCGCGTTGCGCAATATCGTCGTGGCGCTCGGCGGGACGGCGAACGGCTATCCGCGCCAGGACGGTTTCGACATCGTCGTCGCCTCGGAGGTCATGGCGATCTTCTGTCTCGCGACCGGCATCAAGGACTTGAAGGAGCGTCTCGGGAAGATCGTGGTCGGCTATACCGCCGCCCAGAAGCCGATCCTCGCGCGGGAATTGAGCGCGCCAGGGGCCATGACGGCGCTGCTGCGCGATGCGCTCGCGCCGAATCTCGTGCAGACGCTCGAGAACAATCCGGCGTTCGTCCATGGCGGTCCGTTCGCGAACATCGCCCACGGCTGCAACTCGGTGATGGCGACGCAGACCGCCCTCAAGCTCGCCGACTACGTCGTCACGGAGGCCGGCTTCGGGGCCGATCTCGGCGCCGAGAAGTTCGTGGACATCAAGTGCCGCATGGCGGGCTTGAAGCCCTCCGCGGTCGTGATCGTCGCGACGGTGCGCGCGCTCAAGTATCACGGCGGGGTGCCGGTGGCCGACGTGGGCAAGGAGAACGTCGCCGCGCTCGAGAAGGGGATCGTCAATCTCGAGCGGCACATCGACAACGTCCGGGAGAACTACGGCCTGCCCTGCGTCGTTGCCATCAACAACCGCGCCGAGGATACCGAAGCGGAGATCCGAGTGATGATCGAGCGCGCCGGCCGCCACGGGGCCAAGGTGATCCTCGGCCGCCACTACGCCGAGGGCGGCGCGGGCGCCGTCGACATCGCGAAGGAGGTCCTCGCCCTCACCGAGCAGCCGAACCACTTCAAGTTCGTCTACGACGAGAGCGAGACGCTGTGGAACAAGATGAAGGCCATCGCCACGAAGATCTATCACGCCTCCGACATCACGGCGGACGCCAAGGTGCGCGCGCAGATCGCGCAGCTCCAGGAAGCCGGGTACGGGCGCTTCCCGATCTGCGTCGCGAAGACCGAGAAGTCCTTCTCGACCGATCCGAGGCTGCTCGGCGCTCCGACGGGACACGTCGTCAATATCCGCGAGGTGCGCTTGGCGGCGGGAGCCGAGTTCATCGTCATGATCTGCGGTGACATCATGACCATGCCCGGCCTGCCGAAGGTTCCTTCGGCGAACGCCATCGACGTGGACGACGACGGAAAGATCTCCGGGCTGTTTTAGGCGCTCAGAACGGCTTGACGACGGCGAGGATCACGATCCCGATGAGGAGCAGCCCCGGGACTTCGTTGAAGTAGCGGTACCAGCGCTGCGAGTGCGCGTTGCGGCCGTCGCGCAGGGCGATCATCAGCTGCCGGCACCAGAGGTGGTAGACGATGAGCAGCGCGACGAGCCCGAGCTTCGCGTGCAGCCAGCCGAAATGCAGGTACGCGGGCACCGTGGCGACCATCGCGATGCCGAAGGCGAGCGTGAGCGCGCCGCCGATCGTCATGATCCCATAGAGCCGCCGCTCCATCACCGCGAACTGCTCCTGCAGCACGGCTTCACGCGCCGCCGCGTGATACACGAACAGGCGCGGGAGATAGAACAGCCCCGCGAACCAAGTGACGACGAAAATGACGTGGAATGCCTTCAGCCAGAGCATGGAGAGCCTTCAGTCGAGCACAGCCGAGGCAGTATACGGCGCGAGCGCGTGACGCTGTGCGGACGGGGCGCCGCGCTCACTGCCGGGGTGCGCCGCGGGCGCGGCGCCCGAGCAGAGGCGGCGCTCGAGCGTCGGCGAGCTTGACAGGATGGACCGTCCGCGGTGCGGCGGACGCGGCTAAGTCCCTGCCGTGCGGTCGGATCCCGGTCGCGGCATGAGCGTTGCAGTTTGCTTGTGCCGAGGGCCGGGCCGTACCGGCGCAGACGGGAGCGCAAGAGAGTGCCACAGCACAGAATTCGCAAGCAGAGCGCGCCGCAGCCCGGCACGGGCATGCGCCGCGCGGCTGCACCGCTCGCGGCGCTCGCCGCTCTCGGCGCCGCGCTCGTGATCTCCGCCGTCGCGAGTGCCTCGACGGCCGCGGTGCCCCGCGTGCCGGGGGAGAGCCTCGCCCTTCCCGAGTACATCGGCGTGCTCGATTACATGGGCGAGCGCAGCCGCACCGATCGCCGCCCCGGCCATTCCTACTCGTACCGCGCAGCCGGGCTGGCACTCGATGTCGATGTGTTCGACTACGGCACCACGGCGGCGCTGCCGAACGGCATCGGCTCGGCGCTGCTCGAGCGGGAGTTCACGCGGCTGCAGGAGCACCTCGAGGGGGGCGGCGCCCGGCTCGTTCACGCAGGCACGGTCGCGCTCGGCACGAAGGGCTTGCTCGCCGCCCGCGAGGCGGTGTTCGTCAGGCACCATGCCACGATCAACGGCGCGAAGGACTTCGACGGCGAGACCTATGTGTGGATCACGGCCGAGCGCGGCCGGCTCTATGAGATGCACTTCGACGTGCACACGGGCTTCGAGGAGGATGGCGAGGTCAGCCGCAGCGAGGCGCTCGCTGCACTCGGGAGCATCATTTTCCATCCGGTGACCCCCGTCGCCCCGACGAGCGCGGCGGCCGGTCAGTCACTCGACGTGGGCATTCAATGGGATCCCGCGACGCCGCAGGACGAGCGCAAGCTCTGGAGCGCCTATCTCTACACGCGTGCGGCATTCGTGGCGGCGCAGAGCGAGAGCACGCAGCTGTCGCTCGGCGAGCACGCCGCCTCTTTCCAGGAGGAGGTTCGGGGCCGGCTCATCGCAGCGCAACTGTATCGGCAGCTGCATGGACAGGATCCGGCCTCTGACTCGCCGTACTTCGCCGCGCTCGATCGGGTCGTGACCGCCGGGTTCCTGCGTGAGTACGTCTGGCGCTACCTGCGCAATTCCGCGTGGACGCAGCCCCCTGGACTGCGGCTCGCGGCCTTCGATGCGTGGCGCGCGATTCATCTGCGCGGCCACGTGCCCGAGACTTACGGACACATCGTGGTGCGGCTCGCTGCCGCGCAGGACGCTCGGCACCGCGGCGCTCGGCCGCGCGAGACGATCGCAGGCAGCTGATCGCGAGAGCGGCGCGCGTGCCCTCACGACAGTGCCGTCAGTACGCGAGCGATTGTAGATCCTGCCGGCGCGGAGGGTTCGCGAAGGCGATTTGCTCGGAGGAGAGCATGTGGTTGATGACGGCGGCCACCTCCTCCTCGTCGTCGGCGAGACCGCTGACTGCCGCGACGACATCGAGCAGCGTCAGAGCCTTCCCATCCTCGATCCGAGTCTCCATCTTGCACGTCTCCCCGCGAGTTGATCGTCGGGCGGCGCGTCTGTCCCTGAAGTCGGTCGTCAGCGCCGCATAGCTCATGCACAGTGGTGCAACTGGCGTGCCATGCTCGGCTGCGGCGACACGCCGCGCGCTACTCGCCCCAGACGGTGCGAGCGACTCGGACGATGAGCTCGAGCTTGCGCCACTGATCGTCCGCGGAGAGCTTGTTGCCGGACTCGTGGCTCGAGAAGCCGCACTGCGGGGACAAGCACAAGCACTCGAGCGGCACGAGCTGCTCGGCTTCCTTGATCCGCCGCACGATCTCCGTCTCGCTCTCGAGCGCGCCCGCCTTCGTGGTGACGAGCCCCAGCACGACCTTCTTGGTGTGCGGCAGGAAACGCAGCGGCTCGAATCCACCGGAGCGCGCGGAATCGAACTCCATGAAGAACCCGTCGATGTCGCACTGGAACATCGCCTCGGCGACCTGCTCGTAGCCGCCGGCCGTGGCCCAGGCGCTGCGGAAGTTGCCGTGGCACGTATGCATGGTGACGGCGAGCCCGGCGGGCCGGCCGCGCAGCGCCGCGTTGATGGTGTCGACGTACCGCTGCGGGAGCAGGGCGGGATCGTCGCCGTTGCGCCGGCAGCTCGCGCGGAAGTTCTCGTCGCACAGATAGGCGAATCCCACGTCGTCGAGCTGCAGGTAGGTGCAGCCCGCCGCCGCGAACGCGGCGATCGCATCGCGGTAGGCTGCGGCCACGTCGGTCCAGAACGGCTCGAGCTCGGGATAGACCTCGCGGGCGATCGCGTTGCGGCCGCCGCGCAGGTGCAGCATCGAGGGTGAGGGGATCGTGAGCTTGGCGACACCCCGGGCCGCGTCGTGCAGGAAGCGGAAGTCCTCGATCATGATGGGCGCGCCATAGCGCACCTTGCCGGTGACGGTCGCGATCGGCGGCTGCTCGGTGGTGCCGCCGAATTTCGGTCCCGGGTTCTCGCGGAGCGTCACGCCCTCGAGCTGCTTCAGGAAGTCGAGATGCCACCACTCGCGGCGGAATTCCCCGTCGGTCGCCGCGCGCAGGCCGATGGCTTCCTGGCGGGCGACCACGTCCCGGATCGCCCGATCCTCGACCTCGCGGAGCGCGGCCGCGGAGAGCTCACCCCGACGATTCGCATGGCGGGCCTCGATCAGCGCGGTGGGTCGCAGCAGGCTGCCGACGTGGTCGGCGCGGAAGGGGGCGGGCATGGGCGCACTCTCGATCGTAACAGCTGAGACGATTATGCCAGGGGTGGCAGGGCGATCCCACCGCTGCGCGGGCTCGCGGCCGCGGCCGGCCTTGCCCCCCCTCGAGCGCGCGACTAGAGTCGCAGCATCACCATGACCGTGAGCGACTTTTCCGGAAAGGCTGTCCTCGTGCTCGGCGCGACCGCGGGGATCGGCCGCGCGGCGGTCCTGGCGTTCGTCTCAGCGGGCGCGCGGGTCGCCTTCGCGGGCCTCGGCGCCGAGGAGGGCCGAGCGATCGCTGCGCAAGCGGGCGCGCGCGGCGCCGAGGTGCTCTTCACCGAGGCGGACGTGACCCGCGAGGCCGAGGTGCGCGGTGTCGTCGAGCGCGCGGCAGAGCGCTTCGGGCGCATTCATGCGGCCGTCAACAACGCGGGAACCGAGGGCCGCTTCGGGCCGGTGCAGGATGCGCAAGGCCAGGACTTCGACCGGATCATCGGCACGAATCTTAAGGGCGTCTGGCATGGCTTGAAGTACGAGATCCCGCACATGCTCGCGCAGGGCGGCGGCGCGATCGTCAACACGGCATCGACCGCCGGTGTGACCGGAATCGCCAATGTCGCGCTCTACACCGCGAGCAAGCACGGCGTCGTCGGGCTCACCAAGGCGACGGCGCTCGAGCTCGCGAGCTCGGGCATTCGCGTGAACGCGGTCGCACCGGGACCGGTCGACACCGGGTTGCTGCAGCGGATGGTGCAGGGGCACATCGATCTCGAGACCATCGCGGCGAGCGTTCCGATGCGGCGGATCTCGCAGCCTGAGGAGATCGCGAGCGCCATCCTGTGGCTGTGCTCGGATGCCGCCTCGTACATCACCGGCCACACGCTCGTGGTCGACGGAGGGCTCACGGTCGGCTGACGGCCGTCACGGCGTCCGGCGACGCGCGCTCGAAGGAGAAACTCTCATGCCTCAATTCGACGAGAAGAGCATTACCCAGGCCGTGATCGGCCGCATGGCGGAGAGCCCCGAACCGCGCTTCAAGGAGGTGATGACCTCGCTCGTCACCCACCTGCACGATTTCATTCGCGAGGTGAAGCTCACCGAGTCGGAGTGGATGACCGCCATCCAATTCCTCACCGAGGTAGGTCAGACCTGCACGGACAAGCGCCAGGAGTTCATCCTGCTGTCCGACACGCTCGGCGTCTCGATCCTGGTGATCTCGCTCAACAATCCCCCCGAGCACCACACGGCCGAATCGACCGTGCTCGGCCCGTACTACTGGGCGGGCGCTCCGGAGCTTCCCCTCGGCAGCGATCTCGCGCAAGGCGTCAAGGGCGAGCCGACCCTCTACTCCGGGAGAGTGCTCGATGCCGACGGCCGGCCGATCGCCGGCGCCGTGCTCGATATCTGGTCGGGCGACGGCGAGGGCAATTACGACATGCAGATCCCCGGGGAGACCGGGATGCGCGCGCGCGGCAAGATCCGCACGGACGCCGAGGGGCGCTACTGGTTCCGCTCCATCAAGCCGACCTACTATCCGGTCCCGACGGACGGTCCCGTCGGCAAGATGCTGCGGGCCATGGGTCGGCACCCGTATCGGCCCGGGCACATCCACATGATCGTCTCGGCACCGGGTCACCATCCGGTGACCACCCATCTGTTCGTCGCGCAAGCGCCGTACATCGACTCGGATGCCGTGTTCGGCGTGAAGGAATCCCTCATCGTTCCGTTCGAGCGCCGTCCGCCCGGGCGGACGGCGACGGGCGAGAAATTCGACGTGCCGTATTACACGGCGCAGTTCGATTTCCGGCTCCGCAAGGCGGCTTGACGCTCGCCTGACCCGTGGACGACGCGATCCCCGCTCCGCTCGCGCCGGCTGCCGTGCTCCGGCTCTATCCGCAGCAC
>JBOHZT010000122.1:0-8780 GCA_050738535.1 Steroidobacteraceae bacterium
TGCTCGCCTCCTCCGGCGCGAGCAGGTCGTCGAGCTTCAAGCTCTCGTAGCGCCACTGATCGGTGTGGTTGTAGAAGTAGGAGGTGCCGTTCATGTGCCGCGGGGGGCGGTACCAGTCGAGCGCGAACGCGAGCGTCGACCAGCCCGCGACCGGCCGCAGCTTCTCCTGTCCGACGTAGTGGGCCCAGCCGCCGCCCGGGATGCCCACCGTGCCGCACAGCATCAGCACATTGATGATGCCGCGGTAGGTCATGTCGGTGTGGTACCAGTGGTTGATCCCGGAGCCGACGATCGCCATGCAGCGTCCGCGGCTCTTAGCAGCGGTTTGCGCGAGCTCGCGCGCGACGCGGATGATCTCGGCGCGCGGCACGCCCGTGATGGCCTCCGCCCAGGCCGGCGTGCACGGCGCGATCGCGTCGTAGTCGGCGGCGATGGCATCCTCGCTGCCGGCCGTCGCTTCCGCGCCGGTCGCGCCCGCACTCGCGGCGGCGCTTGCGCTGGCGCTCGCGGGCTTGCCGAAGCCGCGGTCGATCCCGTAGTGCGCCGCGAGCAGGTCGAACGCGGTGGCGACGAGGACCGTGCCCTGCTCGGTGCCGAGGCGCCGCGCCGGGACGCGGCGCCGGTGGGTCTTCTTCGTGCCGTCGTCGCAGAACTCGGGAAACTCGACGAGCGCGTACTCGTCGTGCGTGCCCTCGAGCGTCAGCGCGAGGCGCGTCTCGCGGCCGGTGCTCGCATCGCGGCTCTCGAGGTTCCAGCGGCCGTGCTCGCCCCAGCGGAAGCCGATCGAGCCGTGCGGGACGACGAGGTGGCCGCTCGTTTCGTCGAAGGCGATCGGCTTCCACTCGGGGTTGTTGGCCTGGCCGAAATGCCCGTCGATGTCGCAGGCGCGCAGCGTCCGATCGGCGATGAAGTGGTCCCCACTTTGGCGCAGCCGCACCAGGAGCGGCAGGTCGGTGAACCGCCGGCAGTAGTCGTCGAAGTACTCGGGGCACTCCCCGAGATGGAACTCCTTCATGATGACGTGGCCCATGGCGAGCGCGAGCGCCGCATCGGTGCCGGCCTTCGGCGCGAGCCACAGGTCCGCGAACTTCACGTACTCCGCGTAATCGGGCGAGATGGCGACCACCTTGGTCCCGCGGTAGCGCACGGCCGTGTAGAAATGCGCATCGGGCGTGCGCGTCTGCGGGATGTTCGAGCCCCACACGAGCAGGTAAGCCGAGTCGTACCAGTCGGCGGACTCCGGCACGTCCGTTTGCTCCCCGAAGACCTGCGGCGAGGAGGGTGGCAGGTCGCAGTACCAGTCGTAGAACGAGGGAAGTACGCCGCCGATGAGCGACAGAAAGCGCGTGCCCGACGCGAAGCTCACCTGCGACATCGCGGGGATCGGCGAGAAGCCCGCGATGCGGTCCGGTCCGAAGCGCAGGATGGTGAACACGTTGGCGGCGGCGATGAGCTCTGCGATCTCCTCCCAGCCCACGCGCACGAAGCCGCCCCGCCCGCGCAGCTGCTTGTAGCTGCGCGCCTTCTCGGGATTCTCGACGATCGAGGCCCAGGCGGCGACCGGATCCTTGTCGCGCCGGGCTTCCCGCCACAGCTCGAGCAAGCGGGCGCGCACCAGGGGATGCTTGAGCCGCGCGGCGCTATAGATGTACCAGGAGTAGCTCGCCCCTCGTGGACAGCCGCGCGGCTCGTGGTTCGGGATCTCGGGCCGGGTGCGCGGATAGTCGGTCTGCTGGGTCTCCCAGGTGATGAGGCCGCTCTTCACGTAGATCTTCCAGCTGCATGAGCCGGTGCAGTTGACCCCGTGCGTCGAGCGGACGACCTTGTCGTGGTTCCAGCGGTCGCGGTAGCCCTTCTCCCAGCTGCGGCTCTCTCGCGTGACGACGCCCCAACCGTCGGAGAACGTCTCGACGTCCTTGCGAAAGAACATCAACCGATCCAGGAAATGGCTCATCTCTCACTCCTGCGTCCGGTGCGACAGGCATGTTAGCCCGTATCGGCAGGGGAAAGTACCCGGCAGTCCCCCCCGCAGACGGCTCCGCATCCGCCTCAGGGGCCGTCTGGAGAGATCGTCGGCGAGGAGAACCCGTGCGCTAGCGGCGCGCTCATCCGCCGGCGGCGGATTCGAGCCATTGCTCGAATTCGCTCACCGCGCGCTCGAATCGCGGCCGGTAAGCTGGGTCCGCCGCGTAGTTTGCGCGCAGCTGCAGCGCTGCCCGGTACAGACCCGCGGTGCGCGCCACCCACTCGCGGGTCGCCTGATAGCCGTCGCGGCGCAGGAGGAACGCGATCCGCTCCGACTCCGGCCTCATCAGGTGGGGCCAACCTCCTCCGGCTCGCTGTCGCTGGGGCCCTCCTTCTTGATGCGAGCCTCGTAGTTGCCCTGCTGATTGGCACCGCCGTCGGCGTAGCCGCCCTCGCCGAAATAGCGGCGCGGGCCGAGGCCGCCGCCGACCGCGCGCGGATCCGGAAGCAGTGCTTTTGCCTTGGCCTTGCGGCTGCGCTTGTGCTTCGTCATGACGGTTCTCCTCGACTCCTTTATTCCACAATCCATTCCACAATCCGCCGTGGCAGCGCCGGTTCCGACCTGTGTCTCCCGGCTCGGAAAAGATCAGGTCCGCCAGTTGCTACCGGGACTCCTAAGATCCCGCGGGAGGGTCACGCGCCGCTCATGGCAGTCCGTAGCCACGTTCCAATAGTCCCCGACTCGACAGCGTCCGGGATCGCGGAGCCCGAGCCCACCGGGCTCAAGCTCCTCGACTTCCCCTGGCAGCCCTCGGTCGCGGTTCTCATCCCCTGCCTCAACGAGGCTGTCGCCATCGCGAAGGTGGTCGCCGATTTCCAGGCGGCCTTTCCCGAGGCGAAGGTGTTCGTGTACGACAACGGGTCCACGGACGGCACCGTCGAGGCGGCGCGCGCCGCGGGCGCCATCGTGCGCATGGAGCCGATGCGGGGGAAGGGCAACGTCGTGCGCCGCATGTTCGCGGACATCGAGGCGGACGTGTTCATCCTCGTCGACGGCGACGACACCTACGATGCGAGCCGCGCGCCGGAGCTGGTGCGGGAGCTGCTGAAGAACTCGCTCGACATGATCAACGGCGCGCGCCGCAGCACCGGCGAGGCCGCCTACCGGCGCGGGCACCGCTTCGGGAACCGGCTGCTCTCGGGGCTCGTCGCGAGGTTCTTCGGCGATCAGCTCTCTGACCTGCTATCGGGGTACCGCGTGCTCTCGCGGCGCTTCGTCAAGAGCTTCCCGGCGCTCGCCGCCGGCTTCGAGATCGAGACGGAGCTCTCCGTGCACGCGCTGCAGCTGCGCATGCCGGTGAGCGAGATGCAGACCGAGTACCGCGAGCGCCCGGCCGGCACGATGAGCAAGCTGAGCACTTACCGCGACGGCCTGCGGATCCTGCGGACGATCCTCTACCTGGTCAAAGAGGAGAAGCCGCTCGCTTTCTTCACGTCGATGGCCGCCGTGCTCGCCATCGTGTCGCTCGCGCTCGGTGTGCCCGTCGTCATCGAGTTCATGCACACGCACCTGGTGCCGCGCCTGCCGACCGCGCTGCTCGCGGCGGCTCTCGCGATCCTCGCCTTCATGAGCTTCGCTTGCGGGCTCATCCTCGACACGGTGAGCCGCGGCCGCGCCGAGGCCAAGCGCCTCGCCTATCTCTCGCTCCCCGTGCGGTTCACGCCGGTGCGGCCCGAGCCGCTCGCGCGGCTGCGCAGATAGGTCATGTCGCGGGAGGTGCTCTCGCAGTTCGTGCGATTCGGACTCGTCGGCGTCTGCGGCTTCGTGGTCGACGTGACGGTGCTCTATCTCGCGCTCGCGCTGCTCGGGGTCGGCCCGTACGTCGGGCGCGGCATCTCCTATCTCGCCGCCGCGAGCTTCACCTGGTATCTCAACCGGCGTATCACGTTCGCCGACCGCAAGAGCGCGGCGGCCGGGCGTGAATGGGGCAAGTTCGTCGTGTTGAACGGGGTCGGGGGAGGGCTCAACTACGCGGCGTACGCGGTGTTCCTGCACTACGTCGGCGCGATGGGACTCTTGCCGGCGGCGGGCGTCGCGATTGGCTCGCTCGCCGGCCTCACGGCCAATTTCACGCTCTCCCGGCAGATCGTGTTCCGCAAGCCCCGGCCCGCGCTCGCGGGCTCTGCGCAGTGATCCCGGGCGAGCATCGGCGAGGACGCTCGCGCGCATGGCCCTGGGCGCTCTCCATATTTTTCCTGGCGGCGATCCTGCGCGGGGGCATGGCGCTGTCGCTGCCGCAGCACGTCATCTGGCCCGATGGGCATCGCTACGTCCGGATCGCGGGCGACCTGCTCGCGGGCGATGGCTTCGGGAGCGTCTCGGAGGATCGGGCCTCCGTGCCGACGCAGCCGCTCCTCATCGCAGGCATCGAGCGAGTCTTCGGCCAGAACTATCTCGCGCTGCGGCTCGCCTTCGCGCTCCTCGGGGCGCTCACGTGCGTGGTGGCGTACTTCCTCGCGCGGGAGCTCTTCGGCGCGGGTCCCTTCGGGCCGAGCGTCGCGATCATCGCAGGCGGGCTGCTCGCGATCTATCCCTACTACATCTATCTCTCGGCGCTGTTCGAGTACCCGCAGACCTTCTTCATCCTGATGATGGGGCTCGTGTTCCTGCTCGTGTACCGCCATCTGCGCACGGGCGCTCTCGCGACGCTCGCGCTCGCCGGAGGGTGTCTCGGCGTCGCGGTGCTCGCCGTGCCGACGACGCTCGCCTTCGTGCCGGTGCTCGCCGGCTGTCTGCTGCTGCTCGGAATGCCCCGCAAGTCCCTGCGACCGGCGCTGCTCGGCGTGCTGGTGCTCATCGGAGCGACCGTGCTCCCGATTGCGGCCTGGACGGCAAGGAACTATGCGGCGTACGGCGAGCTGATCCTCGTCAACCAAGCGGGCGGCGTCAACTTCTGGGTCGCGAACAACGAGACCTATTTCAAGTACGGCAAGGACGCCGTGATTCCGGCGTGCGGACCCCGGAACGAAGGGCGGCCCCACTGCAAGCAAGTGATCCGCCTCGAGCACGAGCTGCGCGCCGAGCACCTGAGCGACGCGCAGTACATCATCGCGGAGGAGGCGGCGAGCTGGCGGGCAGGGTGGAGGTTCGTGCTCGAGTCCCCGCTGCGCACAGTCCGGCTCAGCTTGCGCAAGCTCGTCGAACTCTGGAGCCCCCGGCCGGACGCGACGACGGTGGTCGGCTCCGCGATCGAGAGAGCGAAGATCTGGGTATCCGTCCTCTCGTATGTTCCGACCCTCCTGCTCGCGCTGTGCGGCGTAATCCTCCTGAGACGCGAGGCGCGGCGGCTCCTGCCGATCTACGCCTACGTCCTCACGTTCACGGCGGTGTACTCGGTGTTCCTGCCGACGACCCGTTACCGTCTGCCGCTTGACTTCTTCCTGGCGATCCTCGCGGCCTACACCCTGCGACGGCTCGCGCAGGCGCTCGCGGTCCGCCGTCACCGTCAGTTCACGATCGCCGTCACCTCGGGCGAGTAATTGCTCTGCGCCCCGTTGTCGGCCGAGGCCGTGATGGTGAAGTAGTACGTGCCCGGCGTGAGGTTGTCCATCACGTAGGTCGTGAGTCCGGGGTTGGTGAGCTGCACGGAGGAGGTGTAGTCCCCGGAATGGACGCCGTAGTGGATGGTGTAGCCGCTGAGATCGGTGAGCGCCGTCCCATCGGTGTTCTGCGTCGGCGGCTGCCAGGAGAGCGTCACCGCGCCCGACTGGTCGGCCTGGACCGGCGCTGGATCGGAGCTCGACGTCGAATCCGAGCCGACGGTCTGCGCGCCCGAAGTCTGCGCGTTCGCGGAGGTCGAGGCCCCCGAACTCGCACTCGCCGGATCGGATGCGCTCGCTCCGCTCGAGGAGCCGCCTCCGCCGCACGCCGCCAATAACCCCAAGCTCAAGATCATTCCAATGACAATGAACGCCCGCGAACCCGCAAAGGCATGTCTCATGCGAACCCCCCGCGATACCCCGTTTCAAATATCGATCGTTGTGCGCAAGCCCGCGGGTCGCGCGGTCAGCGAGGGGCTCACAGGGAGATTGCACGAGGAGCGCGCTCGAGGAATCGAGCGTCACCTTCACGAGATCGCTGCGGCGGGATCGTGTGCGAACCCCGGCGAGCTGTCCCGGCAACCCCGCTGTCCTGGGCTCCTCATGAGCCGTTAGACCGGAAGTTTTGCGCCCCCATCTTTCGATGGGTTTGCCCTTATCGGCTCGACCGCGGCGCGAATGCCGTGCGATCGAGACTCAAACTTTAGGCGCGATGAGGTGTGCAATCGACGTGCCACGCCGGGCAAATGCGCATTTCATGCGGGAATTCCAGTGTGGCGCGCGATGCGGTGCGCGCGCTGCGAGCCGCGTTATGTTGCAACCCGGCGACAGCGCGCGCGGTGTCCGCGTCGTGTTCGAGATTAAGTCGTTGATCCCATGCGCGAACATGCCGGTCGCCGATCACCGACGGCCAAGCTGACGCGCTGCTCGAATCCGTCCGCTGTGCCGCAATGGGCGCGGAAATTGCTCCGTCTCGCGCGCTGATCCAGAAGGTCAAGAATGACGGAGCCCATTCTCTTCACGCGAAGCTTGCCCGTCGGATTGGTGGTGCTGCTGCAGTTCCTGCTGCCGCCACTGGTCACCGTCGGGGTGCTGTATCTGCTGTGCATCGGCTACGGCGAACGCTTCAGCGAGTTCTTCAAGCTGCTCTCCGTCTCGGTCGCGATCCTCACGGTGCTGCTGCCGCGCGGTCGCCCGAGCGGCGCGGCGCAGCTGCGGCCCGAGCCGCTGGCCCGCGGCGGCGCGCGTCTCTCATCGGCGCCAGTCCCGCTCGCGGTGCGCGTGATCTTGCGCTGGCTGGTGATCGTCGCGATCCTGCTCGGGATCGGCTACGTCACGCGCTATTCGGGCACCTTTCCGCGGCGCGTCGTGCTCACGTGGATCTTCGTGACGCCGGCCGCGCTCATCGCCGCGAACGCCGCGGTGCAAGAGCTCGCACGGCGCTTGATCTGCGACCCTTCGGTCGCGCGCCGCGTCGCGTTCGTCGGCTGCAACGAGATGAGTCTCGCGCTCGCGCAGCGCATCGAGGGCAGCGCCGACCTCGGACTCGCCGTGAAGGGCTTCTTCGACGACCGCAGCGCCGAGCGGCTCGGCATCGCGGGCGCGGTGCGCATGCTCGGGACGCTCCGCGATCTCGCAGGGCACGTGAAGCGCCAGGGCATCGAGGTGATCTTCATTGCGCTGCCCGTCCGGCACATCCGCCGGGTCGTCGACGTGCTCGACGATCTGCGCGACACCACGGCCTCCATCTACTACGTGCCGGACATCTTCGTGTTCGATCTCATCCAGGCGCGCACCGGCGAGATTCTAGGAGTGCCGGTGGTCGCGCTGTGCGAGACCCCGTTCTGCGGCTATCGCGGCGTCGTGAAGCGGGTGACGGACATCGCGCTCGCCGCGCTCATCCTGGTCGCCGCGACGCCGGTGATGCTCGCCGCCGCGCTCGCGGTGGCGCTCACGTCGTCCGGTCCCATCCTCTTCAAGCAGCGCCGCTACGGGCTCGATGGCGAGGAGATCGTCGTCTACAAGTTCAGGACCATGACGGTCGGGGAGGATGGCGCCCGCATCGTGCAGGCGAGCCGCTCGGATGCGCGGGTGACCTCCGTCGGGCGCTTCCTGCGGCGCCATTCGCTCGACGAGCTGCCGCAGCTCATCAATGTCCTGCAGGGTCGCATGAGCCTCGTCGGGCCGCGGCCGCATGCGATCGCGCACAACGAGGAGTATCGCAAGCTCATCAAGGGCTACATGATGCGCCACAAGGTGCCGCCGGGGATCACGGGGCTCGCGCAGGTGAACGGGTGCCGCGGCGAGACGGCTCATGTCGAGGAAATGCGCACCCGCGTCGAGTACGACCTCGAGTACTTGAGGCGCTGGTCGCCGCTCCTCGACCTGAAGATCCTCGCGCTCACGGCGGTCAGGCTGCTGCGTGACGAGAAGGCGTACTGAGCGGGCGGGTCGTCGAGCTCTCGGCATGGATCTTGAAAGGAGTGGCCATGGCCGAGTCGAGCTCCATCACAGGCGAGGTAGCCCCGGCCGCGGCTCGTGCGGGTCCGCTCGAGCGGGCGCTCCTCGGCCTCGGCGCCCTTTTCGAGGACACCAGGCCGTGGGAGCGGGTGTCGGGGCGCGAAGCCGCATGCCTCGTGCTGTGCATCGCGGGCGCCGCCGCTCTGCGGTTCTGGCAGCTCGGCGCCGTGGGGCTCCACGGGGACGAGGATCTGATGGCGCTCGCGACGCTGCACGTGGTGCGGCACGGGACGCCGCTGCTCCCGAGCGGCATGTTCTATTCGCGGGGCATTGCTCAGATCTACCTGATGGCGGGCTCGGTGCTCGCCTTCGGACACTCGGAGTGGGCGCTGCGCCTGCCGTCCGCCCTGTGCGGGGTGGTCCTCGTGCCGCTCGCCTATCTCGCCGGCCGGCGCTTCCTGGCGCGCCCCTGGAATCTCGCCTTCACGGCGGCGGTGGCGCTGCTCCCCGCGTTCATCGCCGATGCGCAGACCGCGAGGATGTACGTCTTCATGGTGGCGAGCATCGCGGCGTTCGTGGCGCTCGTGTTCGCGTGGGAGCGGACCTCCCGCCTCGGGTATCTCGTCGCGGCGGTCGTGGTCCTGGTGCTCGGGATCCAGTTCTATCAGCTCGCGATCTTCGCGACCTTCCTGGTGCTCTATCCGGGGCTCGTCCGTGGCGAGCCTCGCAAGCTCCTGCTCGGTGCGCTCGCGTTC
>JBOHZT010000123.1:0-8742 GCA_050738535.1 Steroidobacteraceae bacterium
GCGCCCGTTCGGTCAAAACGGACTGGAGGGCTCACGCGCCTCCCCCTGCGTCCCTCCCGCATGCCCGCGTCCACCCGCGTGCATCCTCCCCCGGGTTGTGCCAGCTGCACGGCCCCTCGGTGATGAACCCCTCCGCCTCGGCCGGACCCCAGCTGCCTTTCGCATACTCGTGGACCGGCGTGTCCGCGCGCAGCACCGGGTCGACCACGGCCCAGGCGGCCTCCACCCCGTCCTCGCGCGCAAAGAGGATGGCATCCCCGGCCATCGCGTCCCCGATGAGGCGCTCGTAGGCGTCCATTTCGTCCCGCTCCTGCTGGCTCACGTAGAGCTCCACCTCGTGCCCGCGCATCGCCGCCCCCGGCTGCTTCGTGCGCGCCCCTAGTGCGGTCGCGACATCGGGACCCAAACGAAAGCGCAGGTAGTTCGGCCGCTCCGATCCGAGCGCACCGAAAACATTCGCCGGCGGCGGACGCAGATCGACGACGATTTCCGTCGCCGTGACCGGCAGGCACTTGCCCGCACGGATGTAGAACGGCACGCCACCCCAGCGCCAGGAGTCGATCTGCAGGCGCGCCGCGGCGTAGGTCTCGACGCGCGAGTCGGGCGCGACGCCCGGCTCCTCGCGGTAGCCCACGAACTGGCCGCGCAATATCTGCGCCGGACCGAGCGGCCGGATGGCGCGGAGCACCTTCACTTTCTCGTCCCGCAGCGCGTCCCGCGCGAAGCGCACCGGCGGCTCCATCGCAAGCAGCGCGATGACCTGCAGCAGATGGTTCTGGATTACGTCGCGGATCGCGCCCGCCTCGTCATAGAAGCGGCCCCGTCCCGCGACGCCGATCTTCTCGGCCATCGTGATCTGCACGCTCTGCACGTAGTTGCGGTTCCAGACCGGCTCCAGGAAGGAGTTCGCGAATCGGAAATAGAGCAGGTTCTGCACCGGCTCCTTGCCGAGATAATGGTCGATGCGAAAGATCGCGGACTCCTCGAACGCCTCGTGCAGCGTCCGGTTGAGCGCGAGCGCGGAGGCGAGGTCGCGTCCGAAGGGCTTCTCCACGACGACGCGCGCGCCGGCGGCGCAGCCCGACTCGCCGAGCATCCGCACCACGACGGGGAACATGCTCGGCGGAATCGCGAGGTAATGCAGCGGATGGGAGGCGCCGCCGAGGCACTCGCGCAGGCGCCGGAACGTGCCGGCCTGGCGATAGTCCCCATCGGCATACCGCACCAGGGCCGCGAGCCGGCGCACGGCGTCCTCCTCTGCGTCCGGCACGAACGCCTGCAGGCTCTCCCGGATGCGGCTCACGAACTGCTCGCGCGTCCACCCCGCGCGAGCGACGCCGACGACGGGCACGTCGAGCTTGCCGCGCCTCGCGAGGTGATAGAGGGCGGGATAGATCTTGCGGTAGCACAGGTCGCCCGTCGCGCCGAAAAGCACCAGTGCATCGGAAGACTGCGGCATGGCGGCGTCTTGGCTGAGCCTCGCGGCTCAGCGCTCCTCGTGGCCCCCGAACCCGAGCCGCATCGCCGAGAGCACCTTGCCCGCGAACTCGGCGCGGCCCCGCGAATCGAAGCGGCTGAAGAGCGCGGCGCTCAGCACATGCGCAGGCACACCTTCGTCGATCGCGGCCTCGAGTGTCCACCGGCCCTCGCCGGAATCCGAGACCCGTCCGGCGAAGGCCGCGAGCTTGCCGTCCGTCGCGAGCGCCGCCGCGGTGAGGTCGAGCAGCTGCGAGGTGATGATGCTGCCGTGGCGCCAGACTTCCGTCACCGCCGCGAGGTCGAGCCGGTACTGGTAGAGCCGCGGATCGCTCACGGGCGCCGTCTCGGCGTCGGACACCTGCCGCTCGAAGCCCACGTCCGCGTGCTCGAGCACATTGAGCCCCTCGGCGTACGCGGCCATCATCCCGTACTCGATGCCGTTGTGGACCATCTTCACGAAGTGCCCCGCGCCCTCCGGGCCGCAGTGCAGATAGCCCATCTCCGCCGTGCGGTGACCGGCGGCCGGCGGCCGCCCGCCCGGCGCGAGCGTCGCGAAGATCGGATCGAGCGAGGCGACGACCTCGGGCTCGCCGCCGATCATGAGGCAGTAGCCGCGCTCCAGGCCGAGCACCCCGCCGCTCGTCCCCACATCGACGAAATGCATCCCCGAGGCGCGCAGTCCGTCGGCATGGCGGATGTCGTCGTGGTAATGCGAGTTGCCGCCGTCGATCACGATGTCGCCGGCCGCGAGCAGCGGCTTCAGATCGCCGATCACGCCATCGACGGCGTGCGCCGGCACCATGAGCCAGATCGCCCGCGGCTGCGCGAGCGCCTGAACGAGCTCGCGGAGCGATCCCGCGCCCCGAGCGCCCTCGGAGGCGAGCGTGCGGACGGCCTCGGCCGAAGGGTCGTAGGCGACACATGGGTGCCCGCCGCGCAGCAGGCGCCGGACCATGTTGGCGCCCATTCTCCCGAGTCCGATCATTCCAAGCTGCATGTCTCGATCCTCCTATTGCGGGCCGCAACCCGCGGTCCTGCCCACGCCCGAGGCTCGGCTAGCGAGGCACGCGCTTGATGTGCGCGCCGAGCAGCGCGAGCTTCTCCTCGATCGTCTCGTAGCCGCGGTCGATGTGATAGATCCGCTCGATGTCCGTGCGCCCCTCGGCGACGAGCCCGGCGAGCACGAGGCTCGCCGAGGCGCGCAGATCGGTCGCCATGACGGGCGCCGCCGTGAGGCGCTCCACGCCGCGAATGATCGCCGTGTTGCCCTCGAGGCGAATCTCCGCGCCGAGCCTGCGCATCTCGAGCATGTGCATGAAGCGGTTCTCGAAGATCGTCTCGATGATGGTGCCGACGCCGTCGGCCACCGTGTCGAGGGCGGCGAACTGCGCCTGCATGTCGGTCGGGAAGGCCGGATAGGGCGCCGTGCGCACGTCGACCGCCCGCGGCCTGCGGCCGCGCATGTCCACCTCGACCCAGCTGTCCCCGACCTCGATCTCGGCGCCCGACTCGGTGAGCTTCGCGATCACGGCGTCGAGGTGGTCCGGCCGCGCGTGCTTGATACGCACGTGGCCGCGGGTGATCGCGCCGGCGACCAGGTAGGTCCCGCTTTCGATGCGGTCGGGAAGCACCTCATACCGAGTGCCGCGCAGGCGCGCGACCCCCTCGATGGCGATCTTGTCTGTGCCCGCCCCGCGCACCTTGGCGCCCATCGCGTTCAGGCAGTCCGCGAGATCGATCACCTCCGGCTCGCGTGCCGCGTTCTCGATGATCGTCTCGCCGTCGGCGAGCGTCGCCGCCATCATGAGATTCTCGGTGCCGGTCACGGTCACCGTGTCGAGCACGATCCGCGCGCCCTTCAAGCGCACGGCCCGCGCCCGGATGTAGCCGGCCTCGATCTGGATGTCCGCCCCCATCGCCTGCAGGCCCGCGACGTGGAGATTGACCGGCCGCGCGCCGATCGCACACCCGCCGGGAAGCGACACGTCCGCCCGGCCGTGCTTCGCGAGCAGCGGCCCGAGCACCAGGATCGAGGCGCGCATCGTCTTCACCAGGTCGTACGGCGCGAAGCACTCGCGCAGGGTCGAGGCATCCACCTCGATGTCCATCCCCTCGTCGAGGGTGACGCTCACCCCCATGCGCCCGAGCAGCTCGATGGTGGTCGTGACATCCTGGAGGTGGGGCACATTGCCGACGATGAGCGGCTCGTCGGCGAGCAGCGCGGCCGCGAGGATAGGCAGCGTCGCGTTCTTGGCCCCGGAGATCCGGACCTCGCCCTCGAGCGGGATGCCCCCCTCGATCTGCAGCGTATCCATACCGTCGGCTCCCCGGGGAGCTCTCAGCTCCCGCCCGCGCGGCGGCCGGCCCACTCCTCGGGCGTCAGCGCCTCGATCGAGAGCGCATGGATCTCCGCGCCCATGCGCGCCCCGAGCGCCCGGTAGACCAGCTGATGGCGGGCGATCGCCCGCTTGCCGGCGAACTCGCGAGCAATCACGCGGGCGGCGAAATGGGTGCCATCCTCGGACTGGACCAGGACCTCGGCGCCGGGCATTCCGGCGCGGATCAAATCGGCAACGGCATCGGGATTCATGGGAGCAGTTTAGCGGATATCATGCCCATCATGAGCGTGACCCCGGCCAGCCCCCTCGATTCGCGCGCACTGCTCGAGGCGGCCCGGCGCGCTCTCGGGATCGAGGCGCGGGCCATCGAGGCGCTCGAATCGCGCCTCGATGAGCGCTTCGCCGAGGCCTGCCGCCTGTGCATCGCCTGCCAGGCGCGGATCATCGTCACCGGCATGGGCAAATCGGGCCACGTCGGGCGCAAGATCGCCGCGACGCTCGCGAGCACCGGCACGCCGGCTTTCTTCCTGCATCCCGCGGAGGCCGGGCACGGCGACCTCGGCATGATTACTCGAACCGATGCCGTGCTCGCCCTGTCCAATTCCGGGGAGACGGCGGAGCTCATCCTGCTGCTGCCGCACCTCGAGCGACTCGGCGTGCCGCTCATCCTGCTGACCGGCGCGCCGCGCTCGACGCTTGGGCGGGCGGCTGCGGTCGTGCTCGATGTGAGCGTTCCGGAGGAGGCCTGTCCGCTCAACCTCGCGCCGACGGCAAGCACCACAGCCGCCCTGGCGATGGGCGATGCGCTCGCCGTCGCGCTGCTCGAAGCGCGCGGCTTCACGGCCGAGGACTTCGCCCGCTCGCATCCGGGCGGCGCGCTCGGCCGGCGGCGGCTCACGCGGGTCGAGGACATCATGCGAACCGGCGCGGACGTGCCCCGAGTGCGCGCGGACACGCCGCTCTCGCAAGGGCTGCTCGAGGTCTCGCGCAAGGGGTTCGGCATGACCGTGATCGTCGATGACGAGGATCGTATCCTCGGCGTCTTCACCGACGGCGACCTGCGCCGCGCGCTCGACCGCCGCGTCGACGTGCATGCCGTGGCGATGAGGAGCGTGATGATCTCCCCCAGCAAGACCATCGGACCGCGCGAGCTCGCGGCAACGGCGGTGCACCTCATGGAACTGCACCGCATCACCGCGCTCCCCGTGGCCGAGGCCGGCAAGCTCGTCGGGCTCTTCAATGTGCACGATCTGCTGCGCGCGGGCGTGATGTAGGCGCGCGCATGGCGGCAGGCCCATGATCCTCAAGGTGCTCGCCGGCGCGGCCGTGATCGCGCTCCTGTTCGCAGGCTGGCTCATGTTCAACAGCGAGCAGAACAATGCCCCGGCGCAGGCCCCCGCCCGCCTGGCCGCCGGGGCGAGCCCCGGGTACTCGGCGCGCGACGCCGAGCTCATCGAGACCGGCGCGGACGGCCGGCCGATGTATACCTTGCATGCGTCGACGATCCGGCAGCAGCCGGGGACGCAGACCGCCGTCCTCGACGATGTCGCCTTCCAGTTCCGCGACGCCGCAGGCGAGGTGTGGAACGGGCACGCCGACCAGGGCTACGTGCAAGGCGCGGCCTCCACCGTCGATCTCACCGGCGCCGTGAGCTTCTGGGGCACGCTGCCGCAGAGCGCCGCGCCCGTCAGGATCTCGAGCGACCGCCTGGATGTCGACACCCGGACCGAGGTCGTCACCACCCCGGACCCGGTGGTGCTCGAATGGAATGGGCAGAGCCTCGATGCCCGCGGGCTCGTGGCGCATTTGAAGGAGCAGTGGGTGAAGCTGCAGTCGGACGTGCATGGCACCTACCATCCGTAAGCCGGCGCAGGCGGCGGCCGCGCTCGTCGGCCTCGCGCTCGTCGGCGCGGCCGCCGTGGCGAGCGTGAAACCACGGCGGCTGGTGAAGCCGAGCGGGCCGATTTCGCTCGACGCCAAGAAGACCAAGTTGGACGCGCGAACTCACCGCATCCTCCTCACGAGCGTCGTGATCACCCAGGGCGACCTCAAGGTCAGCGCCGATCATGCGGAGGCGACCGGCCTCTCCTTCCGCAACAGCCGCTGGAGCTTCACGGGTCACGTGCACATCAGCTCCCCGCTCGAGGGCAGCATCGAGTCGGACAAGGCCACGGTCGAGTTCGGCGACGGGACGATTCAAGACGCCATCGCGACCGGCAGTCCCGCCCAGTTCGAGCAAACGAGCTCGACCACCGGCGTGCTCGCGCGCGGCCACGCCGAGTCGATCGTCTACACGGTCGCGCTCGACACGGTGCGGCTCGCGGGCAACGCCTGGCTCGACTACGGGGGCAACAAGATCAGCTCACCCGTGCTCACGTACGACATCGCCACCCAGCAGCTCCAGGGGGCGAGCGCGGCCGGCCAGGAAGGCCGCGTCCACATCACGATTCAGCCGAAGGCGAAGGCGAAAGCCAAGGGGCGCGCGCCGTGACGGCCGAGCTGCTGCGTGCGCAGGGGCTCGCCAAGAGTTACCGCTCGCGGCCGGTCGTGCGGGACCTCTCCCTGGAGGTGCGCGCGGGCGAGATCGTGGGGCTCCTCGGCCCAAACGGCGCCGGCAAGACCACGGCCTTCTACATGATCGTGGGTCTCGTCGCGTGCGATGCCGGACGCATCTACCTCGGGGATCGCGACCTCACGTTCTTGCCGATGCATCGGCGCGCCCAGCTCGGCATCGGATATCTTCCGCAGGAAGCCTCCGTGTTCCGCAAGCTCTCGGTCGAGGACAACGTGCTCGCGATCCTCGAGACGCGCGAGGATCTCGACCGCGCGGCGCGCGAGCGGCGCCTCGAGGAGCTGCTCGAGGAGCTCAGGATCGGACACGTGCGCAAGACGCTCGGACTGTCGCTCTCCGGCGGCGAGCGCCGCCGCGTCGAGATCGCGCGGGCGCTCGCCGCCGATCCGCGCTTCATGCTGCTCGACGAGCCGTTCGCCGGCGTCGATCCTCTGTCCGTTCTCGACATTCAGCGCATCGTCCGCGAGCTCAACGGCCGCGGCATCGGAGTGCTGATCACCGACCACAACGTGCGCGAGACGCTCGGCGTCTGCGACCGCGCCTACATCGTCAACCAGGGAACCGTGATCGCGTCCGGATCTGCGGAGGAAATCCTTGCCAACCCGCAAGTCCGTGAGGTGTACTTGGGAGAATCGTTCCGCCTTTAGATGGCGCGGTATTTTGTATAAATAGGTTGTCTTACAAGGCTTTACAAGGATCGCTCCTCCGAGCGCGGGCAGCATGCTGAAACCCACCCTGCAGTTGAGGCTGGGCCAGCAGCTGACCATGACGCCGCAGCTGCAGCAAGCCATCCGGCTGCTCCAGCTGCCGGCTCTCGAGCTCCAGGCGCACATCCGCGAGCTCCTCGAGAGCAACGTGATGCTCGAGCCGATCGAGGAGAGCGAGGCGCCGGAGGCGCCGGACGGCGCGCAGCTCACGGCGCGGGAGGCGGAAACACCCGCGCCCGCCCCTGCCGAAACCCAGGTCGAGGTCGTCGACGAGCACTGGGGCGCCGAGAGCGCCGGCGGCGCCGAAGGCGGCTCGTGGAGCGGCGACGACGAGGACCGCCAGCAGGAGTTCGCCGCCTCATCGGGCCAATCCCTGCAGGAGCACCTGCTCGGGCAGCTCGAGCTCGCGCGCCTCGATCCGCGCTCGCTCGCCATCGCGAGGGCCATCGTCGACGCCGTCAGCGACGACGGGTACCTGACCGAGCCGCTCGAGGAGATCGCGGCCACGTTGCGGCCGGAAATCGAGGTGGACGCCGCGGCCGTCGAGGAGGTCCTGCGGTCCGTCCAGCAGCTCGATCCGCTCGGCATCGCCGCACGCTCGGTCGGGGAGTGCATCGAGCTGCAGCTGCGCCAGCTGAGCGCCGACACTGCAGGACTCGCGCTCGCCATCGAGATCGCGAGGCATCACCTCGAGCGCGTCGCCGAGCGCGAGCTGACGCTCCTGCGGCGGGAGCTGCACGCCTCGGAGGAGGATCTCGCGACCGCGCTGCTGCTCGTGCGCAGCTGCCATCCGCGCCCGGGCGCGATCGTGAGCAGCGGCGCCGCCGAATACGTGGTGCCCGACGTGCTCGTGCGCCGCACGGATCACGGCTGGGCCGTGGAGATCAACGCCGCAACCCTGCCCCGGGTGCGCCTCAACCACAGCTACGCGAGCCTCATCGGCCGCAACTCGAGCCACGCGAGCATGCGCGCGCAGCTCCAGGAGGCGCGCTGGCTGCTGAAGAGCCTCGAGATCCGCAACGACACTCTCATCAAGGTGGCGCGCTCGATCGTCGCGCGCCAGACCGCGTTCCTCGAGCACGGCGAGGAACACATGCGGCCGATGATCCTGAAGGACATCGCCGAGGCCGTGGAGATGCATGAATCGACGGTCTCGCGCGTCACTTCCGGCAAGTACATGCACACGCCGCGCGGAGTGTTCGAGCTGCGGTATTTCTTCTCGAGCCAGGTCGAGGGCGCCGACGGCTCGGGAACCTCCTCGACCGCCATCCGCGCGAAGATCAAGAAGCTCGTCAAAGAAGAGGACGTCGGGGTCCCCTTGAGTGACGGGCGCATCGCGGAGCTGCTCTCCGGCGAGGGCATTCCGGTCGCCCGACGTACCGTGGCGAAATACCGGGAGAGCCTCGGCATCGCCCCGTCGAACGAGCGCAAGCGGGCAGGATCTAGACAGATGTAGCATCCCTTCACCTGATAAGGAGACGTCTCATGCGGCTCAACCTCACGGGTCACCACGTCGAGATCACTCCCGCCTTACGCGGCTATGTGGAGAAGAAGCTCCTCGAGCGCATCGCGCGCCACTGCGATCAGGTGATCGACGTACACTGCGTGCTCTCCGTCGAGAAGTTGAGGCAGAAGGCCGAAGCGA
>JBOHZT010000124.1:0-8733 GCA_050738535.1 Steroidobacteraceae bacterium
ACCTCCGTCGAGATGAGTCCGGTATTGAGGCCGACGATCCCGTACTCGAGCGCCTCCCCGACGCGCCATGCGCGCGCGAGGTCGCGCGTATAGAAGTAGGCGGCGAGACCGAATTCGGTATCGTTGGCCATCCGGATCGCCTGCGACTCGGTCTCGAAGCGAAAGAGCGGCGCCACGGGGCCGAAGGTTTCCTCGCGCGCGAGCAGCATGCCCGGGGCCGCGCCGGTGATCACCGTCGGCTCGAAGAAATTTCCGCCGAGCGCGTGCCGCCGGCCGCCGTATGCGACCGAGGCGCCTTTCGCGACGGCATCGGCGACGTGCTCCTCGACTTTCGCGAGCGCATTGGCGTCGATGAGCGGACCTTGATCGGTCGCGCCCTCGAGTCCGTTCCCGACGCGGAGTTTTCTGACCGCGGTGACGAGCTTCTCCGTGAACCTCTCGTAGACGGAGCCCTCGACGAGCAGCCGGTTGGCGCAGACACAGGTCTGGCCGGTATTGCGGTACTTGCTGGCGAGCGCGCCTTCCACGGCGCTGTCGAGATCCGCGTCGCCGAACACGATGAAGGGCGCGTTGCCGCCGAGCTCGAGCGAGAGCTTCTTCAGCGTGCCCGCGCACTGCGCCATGAGGCGCTTGCCGACCGCGGTCGAGCCCGTGAAGGTCAGCTTGCGTACCGTCGGGTGGCTCGTCATCACCTCCCCGATCGTGCGCGCATCGCCGGTGATCACGTTGAGCACGCCGGGCGGGATGCCGGCGCGCGCGGCGAGCTCCGCCATCGCGAGCGCGCTCAAAGGAGTCTGGGAGGCCGGCTTGCAAACGAAAGTGCAGCCGCAGGCGAGCGCCGGGCCTGCCTTGCGCGTGATCATGGCCGCCGGGAAGTTCCAAGGCGTGATCGCCGCGACGACACCTATGGGCTGCCGGATGGCGAGCAGGCGCTTGTCGGCCTGGTGCGGCGGGATCACATCGCCGTAGAGCCGCTTGCCTTCCTCCGCGAACCACTCGATGAACGCGGCGGCGTAGGCGATCTCCCCCCGCGCCTCGGCGAGGGGCTTGCCCTGCTCGGCGGTCATGAGCGTGGCAAGGTCGTCCTGGTGGGCGAGCATCAGCTCGAACCAGCGCCGCAGCAGCACGCTGCGCTCTTTCGCCGTCTTACGCGCCCACGCCGGAAAGGCCTCGCTCGCCGCCTCGACGGCGCGCCGAGCCTCGGCTGCCGAGGCCCGCGGAACCGTGCCGATGACCTCGCCGGTCGCGGGGTTCCTCACCTCGAGCGTCGCCCCGTCGTCGGCGCCTACCCACCGCCCTGCGATGTAGCACCGGCTCCGCAACAGATCCTTGTCCACGAGCCGCATACCCGCCTCTCCTCGCGCGCGTCAGGCCGCGGCCGGTGCCTGTGCGAGATGCCGCTCGAAGAACTCGAGCGAGCGCTTGCGCGCGAGCGCGGCAGCCTCGGGGTTGTAGCTCGAGCGCTGGTCGCAGTTGAAGCCGTGACCCGCTCCGGCGTACAGATGAAAGATGCCGCTCGGGATCGCGGCCTTGATCTTCTCCACGTCCGCGAGCGGGATGTGCGCATCGAGCTCGCCGAAGTGGAACATGATCGGACACCGCGGTTGTTTGCCGAGCGACTGCGCGATGCCGCCCCCGTAGTAGGCGACCGCACACGCGAGCGGCAGTTCGCAGGCGCTCGTGTACGCGAGCTTGCCACCCCAGCAATACCCCACCATGCCGACGCGGCCCGCGTGCTTGACGATCGCGAGAGCGGCGGCGAGATCGAGCAGGGTCTTCGCGGGATCGAGCTGCTGGACGTATCCGAATCCCTCCTGAACGTCCGATTGCTCGTAGCCGAGCTCGATGCCCTTGCGCACCCGGTCGAAGAGACTCGGTGCGACCGCGACATAGCCGTCGGCGGCGTAACCGTCGGCGACTGCGCGGATGTGGGAGTTCACCCCGAAGATCTCTTGCACGACGACGATGGCGCCCCGCGGCTTGCCGGGCGGCGCGGCGAGCCACGCCCGCAGCTCGTGGCCGTCACGGGACATGATGGTGGTGAATTCGCTCATGGCTTGCTCCTCGTGTCAGGGACCGTTCCCACGGCGCGCTCGCGCGCGGCGCGATTCGCGAGATCGGGAAAGGCGTGAGCCCGGCCTTGGGGCTCCCGCCACGCGAGCCCGGAGTCGTTCAGCATAGCACCGCGCCTAGAGGATGACGCAGCGGTTGCGTCCGCCATCCTTCGCCCGGTAAAGCGCTTGATCCGCCCGGTCGAAGAGCGTGTCCGGGGTGTCGTCGGGACGCAGGATCGTGATGCCGCACGAGGCCGTGACCGTCACCGGGCGGTTGCGGAAGTGGAATCCTATCCGGGCGATGCTGTTGCGGATCTTGTCGGCCGTCGCGAGCGCCTGGTCCGTTGCCGTGCCGACCAGGATCATGACCATCTCGTCGCCGCCGTAGCGCGCCACGAAGTCGGTGCCGCGCACGTGCTGCGCGAGATGCTGGCCGATGATCCGGAGCACCTTGTCCCCCGCGCGGTGCCCGTAGCTGTCGTTCACTTCCTTGAAGTGGTCGATGTCCCAGGTGAGGATGCTGATCGGGCCGCCGTCGCGGCTCCAGCTCAGGAATTCGTGCTGGATGCGCTCGTCGTACGCGGCGCGGTTGGCGATACCGGTCAGCGAATCGATCATCGCGAGCCGCTGCTCCTCGCGCAGGCTCCGCTGGAGACTGCGGCTCTCGCTCTCGAGCTCGGCGATCCGCACGCGCAGCCTTCCGGTGCGGTCGATCTGGCCGGCGAAGCGCTGCTCCTCGAGCGCCCGGAAATCCTGCAGATGAGTGGTGATGGTCTCGAGCCGCACGCGTACCCGCAGGCGCAGCTGTGCGAGATCGATCGCGCGCTGCACGTCCGTGTTGAGCTCGTGCATCTCGTCGAGCACCAGGAGATTGAGCTGCTGCGTGCTGTCCTGGGCGCTCTTCTGCTCGGTGGCCTCGCCCGTCAGGTAGCCGCTCAACTCCTCGAGCCGTGCGTCGATCTGCCGCAGCAGATCCTCGATCTCGAGCTTCTCGCGCTGCAGCTTGGCGCGCTGCTCGCCGATCGAGCGCGCCACCTTCTCGAAGCTCTCCGAGAGCTCCTCGGCCGTGAGCTGCGAGAACGAATGCTCCTGCAGCTCGTGCAGCGCGGGGCGCAGCTCCGGAAGCACGGCGAGCCGCTCGAGCATCGCGACGATCGCGATCTGGGCGCGCGCGTCCCGGTCGTCCGCGGGGGCGCTCGCGGCCGCCTCCGCCGGCTGGATCTCCGGTGCCCGGGGGCGGGCCTCTTGCGCCTGAGGCTGGGTCTCTTGCGCCTGGGGCTGGGTCTCTTGCGCCTGGGGCTGGGTCTCTTGCGCCTGGGGCTCGCCGCCCCGAGTCTCGCGCGCGCTCCGGGGCATCGTGCGTGCCGGCTCGCGGCTGGCCTGCGCAGGCTGATCGGGAGCCTGGTCGAGCGCCGCGACCGCGCCGG
The DNA here is from genome assembly GCA_050738535.1 of Steroidobacteraceae bacterium. Classification (GTDB taxonomy): domain Bacteria; phylum Pseudomonadota; class Gammaproteobacteria; order Steroidobacterales; family Steroidobacteraceae; genus JASHUC01. The sequence continues at coordinate 3,482 of JBOHZT010000124.1, forward strand.
AGAGCGGCTCGAGACAGCTCTCGATGTCCTCGGCGGAGGGTTGCCGGCGCAACACCTCGGAGAGTGACCGCAGCTCCGTGTCGAGCCGGCCGCTGCGGCCGCGGGCGGCGAGGCACAGCCGGCCGATGGTGAGTCGCAGGACGTTCTCGAGCTTGGCCCAGCGGGCCTCGCCTGTCTCCAGGCGCTCGAGCGTGGAGAGATACCGCTGGCGCAGCTCCGGTTCCGAGTTTTTCAATTCTTGAGACCCCGACGAGACTTGCCGCGCGATCGCCGCGCGTTGTGAGCAGCGCCCCCGATCAGCGCTCGAGTATGGCCGTGACGCCCATCCCGCCGGCCGTGCAGATAGAGATGAGGCCGCGCTTGGCAGTCCGATCGCCGGCGAGGAGCTTTGCGAGCGTCGCCACGATGCGGGTCCCCGTCGCGGCAAACGGATGTCCGATCGCCACGCTTCCTCCTTTGACGTTGAGGCGGGAGCGGTCGAGGCTGCCGAGCGGGCCCGGCAGGCCGAGCACCTCGCGGCAGTACTCGGGCGACTCCCAGGCCGCGAGAGTGCACAGGACCTGTCCCGCGAACGCCTCGTGGATCTCGTAGTAGTCGAAGTCCTGCAGCGTGAGCCCCGCATCCGCGAGCATCGCCGCCACGGCGTGCACCGGCGCCATGAGCAGTCCCTCCTTGCCGCTCGCGAAATCGACCGCCCACGGTTTCGCGTAGCGCAGGCAGGCGAGCGCCGGCAAGCCCCTGCGCGACGCCCAGTCCTCGTTCGCGAGCAGCACGGCGCTCGCGCCGTCGGTGAGGGGTGTGCTGTTGCCCGCCGTGAGCGTGCCCGAGCCGCTCGTATCGAATGTCGGGCGCAGCTTCGCGAGCTTCTCGAGGGAGGTGTCGGCGCGGACGTTGTTGTCCGTCGCCAGCCCGTGATAGGGATGGACGAGATCGGCGTAGAAACCCTCGCGCCAGGCCGCCGCGGCCTTCATGTGGCTCTCGAACGCCAGCTGGTCCTGCACCTCGCGGGGGATCTTCCAGCGCTTGACCATGAGCTCCGTGCTCTCGCCCATGCTCAGACCCGTCCGCGCCTCGACGACCCCGAGCATGACCGGCTTGAAGTGCCTCGGGCGCAGGCGCAGGAGCGGCCGCAACCGCTGCCATGCCGAGCGGCCGCGGTGGCTCTCGATGAGGATTCGCTGGTAGGAGCGCGGGTAGGCGATGGGCGGATCGCTGATGGAGTCGACGCCGCCCGCGATCCCCGCCTCGATCTGGCCGAGCGCGATCTTGTTGCCGATGAGGATCGCGGCCTCGAGGCTCGTTCCGCAGGCGCGCTGCACGTCGAGCCCGGGAGTGCCGGGATCGAGGCCGCAGGAGAGCACGCACTCGCGGACGAGGTTGTAGTCGCGCGAGTGCTTGATGACCGCGCCGCCCGCCACGTCGCCGAGCCGCTCGCCGACGAGCTTCGAGCGCTCCACGAGCACACGGAAGGTCTCGGAGAGCATCTCCTGCTCGGTGAGATCGGCAAACGCGCCGTAGGCGCGCGCGAACGGGAGGCGAACGCCCGCCACCACCACTACGCGCCTCAGTTCGGAGCCGACCAGCATGTCCCTCCTCCAGTGCGCACGATTCTATGCTCTCCCGGGCAGGAAAGCTTTGCCGTATGCACCGCGCATGCACCACGCATGCTCGCGTGAGCGCCGAACTCACGGGCGGCGGCACGATCAAACATTCTGGAAGAGACGGCTCGCGGATGGGACCCCTCCACGCCTTGAGCGTAGATCACGTACTGCCCGACGGATGCGGTAGCGCTCGGCTGCCGAGGTGCATCGCGTGGCGGTGCCGCTGGGGGACGGTGTACGGCGATCAGGGCCTATTTGCTGCCCGGGATGCTTACGAGGCAGGTCCCGGCTTCGCGGTCCAGCCGCTGTTCGAGGAAGTGGGGCTGGTGCGCGCCTTGAAGCACACCGGACGATTCGTCGCGCTGCCGTTGCCGATCACGATCTGCGCGCGCCGCTGGGAGCGCGACGGATACGCCAAGCGCACGCTGCTCAACCGCTTGCTCGCCGTCGGGTTCTGCGTGGGGATCTCGCCTGCGCGGCTCGCGCGCTGGCACGGCGGACGCCTTGCCCCGGCTCCCGCAGGCCATGCGGGCGCCGGCCGCGCCCGGACGCTCCCGGGCCGGGGTTGAGTCGGGCGGCGGCTCCGGGCAAGATGCCCTCGAAGGGCCGTTCGGCCACCCGCTTCTTTCGGAACAGAAGAACCAATTTTGCCAAGGCCCGGCATCGATCACGCCTTCGAGAAGCGACTGTCCGCGCTCGTCAACAGCGGCGAGCCTCTCGTGCTCCAGGGAGGCTTGAAGGGCGTCGAGAAGGAGTCCCTCAGGGTCACGCCGGCCGGCGAGATCGCCGCGACGCCGCACCCGCGGGAGCTCGGCTCGGCGTTGACGAACGAGCACATCACGACGGATTTCTCCGAGTCGCTCATCGAGCTGGTGACGCCGGCGTTCGCCACCAGCTGGGAGCTCCTGCAGTACCTTCTCGACCTGCACCAGTTCGTATATCGCCATCTCGGCTCGGAGCGGCTCTGGGCGACGAGCATGCCGTGCCGCATCGAGAGCGATGCGAGCATCCCGATCGCCCGGTACGGAAGCTCCAACGTCGCGCGGATGAAATCGGTCTACCGCGAGGGGCTCGGCCTGCGTTACGGACGCATGATGCAGGCGATCTCGGGCGTGCATTTCAACTATTCCTTCCCGGCGCGGTTCTGGGAGGTGTACGCCGCGGCGCGGGAGTCGCGCGCCGCGGGGCGGGATTTCATCTCGGCCGGCTACTTCGAGCTGTTACGCAACTATCGCCGCCACGGCTGGATCGTGCTCTATCTGTTCGGCGTCTCCCCGGCGCTCGATGCGGCATTCCTGCAGGGCCGCACGGACTCCTGCCTGCAGGAGCTCTCGCCCGGGACGCTCTACGAGCCCTATGGCACCTCGCTCAGGATGAGCGACATCGGCTACCGGAACCGCAACCAGGCGGGTCTCACCATCTCGCTCAACAGCCTCGAGGAGTATGTCCGGGACCTCACGGGCGCCGTCACCACGCCCTATCCCCCCTATGCGGCACTCGGCGTCGAGAGCGGCGGCCGCTACCGCCAGCTGAACGCGAACCTGCTGCAGATCGAGAACGAGTACTACAGCTTCATCCGGCCGAAGCGCGTCGCGCGCTCCGGGGAGCGCCCCACGAAGGCGCTGCGGCGCGCCGGTGTCGAGTACGTCGAGGTGCGCGCGCTCGACGTGAGTGCCTTCGATCCGGTCGGCGTCAACCAGCACAAGCTGCGCTTTCTCGAGGCGTTCATGGCGCTTTGTGCACTAAAAGAGAGCCCGCTCACGCAGGCGAGCGCGGAGAGCGAGCTCGACGGGAACCATCTCGTCGTCGCGCGCCGCGGTCGCGAGCCCGGCCTTGCGCTGTGGCGCGATGGGCGGCGGACTTCGATGGCGAGCTGGGCGTCCGAGCTCCTCGATTCCATGACGGGGATCTGCGAGCTCCTTGACCGAGGGGATCCGGCGCGCCCGTACGCCGCTTCGCTCGCAACGCAGGCGGCCAAGATCCGGGACGTGCGGCTCACGCCCTCGGCGCGCCTCCTCACGGAGCTCGAATCCGGCGAGAGCTTCTTCGATCTCGCGTTGCGGATGTCGGGCACACACAAGGCGTATTTCCTGGATCTATACCCGCCGAATCCCGGGCGTCTCGAGGAGCTCGCCGGTGCGGCTGCGCAGTCCCTGGAGAGGCTAAGGGAGCTCGAGGCGAGCGACAGCGAGACGTTCGAGCAGTATCTCGCGCGCTACTTCGCCGATTGAGGCCGCGCGCGGGATCGATCGGCCGGCGCCGGGCAGATGCAAGCCGCGGCGAATGCGTGGCACGAAAGCTGCAAAACCCCGTGGGCGTGCGTAACATGGCGACGAGCCGCCCGCCGAGGGAATCGACACATGAAGCTGGTTACTGCGATCATCAAGCCGTTCAAGCTCGACGACGTGCGCTCCGCGCTCTCCGAGATCGGGGTCTCCGGAATGACCGTGACGGAGGTCAAGGGCTTCGGCCGGCAGCGCGGCCACACGGAGCTCTATCGCGGGGCGGAGTACGTCGTCGACTTTGTGCCGAAGACCAAGATCGAGGTGGCGGTCCGCACGGACCTACTCGATCAGGTGATCGAGGCCGTGCTGCGCTCGGCGAAGACCGGCAAGGTCGGCGACGGGAAGATCTTCATCACCGATATCCAGCGGGTCATCCGGATCCGAACCGGCGAGACGGACGACGCGGCGCTCTGAGGCGGAAGAGCTATGGAGCGGCGAGCACCGGCTCGGCGGAGCGGTCGCAGACCGCCCCGAGTGGAATCGGTTGCCCGAAGAGGAACCCCTGTCCCCGGTCGATGCCGAGGTCCTTGAGGCGCTGCCGCACCGCTTCGGTCTCGATGCATTCGGCCACGGTCTGGATACCCATGCTGTGCGCGAGCTGCGCGACTCCGCGCACCAGGGACTCCGAGCGCGAGTCCGTCAGCAGGTCACGGATGAACGAGCCGTCGAGCTTCAGCATGCCGACGTCGAAGGACTTCAGATAGGAAAGCGAGCTCACGCCGGTGCCGAAGTCATCGAGTGCGAATGTCACGCCTCGCGCGCGCAGGTGGCGGATGAGAGTCTGCGTCTGCGAGACGTTCGCGACGGCGGCCGTCTCCGTGATCTCCAGCTGCAGCCAGCGCCCCGGCACCCCCTCCGGCCCGATGCTCGCGCTCAGCCATTCCAGGAAGTCCGCGTTGCCGATGCTCGGTCCCGATAGATTGATGGAGAAGCGCACGTCTCGTTGCGGGTCGTCCCGATACGCGGCCCGCAGCGTCTTGAACACGCGCGCGAGGATCGCGCGGTCGAGCTCGAGGAGCATCTGGTAGCGCACGGCGGCGGGAATGAACTGGGCGGGGGAGAGGTACGTGCCGGTGTCGCTCAGCAATCTCACGAGCAGCTCGAAGTACTCGGTCCCCGGCGTGCCGTGGAGCGCGACGAGCGGCTGCGCGACGATCGCGAAGCGCTGGGACTCGAGGGACCTGTGCAGGCGCTCCGCGATGAGCACGTCGTCGTTGCGCTGAATGATGCTGGCGTCGGTGTCCTGGTAGACCTCGACGCGGCTGCGGCCGCGGTCCTTCGCGGCGCGGCAGGCGGCCTCCGCTGCGGCGAGCGTCTGGGTGAGCTCCGGATCGCTCGAGGGCACGGGCGCGACTCCGAACGAGAT
>JBOHZT010000125.1:0-8669 GCA_050738535.1 Steroidobacteraceae bacterium
AACGTGAACGGTGGGGCCTGCGCGCTCGGGCATCCGATCGGCGCGACGGGCGCGCGCATCCTCGTGACGCTGCTCCACGCGCTCGCGGCGCGCGGCCTGAAGCGCGGCATCGCGGCGCTGTGCATCGGCGGCGGTGAGGCAGTCGCCGTCGCCGTCGAGATCGCTTGATGCCGCGGATCCACAGCCGGATCGATCCGTCGAGCGAGACCTTCCGGGCCAATCAGGCGCGGATGAGCGCGCTCGCCGCCGACCTGCACGCGCGGCTCGCCGCCGCGAGCCTTGGCGGCGGAGAGGAAGCGAGCCGCAGGCACACCGCGCGCGGCAAGCTCCTCGCGCGCGAGCGCATCCGGGTCCTCCTCGATCCCGGATCCGCGTTCCTCGAGCTCTCGCCGCTCGCCGCGGGCGGGCTCTACGACGGCGCGGCACCCGCGGCCGGGCTCGTCACCGGCATCGGCCGCATCGATGGCCGCGAGACGCTCGTCATCGCCAACGATGCGACCGTCAAGGGCGGGACCTACTTCCCGCTCACCGTGAAGAAGCACCTGCGCGCCCAGGAGATCGCGCTCGAGCAGCGCCTGCCCTGCGTGTATCTCGTCGACTCCGGCGGGGCCTTCCTGCCGCTGCAGGACGAGGTGTTTCCCGACAAGGAGCATTTCGGGCGGATCTTCTTCAATCAAGCGCAGATGTCGGCGCGCGGCATCCCGCAGATCGCCGTCGTGATGGGCAGCTGTACGGCCGGAGGAGCCTACGTGCCCGCGATGTCGGACGAGACGATCATCGTGCGCGGCGAAGGGACGATCTTCCTCGGCGGTCCGCCCCTGGTGAAGGCGGCGACGGGAGAAGAAGTGGATGCCGAGACGCTCGGCGGCGCCGAGGTGCACACGCGGCTGTCCGGCGTGGCCGATCATCTCGCCGAGAGCGACGCCGAAGCGCTCGCCCTCGCGCGTGCGGCGCTAGGCAGCCTGGCAGCGCCGCGCACGCCTTGGCTCACCTGCAGCGAGCCGCGCGAGCCGCAGCTCGATCCCCACGAGATCTACGGCATCATCCCCGAGGATGCGCGCCAGCCGTTCGATGTCCGGGAGATCATCGGCCGCCTCGTCGATGACTCCGAGTTCCACGAGTTCAAGGCAGGCTACGGCGCGACGCTCGTGTGCGGCTTCGCGCGGCTGTGGGGCTGTCCGCTCGGCATCGTCGCGAGCAACGGGATCCTCTTCTCCGAGTCGGCCCTGAAGGGCGCCCATTTCGTGCAGCTCGCGAGCCGGCGCAGGCTCCCGCTGCTGTTCCTGCAGAACATCACCGGGTTCATGGTCGGCAAGCGGTACGAGCAGGCGGGCATCGCCAAGGATGGCGCGAAGATGGTGACCGCGGTCGCATGCGCCCCGGTGCCGAAACTGACGCTCATCATCGGCGGCTCCTTCGGTGCCGGGAATTACGCGATGTGCGGGCGCGCCTACGGCGCACGGTTTCTGTGGACCTGGCCCAACGCGCGCATCTCCGTGATGGGCGCGGAGCAGGCTGCCCAGGTGCTCGGCACGGTGCATCGCGACAGCGCGCAGGCCCGGGGCGTCTCCTGGCCGCAAGAGGAGCAGCAGGCCTTCATGAGCGACATCCGCGCGCGCTACGAGGCCCAGGGCAATCCCTACTACGCCACCGCGCGGCTCTGGGACGACGGCGTCATCGATCCGCTCGACTCGAGGCGAGTACTCGGCCTCGCCTTGCATCTCGCGATCCATGGACCCGAGCCTCGCCGCGAGCGCTACGGTGTGTTCCGAATGTAAAATTCCGCTCGTGAGCCGCCCCCCCCGAACGCTCGAGCCTTCCGGAGATGACATGAACAGCGTGACGCGCGACGTCATGGAATATGACGTGGCGATCGTGGGCGCCGGGCCAGCCGGACTCGCCTGTGCCATTCGGCTCGAGCAGCTCCAGGCAGGGCTGCGAGTCCTGGTGCTCGAGAAGGGCGCGGCCGTCGGCGCACACGCGCTCTCCGGCGCCGTGATCGAGCCTGGACCGCTCGATGCGCTCGCGCCCGAGTGGCGGCAGGAGCCGCCGGGGATCTGTGTTCCCGCGGTGCGGGACCGCTTCCGGCTGCTCACGCGACGCGGGAGCTTCGCGCTGCCCATGCCGCCGCAGCTGCACAATCGCGGCAATTTCATCGTATCGCTCGGGCTGCTGACCGCATGGCTGGCGCGCAAGGCCGAGGCGCTCGGCGTCGATGTGCTGCCGGGATTCGCGGCCGCCGAGCCGCTCGTCGATCGGCACGGGGCGGTCTGCGGCGTACGCCTCGCAGACGTGGGCGTCGGCAAGGAGGGCGAACCGGGTCCGAATTTCGCCCCCGGCGCGGACATCCGCGCGCGAACCACGATCGTCGCCGAGGGCGCGCGCGGCAGCCTCGCCAAGCAACTCATCCGGCGCTTCGGGCTCGATGCGCGTTCCTGCCCCCAGAGCTACGGCCTTGGCATGAAGGAGCTCTGGCAGCTGCCGCCGGGCCGCGTCGAGCCGGGGCTCATCCAGCACACTTTCGGCTGGCCGCTCGACTCACGCACCTATGGCGGCAGCTTCATTTATCACTTGAGCGGCGACCGTGTGTACGTCGGGCTCGTGGCCGGACTCGATTACGAGGACCCGCATTTCTCGCCCTTCGAGGCCTTCCAGCAATTCAAGCATCATCCGAGCATCCGTCCGCTCTTCGAGGGCGGCGAGATCGTCTCCGCAGGCGCGCGCGTCATCGCCGCCGGCGGCTGGCAGTCGATCCCGCGCCTCGACATGCCGGGTGCCCTCCTGATCGGCGACACCGCGAGCGGGGTCAACGTCCCCAAGGTGAAGGGCGTGCATCAGGCGATACGCTCAGGGATGCTCGCGGCCGAGCATCTCCTCGAGCATGGCTCGCCCGACGGCTTCGATGCGCGCTGGCGCGCCTCTCCCGGAGGACAGGAGCTCAAGGCGGTGCGCAATTTCAAGCCGGCCTTCAAACGCGGCCTGTGGGTGGGCCTCGCGAACGCCGCGCTCGAAGTCGTCACCGGCGGCCGCACGCCCTGGACACTCACGAGTCCCATCCCTGACCACGCGCGACTGGAGATGCTCGCGGAGCATGCGCCCGAGGACCGCGGCTCCGTGGCGCGCACGTTGCCTCCCCGCGATCGCCTCGCCTCGGTGTTCTTCGCCTCGACGACGCATGACGAGCACCAGCCGGCGCACCTGAAGGTGCTCGATCTCAGCATTTGCGTGGGCCGCTGCACCACGGAGTTCGGCAATCCCTGCGAGCGCTTCTGTCCCGCGGGGGTCTACGAGATGGTGCAGGACGGGATGGGCAGGCGCTTGCAGGTGAACGCGGCGAATTGCGTGCATTGCAAGGCCTGCGACGTGAAGGATCCCTACCAGATCATCGTCTGGACGACGCCCGAGGGCGGCTCCGGACCGAATTACCAGGCTCTGTAGATGGACGCCCCGGCAGCGGTCGACGACGTACGCGCGCGCTATGCGCGCGCCATCGCGGAGCGCGGCTTCGTGGCCGATCCCGCCCAGCTCGCGGTGGTCGCGAGACTCGATGACTTGCGCGGACGGCTGATCGCAGCGCACGACGGCATGGGCCGGCGCTGGCGACGATCGCGCCCGCGAGCGCCCGAGCGCGGGATCTATCTGTGGGGAAACGTCGGTCGGGGCAAGACCTGGCTCATGGATCTGTTCCTTACGAGCCTGCCGTTCCCGCAGGCCCGGCGGCGGCACTTCCATCGCTTCATGCACGACGCTCACGCACTGCTGCGGGAGCTCGGGCACGAGTCCGATCCGCTCGACCGCGCGGCGCAGAGCATGGCGCGCGAGACCCGCGTCCTGTGCTTCGACGAGCTCGCCGTCGCGGACATCGCCGATGCGATGATCCTCGGCGGCCTGCTCGCCGGGCTGACGAGCCGCGGTGTCTCGCTCGTCGCGACCTCGAATGTCCCACCGCAGCAGCTCTATGCAGGCGGCTTGCAGCGGCAGCGGTTCCTGCCTGCGATAGAGCTCATCGAGCGCCACACGGAAGTGCTCGAGGTCGAAGGCAAGACCGACTACCGGCTGCGCCGCCTCACCCATGCCGGCACTTATCTCGATTCGGCCGCGCCGCAGACGCCTGCGCGGCTGCGTGCGCTGTTCGAGATGCTCGCCGGCGGCGGCAGCGACGGCAGCGACGGCAGCGACGGCGCCGAGGCGCACGATCCGCTCGAGATCGCCGGCCGGCGCATCGCGGTGATCGCGCGCAGCCCGGTCGCGGTGTGGCTCGATTTCGCGGCGCTGTGCGGGGGGCCGCGCAGTCAGGAGGACTACATCGAGATCGCGCGCGAGTTCGCCTCGGTGATCGTCTCCGGCGTCCCGGTGCTCGATGCGCTGCACGAGGATGAGGCGCGCCGCTTCATCGCGCTCGTCGACGAACTGTACGACTGCGGCGTCAATCTCATCCTGTCCGCGGCGGCTTCACCCGGCGCGCTCTATCACGGCGAGCGGCTCCGGCTCGAGTTCCGGCGCACAGCGAGCCGGCTCGCCGAGATGCAAAGCGCCGAGTATCTCGCACGGGAGCATCGACCATGAGCAAGAACCCCTCGCGTACGGTCGGCGGCGGCTCGATACCGGCGGCGCGGCGCAAGCTCATCGAGCGGATCGTCGCCGAGGCGCGCCGTCTCGAGCGCGGGGCGCTCGCGGCGCGGCTCCTGCGCGCGTACTACCACGGAGTCGCCGAGGAGGATCTCGCCGCGCGCGACCCGCACTATCTCGCCGCCACCGCGCTCGATCATCTGTCCTTCGGCCGGTTGCGCCCGCGGCACCGCGCACTCGTCAGCGTCGGCTCCCCGACGGCGGAGCAGGGAGGCCGCCGCTCGCCGCACACTCAGGTGCTCATCGTCACGGCCGACATGCCGTTCCTGGTCGACTCGGCGGGAATCGTGTTCAGCCAGGCGGGCATCGGCGTGCATCTCATCGTCCACCCCGTCCTCGCGGTCGAGCGCGGCGCGCGCGGGGAGCTCACGGCCGTGAGCCTCGCGGGGCCGGAACATCCTGCCGGGCGGGAGTCCTGGCAGCTCTTCGAGATCGATCGGCAGCTCGATCCCGCGCGCATGGAAACGCTCGAGCAGCGCCTGCGCGCCGCGCTCGAGGACGTGCGGGCGGCCGTCACCGATTGGCGCGCGATGCGCGAGCGCGCGCTCGGCGTCGCCGAAGCGATCGCGGGCGCAGCCTCGAACGCCCTGTGGGACCGCGAGGCGCGCGAGACGCGCGCGCTGCTTGAGTGGATGGCGGACGACCACTTCACGTTCCTCGGCTACCGGCGGTACCGCTTGCGACGCGGGCGGCGCACGGACGTGCTCGTTCCTGAGCGCCGCTCCGGACTTGGAATCTTGCGAGCTCCGCGGACGGGCGTGCCCCTGCCTGTGCAGACGACGCTCAGCGGCGACCTGCGCAGGCTCGCCCGCGAGCCGCGCCCGCTCCTCATCACCAAGGCGAACTCCGTCAGCACCGTGCACCGCGCGGCCTATCTCGATTACGTCGGCATCAAGATCCGCGGAGCCGCGGGCGAGATCGTCGGCGAGCACCGGTTCCTCGGGCTGTGGACCTCCGCCGTCTACCAGCATGCGCCGAGCGCCATTCCCGTCGTCCGGCAAAAGGTCGCCGACGTTGCGGCGTACTTCGCGCTCGCGCCGGGGAGCCACGACGCCAAGGCCGTCCTGCATGCGCTCGAGTCCTACCCGCGCGACGAGCTGTTCCAAGCGTCGGTGCCCGAGCTCGTGCGCATCGTGCGCGGCATCGTGAATCTCTACGAGCGCGCCCTGGTGCGCCTCTTCGTGCGGCGCGATGCGTTCGAGCGATTCTATTCCTGCTTGGTGTATGTGCCCCGCGACCGCTACAACACCCAAGTGCGGCTGCGGATCGAATCGATCCTGCGCACCGCGCTCGGCGGACGTGCGGTCGATACGCAGGTGGAGCTGTCCGAATCGACGCTGGCGCGCCTGCACGCCGTGGTGCGAACTCGCGAGCCCGCACCGCGCTCGATCGACGCGGCGGCGATCGAGCAGGAGATTGCGCGCGCGGCGAGCACCTGGGCCGACCGATTGCGCGCGGCGCTCGCGGCCGAGATGGACGAGACCGCAGCGCTCGCGGCCGCCGAGCACTATCTGCAGATGTTCCCCGCCGCTTACCGCGAGGAGGTCGAGCCGCGTGCGGCGCTCGCGGACATCGCGGAAATCGAAGCCCTGCGGCGCGACCGGGCGGCGCTGCGGTTGCGCTTCGACCGCCCGCCCGACGAGCGCTCCGAGCGGGTGCACCTGCGGATCGTGAAGTCCGGGGAGCCGGTGGCGATCTCCGACATCCTGCCGATGATGGAGAACTTCGGGCTGCGGGTGATCGCGGAGCACCCCTACCCGCTCGCGCCCGCGGGGAGCGGCTCGCTGCAGGACTTCGAGCTCGAGCATGGAGAAGGCGCGAGCATCGATCTCGAGCGCTCCGCCGCGCCGCTCCGGGAGGGCTTCCTCGCCGTGTGGCGCGGCGAGGTGGAGAACGACGGCTTCAACCGCCTGCTGCTCGGCGCCGGGCTGCGCGTCCGCGAGATCACCGTGCTGCGCGCTTACTGCCGTTATCTGCTGCAGGCGGGAGTCGCCTTCAGCCAGGCCTACATGGAGCGCGTGCTCGCCGGTCATCCGGACATCGCGCGCAGCCTCCTCGGGCTGTTCGTTGCCGAGCTCGACCCGAGCCTCGCTCGCCACGGCCAGCGGCGCGAGGCACGGATGGCGGACGCGGTCCGGCGCGGACTCGACGCAGTCAAGAGCCTCGACGCGGATCGGATCCTGCGCGCCTACCTGCACGCCATCGCGGCGACGGTGAGGACCAATTACTTCGCGACCGATGCCGCCGGCGCGCCTCGGCCCTACCTCGCCTTGAAGCTCGACCCGGAGCGCATTCCCGAGCTTTCCCTGCCGCGGCCCAAGCACGAGATTTTCGTCTACGGTCCGAGGGTCGAGGCCGTCCATTTGCGCATGGCCGCGGTGGCCCGCGGCGGTATCCGCTGGTCCGATCGCCCCGAGGACTTCCGCACCGAGATCCTCGGCCTGCTCAAGGCGCAGAACGTCAAGAACACCGTCATCGTGCCGATGGGCGCCAAGGGCGGTTTCGTCGTGAAGCGTCCGCCGGCCGGCGGCGACCCGGCCGAGCTGCGCCGCGAGGTCATCGCCTGCTATCGCACGTTCATGCGCGGCCTGCTCGACCTCACGGACAACCTGGTCGATCGCAAGATCGTGCCGCCCGCGCTCGTGCGCCGCGACGGCCCCGACGTGTATCTGGTCGTCGCGGCGGACAAGGGCACGGCGGATTTCTCGGACATCGCGAACGCCGTCGCGCACGACTATGGATACTGGCTCGGCGATGCCTTCGCCTCCGGAGGATCGGCGGGCTACGATCACAAGCAGATGGGCATCACGGCCCGCGGGGCCTGGGAGTGCGTGAAGCGGCATTTCCGGGAGCTGGGGCGCGACATCGAGCGCCACGATTTCACGGCGGCCGGCATCGGCGACATGTCGGGCGACGTGTTCGGCAACGGCATGCTGCTCTCGCGGCACATCCGCCTGCAGGCCGCGTTCGACCACCGGCACATTTTCCTCGATCCCGCGCCCGATGCCCGCCGCTCGTTCGCCGAACGCGCCCGGCTGTTCGCACTCCCGCGCTCCTCGTGGGCCGACTACGATCCGCGCGTGATCTCACGCGGCGGTGCCGTCCACTCGCGGGCCGCCAAGGCGATCGACTTGACTCCGGAGGCGCGGCGCCTGCTCGGCCTAGCCGCCGCCTCGGCGACGCCCCAGGAGATCATCCGCGCGATCCTCACCCTGCCCGTCGATCTGCTCTGGAACGGCGGGATCGGCACGTACGTCAAGGCAGCGAGCGAGTCGCAGCTCGCGATCGGCGACCGTGCCAACGACCCGGTCCGCGTGAACGGGAGCGAGGTGCGGGCCAAGGTCGTCGGCGAGGGCGGCAATCTCGGCTTCTCGCAGGCCGGCCGCATCGAGTACGCGCGCAGCGGGGGCCGGCTCAACACGGACTTCATCGACAACTCGGCGGGCGTCAACACCTCGGACGTGGAGGTGAACATCAAGATCCTGCTCAACCCGGAGGTGGCCGCCGGGCGGCTGCGGCTCGCGGCCCGCAATCGCCTCATCGAGCGCATGCAGGATGAGGTGGCGCGGCTCGTGCTCCGCAACAACTATCTGCAAAGCCAGGCGCTCTCGACGCTCGAGCCCAAATCCGCCGCGCGGCTCCCCGAGTACGGCGATCTCATGCGCTCGCTCGAGCGCTCGGGCGACCTCGATCGCTCGCTCGAGTTCCTCCCGGACGACGAGGCGCTCGCCGAGCGCCGCAAGCTCGGTTTGGGACTCACGCGACCGGAGCTCAGCGTGCTGCTCGCCTACGGCAAGATCTCGCTCACCCATCATCTCCTCGCCTCCGACGTGCCGGAGGATCCGTACCTCTCGCGCGAGCTCGAGCGCTACTTCCCGCGGCCGCTGCGGCGCCGCTTCGCCGCCGCGATCCCGCATCACCGCCTGCGGCGGGAGATCATCGTCACCGCGACGGCCAACAGCCTCGTCAATCGCATGGGTCCGCTGTTCGCGCACCGCGCGGCGGCGGACACGGGGGCGGCGCCCGCGAGAATCGCACGC
>JBOHZT010000126.1:0-8646 GCA_050738535.1 Steroidobacteraceae bacterium
TCACCTACACGCAGGCACAGGCCGCGCTCATCGAGGGTAGGCCGCAGGCGCGCGAGGCGCTCGGTGCCGAGCTCGCCGCGCGGCTCGCGCCGCTCGTGGCGCTCTATCGGCTCTTGCACAAAGCGCGAACCCAGCGGGGCGCACTCGACTTCGACGCCGCGGAGGCGGAGTTCGAGATCGATGCCTCCGAGCGCGTGCGCGCGATCGAGCTCGCCGCCAGGTCGGACGCGCACCGGCTGATCGAGGAGTGCATGATCCTCGCGAACATCGCGGTCGCCCAGGAACTTGACCGCACCCGCACGCCCGCCCTGTACCGGGTTCATGGGCAGCCGGAGCCGGAGAAGCTCGAGCGCTTGATCTCGGTCCTGCGCTCGCTCGGCATCGAGGCGCAGCTGGCCGAGAGCCCCGCACCGCGCGATCTGCAGGCCCTGGCGCGTCGCGCCGGAGGCTCGGCCGACCGGCCCTTCATCGAGTCCCTCGTCGTGCGGGCTCTGCCGCAGGCGCTCTACCAGCCCGCGAACATCGGCCATTTCGGGCTGGCGCTCACGCACTACGCGCACTTCACCTCGCCGATCCGGCGCTATCCCGACCTCCTCGTGCACCGTGCGCTCAAAGCGCTCGTCGATTCGCAGGATGCGAGCGGCGGCCGGTACTCGACCGAGGAGCTGGGACCGCTCGGGGAGAGCCTGTCGCGGCTCGAGAAGCGGGCGGACGAGGCGGACCGTTATGTCTCGACGTTCCTCAAATGCGCGTACCTGCGCGAGCGCACCGGCCAGACATTCCTCGGACTCATCACCACGGTCGTGGAATTCGGCTGCTTCGTGCAGATCCTGGAGGTGGCCGTCGACGGGCTGCTGCACGTCTCGACGCTTCAGGACGACGCGTACGAGATGGACGCGGGAGGGCACGCGTGGGTGGGGCGTCGAACGGGCCGCCGGCTGAGCACCGGCGCCCACCTGCGCGTGACGGTGACCGCCGTCAATCCGATCGAGGGGCTGATCGATCTCGATCTCGCCGCGGAGGAGGCGGAGGCGAAGGGATGAGCACCGAGATGGCCTACGGCATCCACGCCGTGCGTGCGCTCCTCGAGCGGCATCCCGACCGCGTCCGCGAAGTGAGCATTGTCCGCGAGCGCGAGGATCCTCGGGCGCGGCAGCTCGAGACGCTCGCGCGCGAGCGCGCCATCGCGGTGAGGCGGGTGGAGGCGGAGGTCCTGCGGCGCAGAGTCGGCGACGCAGCCCATCAGGGTGTCATCGCGGAGATCACTCCGCTTGCCCCGTGGAGCGAGGACGACCTCCTCTCGGCCCTCGAGAGGACCGCCGACCCGCTGATTCTCGCGCTCGATGGGGTGCAGGATCCTCACAATCTCGGAGCTTGCCTGCGCTGCGCCGATGCCTGCGGGGCGCTCGCCGTGGTGGCGCCGCGCGACCGGGCGGCGCGGCTGACGCCGGCCGCGCGCAAGGTCGCCGCAGGCGCTGCGGAATCCACCCCCTTCGTCGCCTGCACCAACCTGGCGCGCACCTTGCGGCTCCTCAAGCAGGCGGGGCTGTGGATCCATGGCGCCGACGCGGAGGCATCGGTGCCGGCCTACGAGGCCGATATGACGGGCGGCACCGTTCTCGTGCTCGGGGCCGAGGGGGGCGGCCTTCGCCAGCTGACACGGCAGGGCTGCGATTTCCTGGTGCGGCTCCCGCGGCTCGGGGCCGTCGAGTCGCTCAACGTGTCCGTCGCAGCGGGGATGCTGCTCTACGAGGCGGCGCGCCAGCGGGCGCTCCGGCAAGCGGCGATTCGGAGCCAGGGCGCCCAACCCGGGCCAAGCGCCTGATTTGCGCCTATTTGCCCGCTTTTTGGGGCATTGCGGCCGAGTGTCGGGTTCAAGTATGCTGCGCGCCCCGCTCCACGCAGGGCGGGCCCGAGACCGCTTGCCGGGCCGGGTCTGGATCTCCTTGCCACACCGGCGCAAAGCCTCGCACCGGGCGGCTCACCCCCTTCGAGACTCGTCCCGAAGGCACTTCCGTAAGGAGGAACTCATGAGGCATTACGAGATCGTATTCCTGGTCCACCCGGACCAGAGCGAACAAGTTCCGGCGATGATCGATCGCTACAAGTCGATGATCGCCACGGGCCAGGGCAGCGTGCACCGCCTCGAGGACTGGGGGCGCCGCCAGCTCACTTTCCCCATTGCGAAGGTCCACAAGGCCCACTATGTGCTCATGAACATCGAGTGCGACCAGAAGACGCTCGATGACCTCACGGGCGCGTTCCGGTTCAGCGACGCGGTGCTGAGACATCTCGTCGTCAAGATGGACTCCGCCGTCACCGAGCCGTCTCCCATGGCGCGGGGGGAGGAGGAGGAGGGCGCGAGCCGCCGTGAGCGCGGGCGCGGGGAGATGTCGCACGCAGAGGAGGACGAGGGCACGAGCCGCCGCGAGCGCCCGCGCGGGGAGCCGCTGCAATCGGAGTCCGAGGAGCCTGCTGCCGCCTCGACGGAGAGCGCCCCATGAGCCGCTTCAGCCGCCGCAAGAAGTTCTGCCGCTTCACCGCCGAGGGGGTCAAGCACATCGACTACAAGGATCTCGTCACGCTCAAGGGCTACATCACCGAGACGGGCAAGATCGTGCCGAGCCGTATCACCGGCACCAAGTCGTTCTACCAGCGGCAGCTCGCGACCGCCATCAAGCGTGCGCGCTTCCTGGCGCTCCTGCCCTACACCGATCAGCACTGAGGCGCGCCGTGGAAGTCATCCTGCTCGAGAAGATCACCAAGCTCGGCAACATCGGCGACCGGGTGAAGGTCCGCTCCGGGTTCGGGCGCAATTTCCTGCTGCCGCACGGCAAGGCAACGCTCGCAACGCCGCGCAACGTCGAGAAGTTCGAGGCGCAGCGCGCCGAGCTCGAGCGCGTCGCGCAAGAGCAGCGGCAATCGGCGCAGGAGAGGCGAGCAGGGCTCGAGGGCTTTCAGCTCGCGATCACGGCGAAGGCAGGCACCGAGGGGAAGCTGTTCGGCTCGGTCGGCACGAACGACATCGCCGAAGCCTGCACGCGCGCCGGCCACGCGGTGAGCCGCAGCGAGGTGCGGCTGCCGAACGGGCCGCTGCGCACGGTCGGCGAGCACACGGTCGAGCTGCACATGCACGCTGACATCGACGTGCCGCTCACCGTGCTGATCATCGCCGAGGAGTAGCCGGCGCCCTCCGGCGGCCGGGCCGCATCCTCCGGTCACCCGCACGCACCGCCCGTGGCCGCCACCGGCAAAGCACGCCGCGGCCTGGAGGCCTCGACCGCGGGGCTGCGCGCCCCGCCTCACTCGGTCGAGGCCGAGCAGGCGGTGCTCGGCGGCCTGCTGCTCGATGCGTCCGCCTGGGACCATGTCGCTGACGTGGTCCGGGCGGAGGATTTTTACCGTCCCGACCACAGGCTGATCTTCGAGAGCATCGGCGTGCTCGCCGCCGGCGGCAAGCCGTGCGACGTGATCACCGTCTCCGAGCAGCTCGAGCGCACGGGCCGGCTCGCCGATGCCGGCGGGCTCGCCTATCTCGGCACACTCGCGCGCGACACGCCGACCGCCGCGAACGTCCGCGCGTACGCCGACATCGTGCGCGAGCGCTCGCTTCTGCGCCAGCTCATCACCGCGGGGACCAGCATTGCCGCCTCCGCGTTCGGCGAGGAAGGCGTGAGCGCGCGGGACTTGGTGGACCGCGCGGAGCAGAGCGTCTTTGCGATCGCGGAGGCGGGGTTCCGCGGGCGCGACGGGGCCGTCGCGGTCCGCGCGCTCCTGCCCGAGATCATCGATCAGATCGACGACCTGCATACGCATCCCGAGAAGCTGCGCGGGCTGCCGACCGGCTTCGCCGATTTCGACAAGTTCACGGGCGGCCTGCGCCCTGGCGACCTCGTCATCGTCGCGGGGCGCCCTTCGATGGGCAAGTCGACGCTCGCCGTGAACATCGCCGAGTACGCGGCGATCAATCCGAGCCTCAAGGCCTCCGTCGCGATCTTCAGCATGGAGATGCCCTCCGAGCAGGTCGTGACCCGAATGCTTTCCTCGATCGGGAGCGTGCCGCTCGGGAGCCTGCGCAGCGGGCGCATCTCCGACGAGGACTGGGTGCGCGTGACGGGCGCCACGAGTCAGCTCTCGGAGGCCAAGATCTTCATCGACGAGACTCCAGCGCTCACGCCCACGGAGCTGCGCGCGCGCGCCCGCAGGATCAAGCGCGAGCACGGGCTCGCGCTCGTCGTCGTCGACTACCTTCAGCTCATGCAGGTCCCTGGCACCAAGGAGAACCGCGCGACCGAGATCGCCGAGATCTCGCGCGGCCTGAAAGTGCTCGCGAAGGAGCTCGCGGTGCCCGTCATCGCGCTATCGCAGTTGAACCGCAGCGTCGAGCAGCGCGAGCACAAGAAGCCGGTGATGTCGGATTTGAGAGAGAGCGGTGCGATAGAGCAGGACGCAGACATGATCCTGCTCATCTATCGCGACGAGGTGTACAACAAGGAGACCACCAAGAAGGGCATCGCGGAGATCGATCTCGCCAAGCACCGCAACGGGGAGATCGGCACGTTTCTCCTGACCTTCCAGGGGCAGTACACGCGCTTCGTGAACTTCGCGCCGGATTCGTACGCCCAGGGCATTCTGCGTTGAGGCAGCTGATCCGCGCGATCATCGACACGAGCGCGCTGCGCAGCAATCTCCGTCAGCTCAAAGCGAGGGCACCCGGCTCCCGAGTGATGGCCGTCGTGAAGGCGAATGCGTATGGACACGGCCTCGCGCTCGCGGCCCGCGCGCTCCCCGAGGCCGACGCCTTCGCCGTCGCGCGGCTCGACGAGGCCATGGAGCTGCGCGAGGCGGGCGTGCAGCAGGCGATCGTGCTGCTCGAGGGAGTCTTCGGCGCCGAGCAGCTCGAGGAGGCCGCGCGCCAGCAGCTCGAAATCGTCGTGCACGACCCTGCGCAGATCGCACTGCTCGAGCGGCAGGTGGGCGAGCACCGCTTCACGCTGTGGTTGAAGGTCGACACCGGGATGAATCGCCTCGGCTTCCGCACCGAGGAGTTTCCTCAGGCTCTCGACAGGGTGCGGGCGCTGCGGGTCGCGCCGGCCGAGATTCGCGTCATGACGCATCTCGCGCGGGCGGATGAGAGGGACTGTCCGATGACGCAGGGCCAGCTCGCGCGCTTCGATGCGCTGACGGCGCATCTCGGCCTCGCCCGCAGCATCGGCAACTCCGCCGGTATCCTCGGCTGGGAGGGGGCCCGTGGGGAGTGGGTGCGGCCGGGTCTCGCGCTCTACGGTATCTCTCCGTTTCCGCAAGAATCGAGCGCCGGCTTCGGCCTGATTCCCGTGATGACTCTCGTGTCCACGGTCGTCACGGTGCGGCGTGTGCCGCGCGGCGAGACGGTCGGCTACGGAGGCGCGTGGACGGCCGCGCGGGACTCGCGCGTCGCCATCGTCGCCGGCGGCTACGGTGACGGCCTGCTGCGCAGCCTGCCGACGGGCGCGCCCGTCTTGGTGAACGGCCGGCGAGCCCCGCTCATCGGGCGCGTTGCGATGGACATGATCGCCGTGGACGTCTCCGACCTACCCGAAGTGGAGGTCGGGACGCGGTGCGTGCTCTGGGGCCGCGGCCTCGAAGTCACCGAGATCGCCGCGAGCGCCGGCACCGTGCCATACGAGCTGCTCTGCGGCGTGCGCGCCCGCGTGCCCCGCGAGGCGATCTGAGCGCCGAGCCCTCCTCGGCAGGCACCTGAGGGCATTCGACGCCGGCCTTCTTCGTGTTCGCGTGAGCCGCGCGCTCAGGTCTCGAAGAAGCCCATTTTCACGCCGGCGAGCTGGATCACGTCGTTGTCGGCGAGGCGCCGCGCCTGGGCGCCGATCGAGGCGCCGTTGACGAGCGGGTAGTCGTCGCTCTTCTCGCTGTCGACGTGGACGATGAAATAGCCGTCGGACCGCCGCGTGATCGCCGCGACCTGGATTCCAGGGCGGCCGAGCGTGGTGAGCGCCTTGTTGAGCTCGAGCTCCCTGCCGGCGAATGCGCCCGAGAGCACCTGGAGCTTCGCCTTGCGCAGGGCCTTCCCGTCGGCCGGCGGGGGCGCATCGCTGCCGCGGGACGCCTGCGGGGGCGTGGGAGCGGGCGCCGCACGCTCGACGACCTCGCGCGCGGAGAGCACCTTCTCCACGGGGCGCGCGGAGGGCTGGATCACCATCGTCTTCTCGAACTCGTCCTGTGCCTCGTCGTCCTCGACGAAGCGCAGCTGGTGCAGCCCGACGGTGATCACGTCGCCGTGCTGCAAGGCGTGCTTTTTGATGAGCTTGCCGTTGACGTAGGTGCCGTTCGTGCTGTTGAGGTCCTCGAGGAACGAATCGTTGAGGATGTTGATGATGAGCGAGTGGTGCCCGCTCACCGCGCCGTTGTCGATCCGGATGTCGTTGTCCGGCAGGCGACCGACGGTGTAACGCTCCTTGTTCATGTTGTACTCGGCCATCACCTGGCCATCGAGGCTCAGTATCAACCTAGCCATGGGTGCCTCAACCTCTCAATCCCAACCAACGGAGGATCTTGCCGAGAATGCCCCTGCCGGCCGGGAAGGCCTCCAGGACGTGAGCCATGACGACGGAGATGTTGTCGCGTCCGCCGTTGTCGTTCGATAACTGAATCAATTGTTTGGCGACGGTATCGAGGTTATCACCAAAGGTGCTGATCGTTAAGTGGATGTCGTCGTCCTCCACCATGTCGCACAGTCCGTCCGAGCACAGGACGAAGATGTCGCCCTTCTCGACGGGCAGCTCCTGCACCTCGACTTCGACGCTCTGCTCGACGCCGAGCGCCCGTGTGACGTAGTTCTTGTTCGTGGCCCGGTGCGCTTCCTCCGCGGAGTAGAACCCGCGGTCGACGAGCTCCTGCAGCAGCGAGTGGTCGAGGGTCACTTGCTCGAGCTTCGCGTTGCGCATGCGGTACATACGCGAGTCGCCGACGTGGGCGACCGCCATCCGGTTGTCGAAGAACAGCGCGCTCACGACGGTCGTGCCCATCCCCTCGCACTGCGGCTGGGTACGGGCGGTCTGGTAGATGATCTTGTTGGCCCGGTGGATCGCATCGCGCAGGATGATGCTCGAGCGGGACATGCCGGTCTCGGGGTCATCGATCCTCAGATCCTCGCGCTGCACGGATTCCTGGACGAGATTGACGATCGTCTTGACGGCGATGCCGCTCGCGACTTCGCCGGCGTTGTAACCGCCCATGCCGTCGGCGACCACGAGGAGCCCGATTTCCGGGTCGACCGCGATGGTGTCCTCGTTGTGCTCGCGCACCTTGCCCGTGTCGGTCTCCCCGACCATCCGGAGCTTCCCCCTCAAGCTCACCGAGCCTTCTCCCGCGGGCTGGCGGCGCGCACCGAGCGGCGCCTCGAAAGCGTGAAGCCGTTCACGCCGAACTGACCGTAGGCCACCGCGCCGGACGGTCGGAACTGCCCGGCTCAATTCTCGCCCGATGCTCACGCAAGCTGCGCTCCCCGTGACATGGGGGCACCGGCGTTGCGCGGCGCCCCCATACTTCGCCTGCATAAGCTAGCATTGCCGTAAATCCTGTCCGAGCGTCTGGTCACAAACCGGTGAGCCGGCGCGGAAAGACCCTCATGGCAATTCGCGCATCGTTCTCCAGTTTCGTCTGCGGCGCCTGTGGCGGTCAGGCCCCGAAGTGGCAGGGCCAATGCCCGCATTGCGGCGCCTGGAACACGCTCGCCGAGCAGGCCCCACGACGCGCGGCGGGGCGGGGCCGGCAAGCCCCGGCAGCTTCCTCCGTGCCGCGCCGGCTGCCGCTCGGCTTCGCCGCCGAATCCCCCGAGCGGCTGCCCAGCGGGCAATCCGAGCTCGACCGGGTGCTCGGTGGCGGCATCGTCAGGGGCTCCGTGACGCTGCTCGGCGGGGACCCTGGGATCGGCAAATCGACGCTCCTGCTCCAGGTGGCCGCCCATGTCGCAGGCGCCTCCAGCGTGCTCTACGCGAGCGGGGAGGAGTCGATCGAGCAGGTCGGAATGCGCGCGCGGCGACTCGCGCTCGGCGCCGAGCGTCTCGCCGTCCTCACCGAGACGGACCTCGATACCGTCCTCACGCGGGCGGCGGAGTGCGGCGCGGCGCTCCTCGTCATCGATTCCATCCAGACGATGCAGCTCGCCGCGGTCGCGGCGAGCGCGGGCGCCGTCTCGCAGCTGCGGGAGTGCACGGCGGAGCTGGTGCGGGTTGCGAAGTCAACCGGCATGGCGGTCCTGATCGTCGGCCACGTCACCAAGGAGGGCTCCATCGCAGGACCACGCGTGCTCGAGCACCTCGTCGACACGGTGCTCTACTTCGAGAGCGAGGCGGGCAGCCGCTTCCGGGTGGTGCGCGCCACCAAGAACCGGTTCGGCGCGGTGGGCGAGCTCGGGTTCTTCGCGATGTCCGGGACCGGCCTGAAGGAGGTGCGCAATCCGGCGGCGCTGTTCCTCGCGCGCGCGCCGGAGCCGGCCGCCGGCAGTATCGTCACGGTGACGCGCGAGGGAGGCAGGCCGCTGCTCATCGAGCTGCAGGCGCTGGTCGACCGCATGGTGTTCGGGGCACCGCGGCGCATTGCTCAGGGTCTCGACGCCAACCGGCTCGCGATGCTGCTCGCCGTGCT
>JBOHZT010000127.1:0-8601 GCA_050738535.1 Steroidobacteraceae bacterium
GGATTACTGTAGCCACCGATCCGCAAGGCGCTTGCTTCGGCGTTGTAGGCCCGCGGGGCGATGAGCATGCCACGGGCCACGCCTAAGGCAGTGGCCGGTGTCCGTGTGGATCGATGTGGTTCGTCGTTATGGCGGAGGAAGAGGATATGCCCAGGATCATCGTGAACGCTTTTCTGACTCTGGACGGCGTCATGCAGGCTCCCGGCGGCCCAGACGAGGACCCGGAGGGTGGCTTTTTGCATGGAGGCTGGCAGGCCCCCTATGTCGACGATGTCATGGGCAGGCTGGTCGCTGAGGGTTTCGCGGACGCCGACGGCTTCTTGCTCGGGCGTAAGACTTACGACATCTTCGCCAATTACTGGCCCAAAGTCACCGATCCCAAGGACTCCATCGCTACCGCGCTCAACTCGCGGCCGAAGTACGTGCTGTCGCGCCGCCTCGAGCGTGTCACCTGGAACAATTCCACATTGATCAAGGGTGACGTCGTTGCGGAAATCCGGAAGCTCCGGGGGCAGCCGGGCCGGACACTGCACACTTGGGGTAGCACCGAGGCGCTTCAGACGTTGCTGAAGAATGATCTGATCGACGAGTACCGGATGTTCATCTTCCCGGTGGTGTTAGGGTCTGGCAAGCGGCTCTTCGGCAGCGGCACGGTGCCGGTGGCGCTCAAGCAGATGGAGTCGGTCACGAGCACCAAGGGTGCGACATACCTGCGGTTCGCGCCCAGCGGCAAGCCCGAGTATGGGCAGATGGGGACTTAGAATGGCTCGGTCCGCCCCAGGCTCTCGAGGAGATCACAGCACTTGCTCGACAGGGATCTGCGATCGCGGTTGGTGAATCTCACTCATCCGGGGGGATTCAGTGCACCGAGAAGGCGAGCAGGACGTTGCCTGGTATGCCGGTCAGGACTCCGTATCCCGAGCCGACGAAGAGCATCCCGCTGGCCACCGTCGGTCCCGGCGCGTCGATCGAGCCTCCATGGGCCCGAATGTCGTTCACCGTCCGGAACGCCCGTGCCGTTTGGTATGACCACAGCGGGTGGCCATCCGTAGTCGACAGTGCCCACAGGCGACCATCGGAGCCTCCGACGAAAACCACTCCGGGGATGGCCGTCGCTGCGGCCGAGTACGTCACTGCGCTGTCGGCCTTCGAGTCGAGCGCTGTGTACCAAACGCGATGACCATTCGAGATGTTGACAGCGACTACTCCGCCGGCGTTCAGGCCGAAATAAGCGTTGTGGCCGTCGAGTGCTCCACCCCAGAGAGGCCCGAGGTTGCCGCGACGATGCGGAGCACGACCGTCCGGTGACTCCTCGGCAGGCAAGTCGCGGGCGATATTCACCCGCCACAGCAGCTTGCCCTGACTGCCTGGATCGAGGGCGAGGATATCACCGGGCTTGGTGCCGAAGATGATGGCTGTACGCCCGGCGGCGTCGAGCCTGGTGAGCATTGGGGACATCGGAATGTCCCAGTCGGGGCCGACCACCTTCGGGCAATTCTCAGTGACGCCAGCTCCTGTGCAGCCGACGATGAACGAGTCGTTCGCATAAATCTGTCTCGACCACAGCAATCGTCCAGTATCCAGATTCAGTGCCAGGATCGCATCCGAAGTGGATGGCGCTGGATACGTCGATGCATCGCCGGTCCCGACATAGAGCGCCCGGTGCCGGGGGTCGACAGTCGGGGTATTCCAGACCGGCACCCCGGCGGGGGCCCATAGCTGGATTCCGCGCGAGTTCTTGTGCGTAGGATGCGGGCGTTCCGCGATGGTGTAGTGCTTCCAGAGCATTTTGCCCGTGTTCGCGTCGAGCGCGACCACGCTGCCCACCTCCGTGCAGCACGGGTAGTCGAGTACTTTCGCAGAGAAGCCCTCCCAGCCGGAAACGGGCACGTAGAGTCGTCCGCGGTACAACGCAGGTGCGGCCGTGATACGCGTGGCGAAATTTGGATCCACATGCGCGACCCAGAACGGGCGTCCAGTGCGCGCATCGATGGCATACGCATTGGATTTGAGGTCACCGAAGAAGACCGCATACGAGGTGCGTCCGTGTACATGGATAGGCCCGATGGTCATCGCGGTGCGTACGCCTGCCCGTGTCCGGTAGGACCAGTAGACACACCCGGTTCGCGAATCGAGCGAGTACACGTAGCCCGTGTCCGTGCCGACAAAGACTCGACCAGCGACCACGGTGGGCTGCCCGAATGCCGAGGTGCCTCCCGGATAGCCAAAGGCCCACTTGAGCGTGAGCCGCCCGACCGATGCGGCAGTGATCCCAGCGGCCTGGGCGCTCTGAAAGCGCCAGTTGTCGAGCCCATTGCCCCAGCCGTTCCATCCCGCCCCGGTGATTCTGCGGAGCGGCGGGTTGCGCCGGCAGTGATTGGGCATGGTGCTCGCATCACCCGAGCGGGCAGACCCGAGCAGTTCGCCGGAGAGCGACTCCGCGACGCGTCGCCGATCCTGATCGCTCAAGGTGGCACCCACCGACTTCATGATGCCGGTGGTCAGCGCGGTGTAGATGCGCTCCGGCGTCATGGCCCGCAAGGCGGCAGGGCTGGGCGCGTGCGGGTACGCCTTGTTGCCGTGACACACGACGCAGCGCCGTTGGAAGACGGCGAAGCCGAGCTCGGTCGCCTTGCGCTCGGGCGTGGAGGTCGAGGTCGCCCGAGCCGTCGGCACGGGAGTGCCGCTGGCGGCGACCGCCTTTCCGGAAGCCGCGGCGCTGAACAGGGCGATCGCGAGCGCCCCCATACTGGACACAACGAGGCGGGGCGGTACTTGCAAACGTGAACGTGCACCCAAATCGCGCATGTTGCCTCCCGCGCTATCTCTTGGTGTAGTCGTCTCAAACATCCGCGGCAGACCCGCGACGCTCGTGATTACCCAATGCTTGAAGGACGCGTATCCATTCCGTTTGACAGTCCGTCGTGCTCCCGTCCGTGCTCCGATGCGGCGTTGTCCGTCATCTTATACCTTGGCGGTCGGTGCCGGGCGCGTCCGGGAAGTCTCTGACGCGATCGAGATCGAGGGCGGCTGGGGAGGCATTCCGGCGCCCGGCGCTGCCGGCGTGAGGGCGGGCGGTGAGGTGGGGCTTACGGTTCGGGCTAACGGCCGACGGACTTCGATCGGGCGAAGCGGGTGCACGATGTAGCTGCGGCGGGAGGTAGGTGGCGACGTCGTCGTATGAGAAGAACAGGCCGTCTGTCTCCTCAAGGCCGCCGCCCGCCGACGGGAATTCGACCCGCACGAAGCCAACCATTTTTTGCTTCTTCTCGTCCGGGGCCTAAGTAGTTTAGCCTATCGCAGACCCCAGCGTAAGACTGCCTTTTCCCGCCCAAGATCCGTTAAAACGCCGCTTCCTCGACAAACAGTGAGTCCCACGCGCTGACAGAAGTTCAACACTACCCGCTCCGTTCCGCGGAGCTCAATCCATCGAGGCCGGCATGAAAGTACTGATGTCCTCTATCGGATCCCGTGGCGATGTTCAACCTATCCTGGCGCTCGCAATCCAGGTGCGGTCTCTTGGCCACGAAGCCCGGCTGTGCGTAGCGCCCAATTTCAAAGGATGAGTCGAATCGTTCTGAATCGAGTGCTTTCCGATCGGACCGAATCTGGAGCTGCTCACAGGTGGAACCGCGCCGAAAAAGCCCGTGAGCCCACCGATCGAACGGCGTCGACAACTCGCTGTGCATTCCGTTCGCTCTCAATTTTAAGTGCTGATCGAAGCGGCACGCGGATGCGACTCGGTCGTGGCGGCCGGTGCCTTGCAGATCGCAACCCGATCAGTCAGCGAAGCGCTCGCGATCCCGTATGTCTTTACGGCGTACTGCCCGGCAGTATTGCCTTCTCCGGTACATCCGCCGCCGAAGATGGGAACCCATTACGCGCAGTCGTTGTCGTCTGAAACGAATGCATCTCTCTGGGTGGAAGAAGAGCAAAGCTGGAACGGCCTATTCCGTGACGCTCTGAATGAAGAGCGAGCGAAGTTAAACCTCGCCCCCGTCGAGAGCGTGCGGCGGGACATCTTCACCGACAATCCTTGGCTTGCAGCCGACCGGACCTTGGGAGCCGCAGGCAAGTCGACCGAGATGCAGGTATTCCAGACGGGGGCGTGGTTCCTCGATGATCCGTCCACGCTGCCCGATGAGGTCGAGGAGTTTCTCGCGAAGGGAGAGCCTCCGGTGTACTTCGGCTTCGGCAGTATGCGCGCGCCGGACGGTGCGAGTCGTGTGCTCATCGAGGCAGCCAGGGCACTGGGCCTGCGATCGATCATTTCGGGAGGTTGGGCGAATCTGCGGTCTGTGGACAGCGGTTCGGACTGCGTCTCGGTCGGCGATATCGCGCATGAAAAACTCTTCCCGCGAGTCGCAGCGGTCGTCCACCACGGCGGCGCGGGAACGACGACCGCTGCGGCGCGCG
Organism: Steroidobacteraceae bacterium; assembly: GCA_050738535.1. Classification (GTDB taxonomy): domain Bacteria; phylum Pseudomonadota; class Gammaproteobacteria; order Steroidobacterales; family Steroidobacteraceae; genus JASHUC01. The sequence continues at coordinate 4,417 of JBOHZT010000127.1, forward strand.
CCGGACGAGTTCAGGTCGTCGTGCCGAGGCTCTACGATCAGTTCTACTGGTCTTACCGGGTCGAGCAGTTGGGCGTGGGCGTCGCAGTTGCGGGTCCCGAAGATCTGACGGTGAGTGCCATCACGACCGCATTGCGGCAGTGTTTGAGTCCGTCGGTCACGGAGTGCGCCCTGGCCCTCGCGGGCCGGATTGACTTGCAGGGGCCGCAACGTGCCGCGGCTCGGTTGGTCGAGAGAGACGGATAGGGCGAGGATCTCGAGCGCGCCCAAATCGGCGATGAGGTGATCGTGCGTCGGGTCGGTCGCGCGACCGTGACGGTCGTGCGCCGGGAGCGCGATGAGGAGGGCAGCATCGTCGGCTAGCAGGAGATCGGGGCCGAGCGTCAATCAGGAGAGCTTTGGTACTACGTTATCCCCTCTGGCCAGATATATCCTCAGGTCTCCAAGGGCCAGTTCCTCGAGGAGACCCACACGAACGTGGACTCCCGCCTGCTGCGTCTTCTGCGGCGTTCCGTAGCTCCGCCTTCCGGAGGCGGATACGAGGGGACCGCGTCGCCATCGCGGCTGACGCCAACATATCGGCGTGTTGCATTTCCCGAGCGGGTTGCGCAGCGCTAATTCTAGTGCGAGTTGGCCCGGCGCCAAGCATAGTAGGCGCCGAGTACCTTCATCCTGTCCTCGTGCGGCACATGCGCCGGCCCGGGGCGGACGCCGAAACGCATGACGAGGGGAGCGTGATCCGTGTAGGCCGGCCAGTACGGAAGCCCCGAGCCGTTCGGGTCGCCCGTTTTCGCGAAGTTCACCCAGTACGCCTGCATCTCTCGCGAGAGGGCTTGCGCCTTCTCGGTCGGTGGCGGACGACCGCCGACCCCGAGATTGCCGAATACGTAGGCGACCTCTTGACCGTGCGTCGCGCCGTTCGGGTCGCGACGTGTGGGCACATCGAAATAGTACACGTAGGCCTTGTGCTTGGCGTACGCCACTTGGAGGCGTGCCCAGGTGTATCGGCTCCAGTTGAAAATCGTGTCGCTTCTGAGCTCAGTCGCCGCGCGGGTCGCCTGCGCGACGGTCGCGTGCGGGTAGACGGCGAGGATCGCGTTGGCCCGCTTCCCGTACCCGCGGCGCACTTGAACTTCGAAGGCGGCTGGACTGGTCTTGTGGACACCGAAGCCGGCCGCCTCATCGGAGACGTCGCCAATGAGGACGGGTGTGTCATTGAAGCGGTGCCGGCGCCAGAGCTCGACCTGGTCGCCCGTGATGACATAGCCGTCCACCGTCGGCCAGAAGCGCGGAGCGCCCCGGATCGCCTGGGCGGCAATGATCTTTGCGGCCGGCAGCGCGCGCGCAGCCCTCAGTTTCGAGACGCCGAGGCTTCGCAGCCACCGCGCACCGGCGGCCTCGTCCATCGGCAGCGTCTCGATGATGCCGCCGGCCCACGGCGAGTGCTGCGGTGGCACGAAGTTCGAGCCGCTTTCCGCGATCAGCGCACGAAACAGTCCCTTGGCGAGGGGCGAGCCCGCGAGCATGCTGACGGACATGGCGCCCGCCGAATGGCCGAGCAGGGTCACTTTCGCCGGGTCCCCGCCGAACCGGACGATGTTCTTTTGAATCCATTTGAGCGCGGCGATCTGGTCGAGCAGCCCGTAGTTGCCCGATCCATGGCCGCTCTCGCGGCTGAGCGCGGGGGTGGCGAGGAACCCGAGCGCCCCAACTCGGTAGGAGATGCTGACGAACACCACGCCCTTCGCAGCGAAATGGGTGCCGTCGTAGAGCGGCGCGCTCGTCATTCCGCCCGTGAACCCGCCGCCGTAAATCCAGGCGATCACCGGGAGTCGCTCGCCGGAGGTCTTCGCGGGAGTCCAGACGTCGAGATAAAGGCAATCCTCACTCAACTTGACTCCGGGGGCCATGGCGTTCGCCATCCGCGTGGCTTGCATGCACGCTGGGGCGAACGAAACGGCTTTGCGGATACCCGACCAGGGCTTGACGGGCTGAGGCGCCTTCCACCGCAAGGGGCCCACCGGCGGCGCCGCGAACGGGATGCCCTTGAACTCGGAGATGCCGTCTATCACGATCCCCGCGACACGGCCGCCGGTCACGTCAGCCTGGGTGATCTGTGCCCACGCCGGCGTGGCGGAAGCGGCGACAGCCAGCGCGAATATCAATACTGCCCACGTGGTCTTCACATTACGCCCCTTGTTCCGAGCCTTATCGTTATGGACGCGTCCCATCATCGTCAACCCGACCGTGCGCCCAAACATACACCGAGGTGGGGCATGCGGAAAGGCCGCTCATGCGGGCGCGGCGATGCGCGTGGTCGCCGCCCTGGGCCTCAAGACGAGCGCCACGAGGAACACAACTACTGCGCCTGCGACCGCGATCCATAGTGGGACGGCCAAGCCATGCCGTCCGGCAAGGGAGCCGCCGATGATCGGGGCGGCAAAGCCGCCGATCATTTCGCCGAACAACGTCGTGAAACCTATCGCGGTACCGACCAAGTGCCGCGGGACGCTGTCCGTGGGGACGAGCACGATGCAGATCGCGCTGACTGCCTGGCCACCCTGCGTCAGGAAAAGAATGGCTGCGAGCACCCACAGATGGCCGTACAACGAGTGGACCAGCAACGCGATCGGCAATAGCGTGCACAGGAGCCCGACCACTGCGAGCACGCGGCGGCGGCCGAAACGATCCGACAGTGCCGGAGCGATCAGGCCGATGAAGAAGCTGCCGAGCCCGGCCGCGCCCATCAGAAACCCGGATGTGGTACCGGACTGGTGCGCAACACCGGTGATATAAAGAGGCGCGAAGGTATTGAAGAGGAATAGCCAGGTCATGAACCCGGCCGCCCCGACTGCGCCGGCCCAGACGTTGGGATAGGACAGGAGCGACAGCAGGTCGGACAGCCCGATACGGTGTCCCGCCTTTCCAGTACCTCGCTCGCCGGGCGCCTCATGTACGCACAAACCGATCAGCAGCGCCATGATCAGGCCGGGTATTCCCACGATGAAGAAGGCCCAGCGCCAGCCAAAATGTGCAGCGATCTGTGTCGTCAACACGGGGGCGACTGCCAGCCCGATGATTGCCGCCGCGCTGACGACGATGCCGATGTTTCGGCCGCGATTTCTGTCGGTCGAGTGCTCCTCGACGAGCGCCATGGTCACCGACCAGCACGGGCCTTCTGCCAAGCCGAGCAGGGCTCGGGCGATGAGCAGCTCATCGAAGTTGCGAGCAAACCCGGAGAGAGTCGAGAGCAGCGAGAACAGGACCACCATCGGCACGAGGACAGCCTTGCGGCCGATGCGATCCGAGATCGCGCCGAACGCCAGTGCGGAAACGGCCCAGCATAGCGCGATGATTCCGGCGAGCGAGCCGACCTGTGCCCCGGTCAGATGCAGATCCGGGGCGATGTAGGGCGCCAGATACAGCACCGACATTCGATCCAGGAATACGATCCCCCAGGTCACGAACATGATCGCAACGACCGTAGTCTCGCGGCTGGTCGACACAGGAGTGGCGCTCATGATGCAAGATCCGGAGCACGCGATCGCAGGGCCGCTGTGCCGTCGGTTCCATCGTCATCTGGAGAGGTTGCGTCCACGGCAAAACTCCGCGGTAAGTCCGGATTTCTTGAAGCTCAGCCCGCGTCCCTTCGCGTGCTTGTACCGGACGAGCACGTCGTATCACGCGTCCCGTTCGGCACTGCGGTCTGCTCGCTCATGTCTCGCCGCTCGGCGCAGAAAAAGTGTCGAGGCGGCGACAGTGTGCCCGGACCCCGCGTACTCGGCAATTCGGATATCTGCACCGACGGGCCGCGTGAACGCATTGCAATTACCCGTCGTGCCATTTAGCGCGGCGTGCGGGGCAGCGCGCCGGAGCAGGCCTCGCTTGCGTTTCATCGTCCGGATGCGCACCCTTGCGGCTCGGGCTTGCCGAGCCTCGGCAGGCACGCGCAGCCCGAGTTCCATCGACGGCCGGAGATGATTCCCCGTGGACTCACCGATCCCGCGCGCTGAGCCGGATACCGGCTGTGCGGCCGCGTCCCGGCGGCCCGGGTCGCCTGCCTTTGCGGCACGCGTCGCAGCGTCGCCGGTGACCTTGGACGAGCTGGTCGACAGCCTGCCCCTATCGTACGCGCAGGTATGGGTCACCGTGCTGTGCGCGATGACGCTCTTCATCGACGGCTACG
>JBOHZT010000128.1:0-8561 GCA_050738535.1 Steroidobacteraceae bacterium
CCTTCCTGCCCGCCCTTCGAGCAGCCGACGAAGTAGGAACGCACGGGCGGGCGGCCGTAATAGCGCCGCACGACGGCCTTCGCTGCCCGAGCCACCGGCTCGAGCGAGGCGCCGCCGTAATTGGCTCGCGCCCGCGGATCGAGCCCGAACGCCGCGGTGCCGCCCCGCGCGGGATCGGAATTGACGGCGTTGTCGTGTCCGGAATCCTGCGAGACGACGGCGTAGCCTTGCTCGATGGCGGCTGGCACGCCCGCGGCGATCGGTCCGATCGCATCGCCGATGTCGCCGTCGGTACCGCCGCCCCCCTGGAAAAAGAAGCGTCCGTTCCAGTGCTGGGGCAGCCGCAGATGGAACCGGATGGCGTAATGCTCGCCGAACCGGCCAACCCGCGGCTGCAAGGAAGCCTGCAAGTCGCAATGGGCCGGCAGCGCGATCGAGCCTTGCTGCGCCTTGATGCGCGAGCCGGCCGCGCGCCACACCGAGGCGAGCACGCGAGTCGAGCCATCCGGCCAGCGGCCGGCCATGGCCGTCGCGAGGGACCGGCACAGCGCAGCGCCGGCGTGCGTCGCAGCCGCCGGTACGGCAGCCGACGCAACGGTCGCGAATCCGGAGGCGAGCAAGCAGAAAGCGAGCGCCGTGGGGAGCGCGCGTACAGGCCGGTCGTGGGCGACCCGTCCCACAGCTTTGCAACGTGCGGTATTCGTTTGCAAGAGATCACCACCTCACTTCGGCAGACCTTGCAATGATCGCACTCCCCGACTCAACGCGCACCCGCCTCTGCAGTCCTTGAACTCACCGCAGTCTCAGCGCGAGCAGATGAGTGGCCACCGTGCGCATGGCGGCGCGGCCGACTTGGCTCGAGCGGGCCGCCCCCTTAAGCTCGCGCGATGCCCAAGCGCCGAGCGTCCCGACCGCGCACCGCGACGACCATCCGGGAGGTCGCGAGGGAGCTCGGGATGTCCGTCGCGACCGTCTCGCGAGCGCTGTCGCGCCCGGAGATGCTGCGCAAGGAGACCCGCGACAAGGTCCTTGCCGTCGTGGAACGGCTCGGGTTCCGGCCGAACCTGCTGGCCCGCGGACTGCGCAGAGGCCGGGCGCACTCCATCCTGCTCGTCGTGCCGAACTTGAGCCCCTTCTTCCTCGAGATCTTCGCCGGCGCCGAAGAGGTCGCACGGCGCGCGGACTTCGCGCTGCTGCTCGGCAATGCCAACGGCCCCGACGGGGAGGAAGCCTGCTTCGATCAAGTGCTGAGCGGGCGCGCCGACGGGATCATCCTGGCGACGGGCCTTGCACCGGCCGCATATGCGGGGAACCAGCGCGCGCTGCCTCCCCTGGTCGCGGTGATCGAGCGACTGCGCGGACGAAACGTTCCGGTCATCCGGACCGATCACCGCAGCGGGGCACACGAGGCGACCCGGCATTTGATCGATCTCGGACATCGACGCGTCGCACACATCACCGGGCTGAAGTCGGTGCCGAGCACCGCCCGCCGCCTGCAGGGCTATCGGGACGCTCTGGAGTCGGCGGCGCTCCCGTACGCTCCGGAACTCGTTTGTCCGGGGGACTTCACCATGCAATCCGGAAGCGACGCCGTGGAGAAACTCCTCGCGCTGGCCGAGCCGCCGACCGCGGTGCTGTGCGCGAACGACGAAATGGCCTTCGGCGCGATCCGCGCCCTGCGCCGGCTGGGGCTCACCGTGCCCGCCGATATCTCGATCGTCGGCTTCGACGACCAGAACATGGCAGCCATGTACAACCCGCCGCTCACCACGGTGCACATCCCGCGGCACGAGCTCGGGCGCCGGGCGGCGCTCGAGCTGATCGAGCAGCTCGAAGGCCGGAATGCGGCCCACGAGGTGGTGCTGCCCAACCGGCTCATCGTGCGCGAGAGTACCGCGCCGCCGGCGAAGCACAGGCCGCGCGCGGCGCGCCGCAAATAAGGCTCTGCCGCGGGCGTCAGCCGGCGCTCACCGGCAGCCGGCGATGACCCCTGGCGGCGTAATACAGGATGTACAGGTAGCAGCCGATCGGCACGACGAAGGAATGTAGCAGCCCGATCGAGTCGGCGGCCCAGGCCTGCAGCTCCGGGATCAGCGCGCCGCCGACGATCGCCATGCACAGCACGCCTGATCCCTCGCCCGTACGCTCTCCGAGGCCGTCGAGCGCGAGCGCGAAGATCGTCGGGAACATGATCGAGTTGAAGAGACCGACCGCGAGCAGCGCCCACATGGCCACATGCCCCGCGGAGACCACGGCGATCGCAACCAAGACCGCGCCGACGCCGGCATTGACGGCCAGCAGCCGCGCCGGCCGGATCCGCAGCATGATCGCCGAGCCGACGAAGCGGCCGAGCATCGCCCCGCCCCAGTAGAGCGACAGATACTTGCCGGCGGTGGCGGCCGGCAGCGCCGCGATCTCTCGCTGACCCATGAAGCTGACGAGCAGGCTCCCGATCGATACCTCCGCGCCGACGTAGACGAAGATACCGATCGCCCCAAGGACGAGATGTCGGTGACGTAGGATGCTGCGACGCCTCTCCTGCTCGCCGGCGGCACTCGCGCCGCGAGCGCCGCGGCTGGCCGAAGCGCCGGATTCCACAGGGCGCCGCACCGCCGCGGAGGACTCCAGAACGCGTCGGGCCGGCAGCGGGCTCCATCCCACGATGACGGCGATCAGGAACAGCACGGCGGCGAGCACCAGATAGGGAACCTGCACCACGCTCGCGCTCGCACGGGCGGCACCTGCCGCGCCGCCGGCCCCGGAAGCCGCCGCCGCTGCACCGGCGAGGATGAAGAGCGACCCGAGATACGGCCCGATCGTCGTACCGAGCGAGTTGAAGGCCTGCGTCAGGTTCAGGCGGCTCGAGGCGGACTCGGGTCGCCCGAGGATCGTCACATAGGGATTCGCCGCGACTTGCAGCACGGTGATGCCGGATGCGAGCACGAACAGCGCCGCGAGGAACAAGGGATAGGACCGCTCGCCGGCCGCCGGATAGAACAGAAGGCAGCCGACGCCCGCGACGGTAAGACCGACGATGATGCCCTGCTTGTAACCGCGCCGCTCCACGAGGTAGCCGGACGGGAAAGACATCACGAAGTACGCACCGAAGAAGCAGAACTGGATGAGCATCGCCTCGACGTAATCGAGCGAGAACGCGGCTTTGAGCTGCGGCACCAGGATGTCGTTGAGCGAGGTGATGAGCCCCCAAATGAAGAAGAGCGAGGCGAGCACCGACAGCGCGCCGGTCGGCTTGCGGGAGTCGGCGTTCACCACTTCCTCGAGGGATCGCTGCGGCGGCATTTGCTGAACGATGCTAGTGCCGTGCGGCCTCGCGGGAACCCGCAGGTTGCCATACGCGAACGTGGTATACGACAGACCCAAGCCGAACGGAAAGAGCGGCGCGATCTTGCGCTTGTCATAGTAGCGATCGCCCCCGAAGACGCCTTCCCCGTAAAGCACGTCGCGCTCGGTCGGATAGTATAAATAGGTCGGCGTATCCTCGATTCGATCGTGCGCGGATTGGCCGCGAGCACCGCCTCGACGAGCTGATCCTGACGGCCCCAGAGCTCGAGGCTACGCCGATCTCGGCCCTCCGTCTCGGTGGCGCACCCGCGTCGGGCGCATCAGCGTGCGCTCGTGCGCGCGCGAGCCCCCGGGGCTCCCTGCGCGGTCACCGGCGGAAGCGCAGCGCGCGCGCCCACGACGAATCGACCAGCGGCTCGAATATCGCTCGAGGAGACCCCGACCATGACGGAGTAGCGTCCTGGGTAGAGTCGCCACTGACGGCGCTGCACGTCATAGGCCTCGAGCGCGGCATCGGACAGCGACATTGCCACGGTGCTTCCCTGCCCCGGCCGAAGGTAGATCTTCGCAAAGCCCTTCAGCTGCCGCGGAGGATCACCGGCCGCGGACGGCAGTCCGACATAAAGCTGCACGACTTCGGCGCCGGCGCGGCGGCCGGTGTTGCGAACGCTGACGCTCACGGTTCGATGGGCACCGCCACCGCGGATCTGCAATCGACCGATCTCGAAGCGGGTATAGGAAAGGCCGTAGCCGAACGGGAACAGGGGCTCGACATGCTCGGCGTCGTACCAGCGATAGCCGACGCGGACGCCTTCGTCGAACACGACGCCATGGCCGTTTCCCGGATACTCCCACCAGTGCGTCGCGGGGCCTTGCTCGGCCGTGCGCGGGAAGGTCACCGGGAGCCGGCCCGACGGATTCACGTCGCCGTAGAGCAGCGCCGCGATGGACGTTCCATCGGCGGCGCCCGGATACCACGCCTCGATCACCGCTGCGACGGCGCCGATCCAGGGCATCGCGACGGGCGTCGAGGTATTGAGCACGACAACCGTGCGGGGATTGGCGGCGGCGACCGCCGCGATGAGCCGATTCTCGTCGCCCGGCAACCCGAGCCGAATCTTGTCGTAGCCCTCCCCGAGCTGCTCGCCGGCAAACACAATCGCCACATCTGCCTGCCGCGCCGCGGCGACCGCCTGGGCGAGACGGCCGTCCGGCGGCTGCCAGCCGACCCGCAGTCCGGCTCCGAGGACAGCCGCGGCCGTGTCGTATTCGATGCGAACCGCGACCTTGCGACCCTTCTCGAGCCTCGCGGTGCCGATCACCGTGCGCGGAAAGTCGGCTTGCTGAATCGCTGCCACTTGGTGGCCATCGAGAAACAGCTCGGCCGTGCCGGCCCCGGTCAGCGAGAATCCATAGAGACCGCTCGCCGGCGGCATGAGGGTGCCGGACCACTTCGCCGACCAAGGCGCCGGCGTGTGCGGATATCGAGGCTTTGCGAGCGTACCGGCCGGCGGCCGCGGGATGTGCGGATCGGCGCCGAAATCGATCGTGGGGTCGACTCTCGTGAGCACGGGCGCCCCGTAGTCCGGAGTTCCGAAGTACTGCCCCTCGAAGCCGTGACCCGAGCCCGAAGGCGGCGTGAGCACTGCAGCGGGAACGAGCGGCAGCGGACGCGCACCGAGGTCGCCGCGCGCGTAGGTCACTCGAACCGACGCGCCTGCGCGCTGACGGATGGCGGTGAGCGGCAGGCTGAGTCCCGCCACATGGACGTGCGCGCTGCCGGATTCCATCACGACGGCTTGCGGACCGGCGTCCGCGCCGATCACGGCGATCGAGCTCACGCCCTCGAGCGGCAAGGTGTGGGCCGCATTCTTCAACAGCACCGCCCCGGCGCTCGCGATCTCGAGCGCGAGCGCGCGGTGGGCGGGCGTCGAGACATCCGCGTCCTGCCGACCCGTTCGCGGGTGATCGTACAACCCCAACCGAAAGCGCACGACGAGCTCGTGGTAGATCTTGCGATCGAAGAAGCTCGGGCTCACCGCGCCGCGCGCGATGGCGGCGGAGACCTGCTCGACCGGGCTCGCGGCATCCACTCCGGCCGCCGCCGCAGCGACGGCGCTGCGCTGCGCGAAGGCCGCATCCGGAACGATGACGCCATCGAAGCCCCACCGGCGCAGGCGGCCGAGGAGCGACTCGTCGTTGCAGCTGAACTCGCCGTTGATCTGATCGTAGGCGCACATCACCGCGCCGGCATGCGCCTGCTCGACCGCCGCCTTGAATTGCGGCAGATAGATCTCCTCGAGCGCCTTCAAAGGAATGTGCTCGTCGATGCCGGCCATGTCGGGATAGCGGCCGGTTCGGCCGAGCTCCTGATCGTTCGCATCGAAGTGCTTCACGGTCGCGATCACGCCTCGACGCTGCAAGCCGCGGATCTCGGCCGATCCCAACGTGGCGGTGAGGAACGGATCCTCACCGAAGGACTCGGCCGATCGGCCATCGTGCCAGGTACGCACGATGTTGAGGTTCGGCCCGAAATCGGCGCTCAAGCCCTTGCCGCGAAATTCCTCCCCGAGCGCAGTCCCGAAGCGTCGCGCGAGCGATTCGTCCCACGTGGCGGCGAGCGTCACCACGTCGGGGAAGGCCGTGACGCCCTGCGAGAGCGGAGAGGCCGGCAGCCCGAGCAGATCGGTGAAAGAGGCGATGCCGTTCGGTCCGTCGTGCCCCGCGCCGAGCCGAGGCAGCCCGAGCTTGCGCGCAATCGCGGGCGTCGGAGACTCGAACACCGCGAATCCGCCGGCATCGAATTGCACCTTCTGCGCAGCGCTGAGCGCGGCAAGTACCTCGAGCGCACGACACTCGGCGCTCTGCCCGGCATCGAGCCAGGGCCGCGCGCCGGCTGCAGGCCGGCACACGACACGAGGAGCACCCACCTCGACGGCCAGGGGCTCGAGAGCGCCCCCAGCTTCGTGCGTTGCGGCAGCCTGCGTCGTCGAGACCGCGCCCGCGAGACAGCCGATCACGGCTGCGAGCACTCGCCGGGTGGATGCTCCGCTGCGCGTCGGCTCAGTCGGAGGTATTGTTTTCGTCAATGGTTGCAATCGATTACAGCGGGGGCCTCGAGCCTACCGAGGCCCGTCTCACCCTGTCAACGTCAGCCGAAGGCCGCGAGTCCCGTCTGTGCCCGCCCGAGGATGAGCGCGTGGATGTCGTGCGTGCCCTCGTAGGTATTCACCGCCTCGAGGTTCTGCGCGTGACGCATGACGTGATAGGCGGCTTGGATGCCATTACCCCCGTGCATGTCGCGCGCGAGCCGGGCGATCTCGAGCGCCTTGCCGCAGTTGTTGCGTTTCACGAGCGAGATCATCTCCGGGGCCGCCTCGCCCGCGTCGAGGAGGCGCCCGACGCGCAGGACTGCTTGCAAGCCGAGCGCGATCTCCGACTGCATGTCGGCGAGCTTTCTTTGAAAGAGCTGGGTTGCGGCGAGGGGGCGGCCGAACTGGACACGCCCGACTCCGTACTGCCGGGCCCGCAGCCAGCAGTCCTCGGCTGCGCCCATTGCGCCCCAAGCGATTCCGTAGCGCGCGAGGTCGAGGCAGGCGAGCGGCGCCCGCAGGCCCGAGGCGCCCGGCAGCAGCTGCTCGTCGGGCACCTCGACGCCTTCCATCACGATCTCCCCGGTCACGGAAGTCCTGAGTGCGAGCTTGCCCTCGATCCGCGGCGTGCTGAGCCCGCGCATGCCGCGCTCCAGGATGAAGCCGCGAATCGCTCCGTCATGCGCCGCGGACCTCGCCCACACGAGGAGCACCTGCGCGAGCGGGCTTGCCGAGATCCAGCTCTTCACTCCCGTCAATCGGTAGCCGCCTGCAATGGGCTCGGCGCGTGCGCTCATGCTGCCGGGGTCCGATCCCGCGCCCGGCTCCGTCAGACCGCAACAGCCGATCCACTCGCCGCTCGCGAGCCGCGGCAGGTACTTGCGGCGCTGGCCTTGCGTTCCAAAGGCGTGGATGGGGTGCATCACGAGAGACGATTGAACGCTCATCATCGAGCGGTATCCCGAATCGATCCGCTCGAGCTCGCGCGCCGCAAGCCCATAGGCGACGTGCGACAGTCCCGCGCCACCCTCCTCCTGCGGCAGCGTCAGGCCGAGAAGACCTGCCGCTCCAAAGCGCTCGAGGAGCCGCGGGTCGCTGCGCTCGCCGAGGTAGTCGTCGGTGACCCGGGGCGCGAGCTCGCGCGCGGCGAGCGCGCGCGCCGTATCCCTCACGAGCCGCTCGTCGTCCGAGAGCTGCTCCTCGAGCCGCAGGGGGTCCTGCCAGTCGAACACCATCACTTGCCTCCCGCTGCGATACGCCGGGCTACTCTCGCAACCCTTCCCCCAAGGCGACGCCGAGCACCTTCTCGCTCGCCGAGGGCGGCCAGCCGCACTCCGCGGTGAGCTCCGATTCTCCCTCGACGATACGGCTCTCCAAGACGCCGAGGCCGTCCGCCTCGACGGTGACCACATCGCCCCGGCTCGACGGGCCGCGAATGCGCGGGCGTGCCCGAAAGGATCAAATCGCCCGGCAGGAGCGTCATCGTCCGCGCGAGATCGGCGATGAGGTAGGCCATGCTGAAGAGCATGTCCGAGAGACGCGCCTCCTGCATGATCTTGCCGTTCACGCGGGTGCGAAGCGCCTGGTCGGCCGGCTGCCAGCCTCGGACCAGCCCCGGGCCTACCACGCGCAGCGTGTCGGCGCCCTTCACCCGCAGCATGGCGCCCCGATCCGCATCGCGGAAGTCGTGCAGCGCGAAGTCATTCGCGAGCGTGTAACCCTCGACGTACTCGAGCGCCTCCGAAGCCCGGACATTGCGCGCTCGGCGCCCGATCACGATCGCGATCTCCCCTTCGTAGTTGAGATAGCGGCAGCCGCGAGGCCGCACCACCGCGCCCCCGTGGCCATTGAGGCAGGACAGCGGCTTTTGAAAGTAATTCGGGTAGGGCGGCGGCACGGTGCGCAGCTCCTGCGCGCGGCTGCGGTAATTGAGATGCACGCAGATGATCTTCGTCGGTGCGGACGGCGGCAGATGCAATGCGGCGTCGACTGCGATCCGCCGTCCATCGGGCGCGATCAGCGTGGTGCCCTCGCGCTGCACCTCGACGACCGCTCCATCGAGCAGGATACGCCGCGTCTCCCGGCTGAAGCCCGCCACGGCGTTCAGGGCCGCCACTTTCCCATGGCCATCGGATAGCCGCGGCCTTGGTAGTCGAAGCCTTCGAG
>JBOHZT010000129.1:0-8544 GCA_050738535.1 Steroidobacteraceae bacterium
GTGCGTCCACGTCCATCCGGCCGCTGCCATCCGTCGAAACGAGCCGCAGCGCGTCGCGGCCCACACCCGCCTCGTGAGTGATTTTGAACCATGCGGGCTGGCACTCCCGCGAGGTATACATCGCGACGGGGCCGCCAAAGGCGCGCACGCCCTCGGAACCGAAGCGCGGCGACGCACGCGTGAGCGCACAGATGAGCGAGGTGAAGTTCGCTTCCGACCCGCTCACCGTGAAGTGTCCGCCCCTCGGCTCGGGAAATCCCGCTCGCGCGGCGATCGCCTGGATGACGTGCGCCTCGATGGCGACCGGCACGGGCGAGGAGCCCGAGCTCGCGAGCTGGGGATTGAAGCTGCCCGCGATCCGATCGGCGCACTGCGCGGGAAAGGTGGGGCTGGGATTGAAGAGTCCGAAGTAGCGCGGATGGTTGAGGTGAACTACGCCGTGCTCGAGCTGCTCGACGGTCCAGGCGAGCAGCCCCTCGAGCGGCCGCGGAGCCGTGAAATCGAAACCGGCGAGCTCGCGGCGAAACGCGCTCATGTCGATGTCGGGAATGACGGACCCGCCGGGAATGCGCTCCGCCGCGCTCGCGAGCGCGCGAGTGAGCCAGTCGTCGAGTCGCTCCCGCGCTGCTTTCGAAGGGAACAGCGCGTCTACCGGTGGCGGCAGATCCTGGCGGTTCATGCGCTCCGCCGGCCCTCAGCCGCGGGATGCGGCCGCGAGCGCCTGGTCGAGATCGGCCAGAATGTCGTCGATGTGCTCTATCCCAACGCTCAGGCGAAGCGTCGCCGGGCCCACGCCGGCGATGCGCTGTGCCTCGGGCGACATCTGCCGGTGCGTGGTGGAGGCCGGGTGACAGGCGAGCGACTTGGCGTCGCCGAGATTCACGAGCCGCTTGAAGAGCTTGAGGGCGTCGTAGAAGCGAGTGCCGGCATCGTGTCCGCCGCGGATCTCGAAGGTGAGGAGCGAGCAGGCCTTCCCGCCGAGATATTTTTGCACGAGCGGGTAATAGGGACTGTCGGGGAAGCCCGCGTAGCTCACGGAGGTGACCCGAGCGTCATCGCGCAGGAACTCGGCGACTCGGCGCGCATTCTCGACGTGGCGCTCGACTCGCAGCGCCACGGTCTCGATGCCCTGCAGCAGCAGGAAGGCGCTGAGCGGGGAGAGCACGGCGCCCATGGTTCGCTGGAAGACACTTCGGCATCGCCCGAGATAGGCCTTCGGCCCGAAATGCTGCGTATAGACGAGCCCGTGATAGCTGTCGTCCGGTTGGGTCAGCATCGGAAAGCGCGCGGCGTGCTTCTCCCACGGAAACCGGCCGCTATCCACGAGGATGCCCCCGAGCGTCGTCCCGTGCCCGCCGAGAAATTTCGTGAGGGATTCAACGACGATATCCGCGCCGAATTCGATGGGCCGGATGAGCATGGGCGAGGGAACGGTGTTGTCGACGATGAGCGGAATGCCCGCCCGATGCGCGACCTCCGCGAGCGCCTCGATGTCGCAGACATTGCCTGCGGGGTTGCCCACTGTTTCGCAGAACACCGCACTCGTACGCTCGTCGATGAGCGCCGCGATATCGGCCGGCTGATCGGACTTCGCGAAGCGCCCCTCGACCCCGAGCTTCGGCAAGATGTGCCCGAGGAGCGTGTACGTCGTCCCGTAGAGCTGCGGGATCGAGACGACGTTGCGGCCCGCCTCGGTGATCGCGAGCATCGAATAGAGCATCGCCGATTGGCCCGAGCTCGCGCTCAGTGCATCGATCCCGCCCTCGAGCGCAGCGACCCGCTTCTCCAGCACGTCGGTAGTCGGGTTCGAGATCCGCGCGTAGCGATATCCCGGCACTTCGAGATCGAAGAGCGCGGCGCCGTGCTCCGCGCTGTCGAAGGCGTACGCGACCGTCTGGTAGATCGGCACCGCGACGGCCTTGGTCGTCGGATCACAATCAAACCCGCCGTGCAGCGCGATGGTCTCCTTTTTCATGCAAAGTCCTACCAGATCGTGTGTACTGCCCGATTATGACCGCCCAGACTGAAAAAACGTGAATTCAGCCCACAAAGCGTGGACGCGCGCCCTGGAGAGGACCGCGGCAATCGGGCGCCATCCCTCAGTCACGCTGCCTCACGTGATCGACGCTCTTGCAGACAGGTTCGGGGACGCGCCGGCCCTCGTCTCCCGAGAAGCGGGCCTCAGCTACCGCGAGTTGGCCGCGGCCGTGCACCGCTATGCTCGATGGGGTCTAGCCCAGGGATGGACGGCCGGCGACGTGGTCTGTCTGCTCATGCCGAATTGCCCGCAGTACATGGCGATCTGGCTCGGACTCAATCGCATCGGCGTGGTCGTCGCGCTGCTCAACACGCATCTCGCGGGCGATCTGCTGGCTCGATCCATCAACTCCGTCGCGCCCCGCGCCATCATCGTCGGCGCGGGGCTCATCGATGCGCTGCGCTCCGCTGAGCCCTCCGTGCCGACGGAGGTGCGTCGCTGGGCCTTGGGCGAGGGCCCGCACCGCTTCGCGAGCCTCGAGCTCGAAACGGCCGACGTGCCAACGCACCCGCTAACGGAGTCCGAGTGCCGCCCCCCCAGCCTGGAAGACCGTGCGCTCTACATCTACACGTCCGGGACGACCGGTTTACCGAAACCGGCCGCCGTCAGTCACTTCCGGGTCATGCAATGGAGCCACTGGTTCGCGGGCCTGATGGACATACGGCCGACCGATCGGATGTTCGACTGCCTTCCCATGTACCACAGCATCGGCGGCGTCGTGGCAACGGGTGCGCCCCTCGTCGCGGGCGCGACAGTAGTGTTGCGGGAGCGTTTCTCTGCTGGGGAGTTCTGGAGTGACGTCACCGCACAGCGCTGCACGCTCTTCCAGTACATCGGCGAGCTCTGCCGTTACTTGCTCCATGCCCCTGCGCAGCCGGACGAGGTAAGCCACGCGCTGCGGCTTTGTTGCGGCAACGGCCTGCGGCCGGAGGTTTGGAAACCGTTCAAACAGCGCTTCAGGATCCCGCAAATTCTCGAGTACTACGCGTCGACCGAAGGCAGCTTTTCCCTCTACAACTGCGAGGGGCAACCCGGCGCCATCGGGCGCATTCCTCCTTTCCTATCGCATCGGCTTCCGGTCGCGCTCGTGAAGTTCGACGTCCGGACGGAGGCGCCGCTCAGAGACGAGACCGGACGATGTGTTCCCTGTGAGCCGAACGAGACCGGCGAAGCCCTGGGCCGAATCCGTGACGCCGCTGGCAGGCCGAGCGGCCGCTTTGAGGGCTACGTTGACGCACGCGAATCGCAGAAGAAGGTGCTGGAGGACGTT
The DNA here is from genome assembly GCA_050738535.1 of Steroidobacteraceae bacterium. GTDB lineage: Bacteria > Pseudomonadota > Gammaproteobacteria > Steroidobacterales > Steroidobacteraceae > JASHUC01. The sequence continues at coordinate 3,309 of JBOHZT010000129.1, forward strand.
TTTGCCGCCGGCGATGCGTGGTTCCGCACCGGCGATTTGATGAGGCAGGATGCGCAAGGCTTCTATTACTTCGTCGATCGAGTGGGCGACACCTTTCGCTGGAAAGGCGAAAACGTCTCGACCAGCGAAGTCGCCGCCGTGATCGCCTCCTGCGCCGGGGTGAGCGAGGTGGCGGTCTACGGCGTTCGTATCGCCGGTGCGGACGGACGTGCCGGCATGGCCGCACTCGCGACGGACTCCGCGTTCGACCTCCCCATTCTCCACAGCCATCTCGCGGCGCATCTGCCGGAGTATGCGCGTCCCTTGTTTGTTCGGATCGTTCCGGCCATCGAGCTCACGGGCACGCTCAGACCGCGCAAGCAGGATTTCATCGACCAGGGCTTCGAGCCTGCCGCCATGGCCGATGCGGTCTATTTCGATGATCGAGACAAGCGCGAGTTCGTGAGGCTCGACGCAGCGCTTTTCGAGCGGATCCGCGCAGGTCAAGAGCGCATTTGAGGGATTACTACCAGGAAACCACTCGGGAAATTACGTTCGCGCTACCGCCGCCCGATTCCCGCAGACGGCCTGGTGTGACCAACACCAGGCCGCGGCACCTCTTGCGCGCTTCGCTACCGCGCGGCGGCGCCAAGCGAAAAGACCGAGCACGCCCGCCCCGAACAACCAAAGGGAGTTCGGCTCCGGTGCTGACGCCGAGACGCCGGCAAACTGCGAGTCACTGTCAATAAGCGAGTATGTTCCCGCGGTTGCCGCCGGCGTGAACAGATCGAGCCCGTAGGTGAGGCCACCCTGCGGAACAAAAGCTCCTGGCGCGGTAACCCCGTCGCTCCAGAGGCCGAGGGCGTCGCCGTTTTGCAGCGTGAACATCACGCCATAAATATCGAGGAAGCCACCGGAAAATGGATACCCGACGCCGCCGCCTGCGGTCGTCGGCGGACACACCAGTGGCGAGCCATTCGCGTAGAAGAGATTGTCGTACGAATTCTCCCCCGTAGTCGTATCAATCCAGCTGAAGCTGTGCGGAAGTATTTCGCCCGGAGGCGCTAGACCAGAATCGAGCGGCATCACTCCCGTGATCGCGATGCCGTCGAAAGCGCCGCTCGCGCCGATGATGGATTGAGCGCCCGCGGGATCGTATTTTGAGAGGCGATGCGAAATATTGTTCGCACCGTCGTATGCGTTATATTTGGGCTTATATTTCGAGCTGGATTTGCGATCCGGATTGAGCGTGAGATTTGCGTATCCGTTACCCAAAGCTCCGCTGAAGCTGATCTGCATGATCGTTGCGCTGGCGTACGGCGGCGCCGCCAATGCGGTCAGCAATGCGCCCGCCGCCAGGAACTTTGTCGCGCCGAAAGCGACCTTCTTCTTGTTCATGCAATCACCTCATGAGCCAGCCAAGTGACGGTCATAAGCAACCCTGCTCGATCTTGACAGCACAATGCAAAATACGTGCCGATGATGCATAGCATTGTTTTCGTTAGCCCTCTCGCGCGTAGGAGGGAGACCATTGTAAAGGCAGTCGACGCTACCTCTCTTTTGGAATCCGCCCAGCTCACGTTGGCATTCACCCGCAACGCGATGGTCGGCGGGCTGATCTGCCGCATCGTCCGCCGAGACGGACGCGCATTTAACCCGTGCCGGCCAAGCGCGCCTCCTGGCCCGCGGTGACTCTGGCCCGCGATTGATCCGCGGCGTCTCGGACCGGCGGCGCTCAGGCCGTATTGCCGGCGTCGACCGTCAAGGTCACCCCGGTGATGCTCTTGGCCCTGTCGCTCAGCAGAAACTCGACGGCCGAGGCGATATCCTCGGGTCGCGCGAGCCGTTTGAGCGCACTGCGCCGCCTGATGCGCTCACGCTCCGCCTCCCCGAGCTCGCGCGTCATCTCGGTGTCGACGAAGCCCGGCGCCACCGCGTTCACCGTGATGCCGAGCGGCCCGACTTCTCGCGCGAGGGAGCGCGTGAAGCCGATGAGGGAGGCCTTGGTGGCGGCATAGGCCGCAAGCCCGGCGTACCCGGTCGCGGCCACGATCGACGCCACATTGACGATTCGACCGGCCTTGGCGACCATCATCGAGCGCAGCACATATTTGGCGAGCATCATGGGGACGATCGTGTTGAGCCTCACGAGCCGCTCGATCTCCTCGTCACGCATCATCGAGAGCATGCCGTGGGTGCCGAGCCCGGCGTTGTTGACAAGTCCATACAGCGTCCCGAACTCCTGACGGAGCGCGCCAACGAAATCTCTGATGCGGGCCAGATCCGCCAGATCGCAGCTGCGAAACAGGAGCGCACCCTTCTGCGACGGCTCGAGCGCCAGGGACTGCTCGAGTGCGTCGGCCGCGGCCGCAAGCTCGCTCGTCGCCGAGCGCGCGACGGCGATCACTCGATTCCCGCCCACGGCAAGCGTCGATGCGATCGCGAGTCCGAGGCCGCGGCTGCCCCCGGTGACGATGATGTTACGCATGGGGACGCACCAGCTTTCCTGAAGGAGAGACCTCGAGCGCTGGCACAAACCGGATGGTCGCCGGAACCTTGTAAGGCTCGAGGGTCCGCCGGCACGCCTCCAATATCTCCTGCGTGAGCGCCTTCTTTTCCGGCCGATCCGGCTCTCCGAGGGAAGGATCGAGCAGCACCACGTCGGCCGTGACGAGCGCTCCCGTGATCGGATTGCGCCGCGACCTCACGAGCGACATCCGCACCCAAGGATGAGAGTTGATGGACGCCTCCACTTCCTCTGGGTGGACCTTGAGGCCCCCGACGTTGATGACCCCGCCGCTTCGGCCGACGAAGTGATAGCGCCCGCTGCGCAGCTCGAGGCGGTCACCCGTGTCGACGAATCCATCCTCGCCCTTGAGCGGTGGCGCTCCCTCACCGAGATAGCGTATCGCGTTGCCTCCGGAGCGAATTCGAAGCGTGTCCCGCGTGACCCTCATTTCCACTGGCAATCCGGCGGCCTCCAACAAACTCGCCGGGAAGCCGCAGAGCCCGTCGCCCACCTCGAATGCGACCCCCGCCTCGGTCGTCGCAAAGGCATGGGCGACTTGCGCCTTCGGGTACGTGGAGCGCAGCTGATCGAGAATCGCCTGATCCGCAATCTCCCCGGAAAGCCGGACGTAGCGGGGCGCGATGCTCGCTGCGGCGCCGCTCATCAACGCACGCCGCCAGTGCGATGGCGTCCCGGAGATGTGCGTCACGTGTCGCGCCGCGGCGCGGGCGAGGAAGTCGGGAACCGACTCCTCAGGGCTCGACAGGACGAGCGACCCGGCGCGCAGGGCTCGCAGGAAGATCTGCAATCCTCCATAGCGCCGAATGTCGTAAAACGTTGCCCACACGAGGTCTTCCGCCGCCTGCCCCGACTGCGCGATCGCGCTGCTCAAGCCAGCGAACGTGTGCAGCACGAGCTTCGGCGCGCCCGTCGTGCCCGAGGTCAGCAGCACCCATTCGGTGTCGTGGGAGCAACGACGCGTGATCTGGCCGCCGATAACCGGCGCTTGCGTGACGCACAGCGGGATGCCGAGTCCTTTCGTGTCGAGACCCGCGTCGTCACGTACGCAGGCATCTATACCGGCGTTTTCAATGATGCCGGGGAGGTACTCCCGCGCCACGCCGAGCGGACAGAGCACGAGTCGCCGGACGACTCCATCGAGCTCGATGCAAGCTAGGGCTGCCGCGAGCGGTCTGTGCGTGGCAACGAGGAGGCTACGGCCGCGCAACTCCTCGAGGCGGCCGCCGAGGCTCGATCCGCCCACGAGCGCGGCGAGCTCGACGCTCGCCTCCACGGCGTGAAGGGAGCCGAGGGGAACCCCCTCCGCCGTCGCGATGGATTCCCAGAGCCGCATCGACTCAACGGCGCGGACGCTCGTAGAGCTGCACGAAATCGCCGAAGGTCACCGGGAAGTCGACCGCCTCCTCCGTATCGAAGGGATCGACGCCGAGCGAGTCTTCCAGCCTAGCAACGATGATGGCGAAACTGAGAGAGTCGAGACCCGAATCGAGCAGCCTCGTATCGTCCGCCAGAGGCGCCAGCGTTCGGTCCTGCTCCCGGGCCACTTCCTCGAACAGCGACTGGATGACGGTTCTTTTGGACATTTGGCTCATTGGAAACTCGATGCTAGATGTATTGCTTGTCGATACCGGCGACTGGAGTAGATATCCGAGCTTAAATTCAAGCGTTTGACGTTTCCGCCCGACGACTGGTCACCACCGGATTCGAGCCGCTCAGGGTTAATATTGGCATAAATACCGCTGTTGCTGTCGGGTTCAGAGAACAAGGTGCCGACGGCGCGAAACGACGAGCCGCGAGATGCGCTCCGGCGGGGCGATCGTACCTTGCGAGCGATTGCGTCCGGTGTGATACCCGTCAAGAACGGGGCTTACGACCCGCCTTACACGGGCGGGACGGGGCGAGCCCGACCCGCTACAGACGTCCGTCGACCTCGTCCGGTCTGAAGAGATGTTTGATGTCATACAGCACGTGATTCTCACAGCACAGCCGCCGCACCCCGCCCGAGCCGAGCGCGCGAAATTCCTGGTGAGCGACCGCCACGACCGCCGCCTCGTACCCCCTGCGCTCGAGGGTACGTCGAGGCCGAAATCCGTATTCCCGCTTGCACTCCGCGGAATCTGCCCAGGGATCATAGACGTCGACCTTTGATCCGTATCTCTCCAACTCTCGGATCACATCCACCACCTTCGAATTGCGAATATCGGGACAGTTCTCCTTGAACGTCACTCCGAGCACGAGCGTGCGAGAGCCGTTCACATGAATTCGCTTGCGCGTCATGAGCTTCACGACCTCGCCCGCCACGTAACCCGACATGTTGTCGTTCAGGCGCCGACCGGCAAGAATCATCTCCGGGTGATACCCGATCTCCTGGGCCTTGTACGTGAGATAGTACGGATCCACCCCGATGCAATGACCTCCGACAAGGCCCGGCCGAAAAGGAAGAAAATTCCACTTCGAGCCCGCCGCTTTCAGCACGGCCTCCGTGTCGATTCCCATCCGATTGAAGATGAGCGCCAGCTCGTTGATGAGCGCGATGTTCACGTCCCGCTGCGTGTTCTCGATGACCTTCGCGGCTTCCGCAACCTTGATGCTCGGAGCCATATGCGTTCCGGCCTCGATGATGGAACCGTAGAGCGCATCGACGAACTCTGCCGTCTTGGGCGTCGAGCCCGAGGTGACCTTCTTGATGTTGACGAGGCGATGGTCCTTGTCGCCGGGGTTGATGCG
>JBOHZT010000130.1:0-8539 GCA_050738535.1 Steroidobacteraceae bacterium
ACGAGGACGGCTCCTACACGCTCGCCGTCGAGCAGCTGATGCAGCGCTACTACCGCACGGTGATGGACGTGAGCCTCCTCAACGAGCTGCTGCTGCAGCTGTATCGCGAGGCGATCCTCACCGAGGACGAGCCGCCGCGGCCCTTGAATGCGCGCTTCCAGGTGCGCAACGGCTCGCTCGAGGCGCGCACCGAAGACGTGTTCGCGCGCGCCCCCTCCGCGCTCCTCGAGCTGTTCGTGCTCCTCGAGCAAAATCCCGCCATCGATGGCGTGCGCGCCTCGACGCTGCGCGCGCTCGCCCGCAGCCTGTGGCTGATCGACGAGGAGTTCCGCCAGAACCCGCGCCACCATCGGCTCTTCATGGAGATCATCCGCGCCCCGGTCGGCGTCACGCACGAGCTGCGGCGCATGAACGCCTACGGGGTGCTCGGCCGCTACATCCCGGCGTTCGGCCGCATCGTCGGGCGGATGCAGTACGACTTGTTCCACGCGTACACCGTCGATGCGCACACGCTGTTCGTCGTGAGCAACCTGCGCCGCCTCGCGATCCCCCGCTACGATCACGAGCTCCCGGAGCTCTCGCGCATCATGCAGCAGCTGCCGAAGCCCGAGCTCGCCTACCTCGGCGCCCTCTTCCACGACATCGCCAAGGGCCGCGGCGGCGAGCACTCCGAGCTCGGCGCGGTGGACGCCGAGGCGTTCTGCCTCGAGCAGGGCCTCTCGCGCTATGACGCGCGGCTCGTCGCCTGGCTCGTGCGCAACCACCTCGAGCTGTCGATCACGGCTCAGAAGCAGGACATCTCCGATCCCGAGGTCGTGAGCGCCTTCGCCCGCAAGGTGGGCGATGAGACGCATCTCGACTACCTCTATGTCCTGACGTGCGCCGACGTCCGCGGCACCAACCCGAAGCTCTGGAACTCGTGGAAGGCCTCGCTCTTCCACGAATTCTACGATCGCGTCAAACGCGCGCTGCGCCGCGGGCTCGAGAGTCCGATCGATCAGGAGGAGCTCGTGCGCGAGACGCAGGAGGCGGCGCGCAAGCGCCTCCAGGGCGACGGCGTCGCGGAGACGGACATCGAGCGTGCCTGGGAGCGTTTCTCGGCGCCCTACTTTCTCAGGCACACGCCGGAGGAGGTGGCGTGGCACACGCGGCTGTTCGCCGAACGCGAGCCGACCTCGGATACGCCGCTCGTCGCGCTTCAATCGCGCAGCGAGCGCGGCATCACGGCGGTCCTCACGTACGCGCCACATCTGCGGCACGGATTCGCGAGCACCACCGCCGTGCTCGATCAGCTCGGCCTCACCATCATCGATGCGCGCATCACCCCGACGGGCGACGGCTTCAGCCTCGATCTGTACCACGTGCTGGAGAACGACGGCACCGCCATCACCGATCCCGACCGGCTCGCCGAGATCGAGCGCGCCCTGTGGCGCTCGCTGCGCGGCCCGGATGCGCCGCTTCCCGCCGTCTCGCGCCGCGCGCCCCGGCAGGCGCGCATGTTCAACACGCCGACCCAGATCGTGCTCACCGTCGACGATCGCAACCAGCGCTCCGTGCTCGAATTGATCGCGGGCGACCGCCCCGGCCTGCTCTGCGACGTGGGCAACGTGCTCGAGGCGGAGCGCATCGAGCTGCACGGGGCCAAGATCATGACGGTGGGCGAACGGGCCGAAGACGTGTTCTACCTCACCGACGTCGACTCGAAGCCGCTCGCGGACGCGGCCGCCGAGCATCTGAAGGAGCGCCTCATCGCCGCGCTCGACCGGCACGAGGCGGCATGAGCCCCGTCGACCCGCGCTCCGCCGCATGAACCCGCGCCTCGGCCAGCTCGAAACCTACCCGTTCGAGAAGCTTGCGCGCCTCCTTGCGGGCGTCGAGCCGCCGACGGGCCTCGAGCCGCTTGCGCTGTCGATCGGCGAGCCTCAGCACGCCCCGCCAGCCCTGGTGCTCGAGGCGCTTCGCGAAGGCGTCACGAGGCTCGGGAGCTATCCGCCGACGATCGGCAGCCTCGAGCTGCGCGCTGCTGCGGCTCACTGGCTGGAGCGACGGTTCACGCTCCCCGAGGGAGCGGTCGATCCGCGCAGCATGGTGCTGCCGGTCAACGGAACGCGCGAGGCCTTGTTCAGCTTCGTGCAAGCGACGGTGGACGCGGATGCGGGCCGACGAGCGGCCAGCCCATCCGCAGGCCCCTCAGGCGCCTCAGCGAGAGGCGCTTCTTCGAGCGGCCGTCCGCTCGTTGCCATGCCCAATCCGTTTTATCAGATCTACGAGGGCGCGGCGCTGCTCGCCGGTGCCGAGCCCTTGCGGCTCGATGCGACCGCCGCGACCGGCTACGCGCCGGACCTCGAGAGTGTGCCGGCTTCCGCCTGGGAGCGTTGCCAGATCCTGTTCCTTTGCAGCCCGGGCAATCCCACGGGCGCGGTGCTCTCGCAAGAGCGTCTCGAGCAAGCGCTCGCGCTCGCGGTAGAGCATGACTTCCTGATCGCGGCGGACGAGTGCTACGCGGACATCTATCCGGACGAGCACGCGCCGCCCCCGAGCCTGCTCAACGCCGCGCTCGCGCGCGGCCACGAGCGCTTCGAGCGCTGCATCGTCTTCCACAGCCTCTCGAAGCGATCGAGCGTTCCGGGTTTGCGCTCCGGCTTCGTCGCGGGCGACCCCGAGGTGCTCGCGCGCTTCCTGCTCTATCGCACCTATCACGGCGGCGCGATGTCGCCGATGGTGCAGCTCGCGAGCATCGCCGCCTGGAACGACGATGCCCACGCGGCCGCGAATCGCGAGCTCTACCGGCGCAAGATCGACCGGGTGCTGCCGATCCTCGAACCGGTCCTCGGCGTCGAGCGACCGGCTGGAGCCTTTTATCTGTGGCCCGACGTCGGAGGCGACGACGAGCGGCTCGTCCGCGACCTCTACGCGGCGCAGAACGTGAAGCTCTTACCCGGCAGCTATCTCGCCCGGCCCGGCCCCGCGGGCAATCCCGGCGCCGGCCGCATCCGGCTGTCGCTCACGCCGAGCCTCGAGCAGTGCGTCGAGGCGGCCGAGAGGATCAGGGATTTCCTCCGCTGAGAGGGTCGTAGGCGAGAGGGATCGGGCTCACGGGATCGGAGTTCCAGCCGGGCGGATAGTCCCGGGCCCGCTCAATCAGCGCCTCGGGAATCTCAATCTCGAAATAGTTCAATTGGGTGAGCGAGCGAAGCGTATGCGCATGAACCAGCTTTTCGAGCGCTGCCAACGCGAGCGATGCCGATGCGTAGATGATTCGGCGACCCTGCGAATGCCAGCGTCCGGAGGCATAGAAGCCGCCGAGTCCGCTGAAAACCTGGTCCACACTCGGCTGAGGCTAGCTCGAGGACGAGGATTGGAGGTGCTATCTGACTGGCTGGAACGGCGGCTACGCTGCGTCGAGAAATCATTGGTAAGAGCTTGCGCCCGCTCGCTGCCCGCTACCAAGTTAGCTCCGCGCGAATTTTTATGCAATTATGTCTTCTTGCTTGCCGACCACCAGCGAGGTGATCCATGGTCCGGCCCATACGCAAAGGCGCAACGGAAGCGCGTAATCAGCTGCCCAGCCTGTTGGCTGCAGCGGAAAAGGGCCGGGCGTCTGTCATCACTAAGCACGGCCGGCCGATAGCGGCCATCGTGCCCATCAACGATTTTATGACTGACAGGCGCCAACGGCCGCTACTTCCCCTGAAAGGCTCCGGGCTGGGTCTCTGGGGCGTTAGCAGCACTCGCACTCTGGGACAGCTGCGCGACGAATGGAAACGTCTTGCATCGAGTAGAGACTCGAAACGGTAGACCTCGAACTCGACTCGATCGCGTTACGTACCCCCTGCGGACCTTTGACGCATAGGTGCACCTACCGACTCGAGCCGCGCGGCTTCGCCGCCGGTCCGTGCTTCGCGGGATGATCCATGAACTCGAGCCAGAAGCCCTGCGGGTCCGGCACGAAGAACGAGCGCGTGGTCGGGCCGAGGGCAACCGGCGCATTCGAGCGACTCAACGTGTGAAGATGGCCGGCGTGGACCCGCCGGATGATCACATCGTCGTTCTTCGTGACGAGCATGAAGTGTGCCGTGCCCGGGTCTTGAATGTAGGCGTGCGGGACGTTCCGAGCGTGATGCTGGTATTGGATCAGCTCCAGGACGACCGGCGAGCCGGGAACGAGCGCCTCGGCCAGCCGGAATCGGCTCCGTACGCCGGTCAGCTCGGTGTGCACCTGGCCGCCGAGCCACCCGGGGCTCTCCCAGAACTTGAGGTCGGGGCCGGCGAGCTGCCGATACATTCGGCAAGTGCTCTGCAGATCGTTCACCACCACGGCCACGCGCGCGCCGAGCACCTTGGCGCCCGGTGCGGCGGTACTGGCGGGCTGCGGCGTAACCTGCATCAGCTCCACGGGATAGCCGTCGGGATCGCGCACGAAGACAGCGCGAATGCTCCCACTCAGGCCGGGCCAGCCGGAAAGCTCGACGGGATGACCACCGGCCGTGATGATGGGCGTCCGCTCGGATTTGAGCACGGCGAGCGTCGCATCGAGGTTGGGCACCAGCAGCTTCAGATAGCTCGCGCCCGGATCGCTCATCGCCGGCCGGTAGGGTCGGGACCGGATGCCCTTGATCTCGATGGCCTCGATGGTCATGAGCGGACGGCCCGCGACCGCCGCCGTCCCCGAAATGGGCAGGAGCGCGACCCGGCTGACCGAGTCGTATGCATTCGCATCCTCGCCGAGCTCGGCGAACTCCGCGAGCGCGTGGCTCACCATGAACCGCCGCGGCGCCGTACGCGGACCGACGAGACCGAGGCCGATGAGATCCGAATAGAAGTGGATGATGTCCGGCAGATCGCCGACCTCACGTCCCAGATGGCCGGCGTAGAGCACATCCCCCGCCGGCGCGACGCCCGTCGGCGGCGCCGCGAGCGACCCGCAGGATGATTGGGCGAAGGCCGCCGGAACGGTGGCGGCCGCGAGGCCGAGCGCCGCGAGAACGCACGCCGTGATTGTCGTCAGTCTTGACATGCCGACCCCCTGGTTCGAGCCGACTCTTCCAGCTCGCGTGTCCGGTTCGTAGACATGGTAGCGCCGGAAGGTCCGCCGCTACAAAAATCCGACAGGGGCCAACCCGTGCGGACGTGAGAAACACGCCCGCGCGGACGGACCGCGTCAGCTTGCGCGCTGAATCTCGACCACGTCGAGGCGAGCCCCGGTGCGATCACGGTACACGACTCGCAGCCGCTCGCGAGTCACCGTACAAGCGACGAAGCCCGACTGCAGCGCGCAGAAATCCCCGCCGCCGAGGAAACAGAAATCGCCGAGCTTGGAGCCGGCTCCTGTGCAGACGAAATCCGTCACGCCGCCGTGAACGTGCTGCAGATCGTGAAGGTGCCCATTGAGATAGAGCGGCACGCGATGGCGTTGCAAGATGGGGTCGATCGCCGCGACGAGATCCGGCATGGCGTCGATCTCCACTCCTACGAGGTGCGGGCCACGCATCAGGCCCTCGATACCGTGGCCCGTCGGGCGCGAATAGACGGGATGGTGACCGACCACGATCTTCCAATCGGCTTGCGAGCGCGCCAGCGCGCGATCGAGCCATGCGAGCTGTAGCGGCACGCTCACCTTCTGGCCCTCGACCTCGCGCCTCATGTACAGATCTCCGTAGTACCTCTTCACCATCGGCGTCGTGTCGGTGACGAAGAGCTCGACGACGGTTCCGTCCGGCGCGCGCTCCTCGAACGAGTACCAGCGCGCCGGCATCCGCCAGCGGTTGCTTATCGCGCTGTACGCGATCTGCGCCGCGACGCTCCCGCGGTAGTCGTGATTGCCAAGCGCGACGTGCCAGGGAACTTGCAGCGACGGCGCGTCGTAGACCTGCTCGAACGACTCTCTCCACAGCGGATCCTCGACACTCGCGACGCCATCCTCATAGAAATTGTCGCCGACCGAGACGACGAAGCGCGCATTCAGCTCTCGCGCGCACTCCCCCATCTGGATGGCAACGTCACGCTGGTGGTACGCGCCCTTGCGCCCCCAATCCCCGACCGCGAGAAAACTGAGCGAGCGAGCGCCGCTGTCCGCCGCAGCGGCGGCGCCCGATAGCGCCGCGGAAAGTGCAAGTCCGCCGAGCCCTTTGAGGGCATCGCGGCGAGTCACGGCGAAATCGGACATGTATCGATCCTTCCTCGGCCGCCCGCCGAGCGGCGCGCGAGCATCGCTGGCGCGCTGGACGATATTATGGCTCAGGGTGGCGGACGACCGTGATGACGGTCTCCGGCTGCCTTTATGTCACCGCCACGGGGGAACGAGCCAACCGCGTCCGCCGAGCGCTCCACGCGCCGCCCACCGTCCGCTTTACCGACCGGCCCGCGCTGATTCCGGGCCAAACTGACTTCGATCGCGCGGATCTTCCGTCCAACCGCCGCCGAGCGCCTCGTACAGGTGAACCAACGCCTGCATGCGCGCGAGCTGCGCCTGGGCGAGCTGATCCCTCGCTCCGAAGAGCGTCTCCTGCGCCTGCAGCACGTTGAGCAGGTTGGCCGTGCCCTCCTTGTACTGGAGCTGCGAGATCCGAAAAGCCTCGCGCGCCGCGGCCACTTCCCGCCGAAGATGATTCTCCTCGCCGGCGTAGTTCCTCACCTGGCCGAGGGCACTTTCCACGTCCGCGTAGGCGTTGAGCACGGCTCCTTGATAGCTTGCGATGAGCTCCTGCTGCGTCGCGTAGGCGAGATTCTTCTCCCCGACGAGCTTGCCGCCCTCGAATATCGTCTGGACGAGCTGCGCACCCGCCGCCCAAAGAATGCTGGACCCCCGAACCAGCGCATCGAGCGCCGTGCTGCTGTACCCCGCGCTGCCGCTCAGCGAAAACTGAGGTAGGAACGCTGCCCGAGCCGCTTGGACGTTGGCGTGCGCCGCTGCCAGATTGGCCTCCGCCTCCGCCACGTCGGGCCGGCGCAGCAAGAGCTGTGAGGGCGTACCCACACCCACCGCCGGCAGCCGAATCCCATCCAAGCTGTCCGCCTCGACGCGGAAGCCTTCCGGTGGACGCCCCAACAGGACCGCGAGCGCGATTCGAGCCTCGAGCGCCTGCTCCTCGAGCACCGGAACGGTCGATTGCGCGGATTCGATCTGCGCTTGCTCCTGCGCGAGGTCGAGATGGGAGGCGGTGCCCGCATGGACCTTGACCTTTACGACGTCGAGGATGCTACTGACGGCGGTGATGTCCTCCTTCGCGATCGCGACCTGCTCTCGCAAGGCCGCACTGCTCGAGCAGATGCTCGGCCTCGATCCCCAAGCCGTCGTGGTACTCATCACCGCGCACGGTGATGTCGCTCTCGCCGTGGAGGCCATGAAGAAAGGCGCCGCAGATTTCGTCACCAAGCCGTGGGAGAACGACAGGCTCCTCGCGACACTTCTCGCAGCCTGGAATCTACGCCGCTCGCGGCTCGAGGCGAGCGAGTTTCGGGTCCGCAGCCAGGGGCTCGCCGAGGCAACTCGCCCCGAGGGGCAGATGGTCGGCACCTCACCGGCGATACTGCGCGTGTTCCAAACGATCCGCCGGGTGGCGCCCACGGACGCCAATGTGCTGATCCTCGGTGAGAACGGAACCGGCAAGGAACTGGTCGCCCGCGAGATCCATCGACATTCCCGGCGCGCCGATGGGCCGTTCGTGAGAGTGGATCTCGGAACGCTTTCCCCACAATTGTTCGAGAGCGAGCTATTCGGGCACCGCCGCGGCGCGTTCACCGACGCGAAGCAGGATCGGATCGGCCTCATCCGCGCCGCATCCAGCGGCACCCTCTTCCTCGATGAAATCGGCAGTATCCCGCTACACCTTCAGGCCAAGCTCCTCACCGCACTCGAGCGGCGCGAAGTGACTCCGGTCGGGTCCGAGAAGCCGGAGCCCATCGACGTGCGCCTGATCTCCGCCACGAACCTGGCCCCGGAGCGACTCGCCGACGAGAACCGCTTCCGCCAGGATCTGCTCTATCGCATCAACACCGTGGAACTCGTCCTGCCGCCGCTACGCGAACGGCGGGAGGACATTCCGCTGCTCCTCGAGCATTTCGGCGGACTGTACGCCGACAAGTACAACGTGCTGCCGAAGCGCCTCAGCGCCGCGGCGCTCGAGCGGCTGATGAATCACTCGTGGCCGGGCAACGTGCGGGCGCTGCGCCATGCGGTCGAGCGCGCACTGATCTTAAGCGAAGGGGAGTTGCTCGAGACCGCGGACTTCTCGCTCGCCGCGCCGAACCTTGCTTCGGCGAATCTCGGTGCGCCGGGTCTCGCGTCGCCGAACGCACGCGGCCTGGCCGCTTCGGGGCCCGGGTCAGCGTTCTCCGCGTCGACACTCGACGCCGTGGAGAAGGAAGCGATCGCGAGAGCGCTCGCGACCTATGGGAGGAACATCAGCCGCGCGGCCGACGCCCTAGGACTCACCCGCGCCTCGCTTTACCGGCGAATGGAGAAGTATGGCCTCTAGCGCCGCTTTCAGCCGTTTTCGGACCGGCGTCGCGCTGCGCGCAGGAGCGCTCTTCCTTACCG
>JBOHZT010000131.1:0-8520 GCA_050738535.1 Steroidobacteraceae bacterium
ACCAGCGTCGCCAACTCCTCATAGCTCGGCCGCCCCGCAACATTCTCTGCATCCTCCACGCCCGCGAACTTCCCTGCACAAGCCCAGAACCCTGCCCCGCAGACGACCGACCTGAACAGTTACGACTAATAAACTGGTAATAGAAAACGTGATCAGGGTTGAAATGAGGGGAAAGTTGGTTGACGAGCCAGTTAGCGTGTTCCCCTTGTTCTGCGGGGTTGCGAAAGAGATAGTTTTCCCCGCGCTCGCATTTGTATGCCCCAACCTCCGTAAACCACAGTTTTTTACTCTGCGGCATATGGTTAACAAATTCCTGAACGCGTGCAAAGGTCTCGATATCGACCGAGGTATACGGGTGTATGGCCCAATCCGAGATATTTAGACCTTTTAGCCCCGCAGCGTATTCATCCTCGTATTTTGCTATTTCGCTTTCGCTTCGGTAGTCCACAAAGTCACCGGCAATAACATGGCATCCGAGCGTTTTGCACAATTCGTAAGCTGCAAGTGTATATTCGGCATCTTTCAATGGAGTAAGTAACGTTTTTCCACCGTTTGGCTCATTCCACGCCTCAACGTACGCTATACTACCAGAACATTGGGGGGCAGTTATTAGGGCTGAAAGGTCCTGCTTGTATTCTGCCGTCGTTTTTGGGAATGACGCGGTATACGTTGTCGGAGCCATATCCAGGACGAGACCATATTTCTTTGCTTCCGCACACCATTCCATGTATCTCGTTGGATATGTACCTGGCCCCTGCGTTTCCCCCATCGCGGTCCACGGGACCACATACCTGGCGTATTTAATGTGTCCGGCTGGTAGCCATGTGCTCGCGAAAAAGTTTGCAAAATATGATTCGCCATTCAAGCCTTCGTGCCATGAAGGGGAAGCGATGTTCTGGTCGGAGATTCCATCAACATATCCGATAGCATATGCATCTGTGCCAGCGATGATGCCCGTCATAAAGGCCGTGGCTGCGAAAGCACAACCTATCTTTATGACTCTTTGACGCAAGGGTCGCCAGCATGCAGGCCGCGAAAACATACGTCGCTCCTTCGTCATGCTTCGGCCTTCACCCGTCTCCATTTGCCCCCCTTTAACTATGCTTCGGCTGAACTTTTACCGATCGTTTTACTACTTACTCTTGGGAATACGTGCGAAGTAGACTTCGGTAGGCTTTCCTACAGTGCTGGCACTGACGAATACCTCTGTTGATGTGTGCTGCAGCGATATATCTCTATGGGCTGGTTTCGGTATGGCTAGGCGATAGTCTCTGCCATGCCACGGCCGGCCGCGACTGTGCAGGCGAGTCATATACATCGTCTCGGAGGAGCCAAATGTTTTTTCACTGATCACCGCAGAACCTACCCATGACACAACCCCGCCACCAAGCTGCACTGAACTTGAAGACGGCGGCGTGCGGCCGGTCAGGATTTCTTCCGAATGGCTACCGCAGCGTAGAAGCCTAAGGGGTTTGGACCTTGTCCCTTGGGGTCCCGGTTCGGGTAGTTCTATGCCCGTTACGGCAAAAGGCCCTTCGGACGCAAACAAAAAGTTGCCAGATGTCCAGCGCAGCGGTGCACACACTGGTTGCGTCAGTCCTTCTGCGTTCAAATTCCAAAAAGCCTTTGGCATATGCGTCGGCTGTACTACTCGGCCCGTACGCCAATTCAAAAAGAACGTTACATGTTCATGATAGTTAGAGCTGAGCACACCGCCGAATATCCAATTAGCTCCAATTTCGGTTAGAAAGAACCCTTCTTTCGGGGGTAGCGTAAAGTGACTTGTGCCCGCTACAATATGATTACTTCCACTTTCAATGTCTTGTGCAACATAGCGTCGCGACCAGTAGAGGGGTTCGACCGATTTCGAGATAGGCGTCATGCAAAAGCGCGCTGAATTAGGGCATTCTGGATCTTCGCATTCGTAAAGCAGCTCCCCATCGCCAGCGGCCGCAAGTCCACCTGCGCATCCTTCGGGATCAGGGCGGTCAACGCTGCGTCCGTTCATAGTGTCTATCAATCGCGTAGTGCCAAGGACGGGCTCGTACGCCGCCCACCGCCCACCGTCAGTAACTAGCCCAGTCGCGCCCTCTCTAAAGCTGTGTTCGGGGAGCGGAGGCGATATCCGTGCCAACAGTTTCATGTGGACCGTTCCCACCATTGGCGGCGTCGTGTGCTTGACGGAAGCGCTCGCCTCCTGACGCCTCGTTTGAGCGCTGGCGGCAGCTGCCGTCTCTGTGATGTAGATAGCCACGAGCCCACACAATGCGATCATGCTTGCCTTACGCATCCTGCTCCCCTTCCCGATTGTTCGGCGGTGCGCCGCGAGGCGCGTAGGTTGACTGGACCGCGACCGTGGCGGCTGTTCCAACACGCGACATGAGGCCGAGGTTGCGCAAATGGCCAGCGCAAGCTGCCGTTTGGGGGCCAGATATGGGGTGCTCTGCGCATCTGCTCGTCCTAGCGCACGCCTGATGCGACCGGGCTACCCGGCCGTCGTCTGGTGTTGCGTTCCTCCCGATGTATCGTAGTTCCCTACGGTTCGTCCTCGCCCAGGGACCGGCGGGCAGCGCGCATCAAATCACATCCCTCGGCGGATTGTCGGCAGACCGGCTGTAGCAATCGTTCTGTTGAGTCGTACATTATCCTTCGTTTAGCTGCTGCCAATCCTTTGGGTTGCTGCGCTAAAGACGACCGGCGTCAGCCCTGCCCAAGCAACTCCCGGTACATGACCCGTGTCTCGCGCGTGGGCTGTAGTCCGAGCTGCTCGTCGAGTGCGCGGGTCAGCTGGTCGTAGCGGCGGGTGATCGACTCGCGCAGGCCGAGTGCGTGGTCGGCTTGGAGCGCGAGGCGCCAGCTTGCCTCGTGGAACTGGTCGAGCGCGATTGCTTGCTCGGCGAACTGTAAGGCGCCGCGCGGGTCGCCGCGTTCCAGGCGTGTGTGGCCGGCGCGCTCGAGGAGTCCGATCAGGTGGCTCGCAGGCGGTGGATGTGCCCGTCGGCCCAGGCGTAGTCGGAGCCTTCGAGCGGTTCGCCGCGCCAGAGAGCGAGCGCCGCTTCCAGCGTCTGCGGATTGGGTTCGCCGTTGTGGTCGCCGCCGGAGAGCAGCGTGTCGAGTTGGTCGAGGTCGATTTCTACCTTGCTGCGGTCCAGGCGGTAGCGCTCGCCTTCTGCGATCCAGGCGTCGCCGAGCGCCGCGCGAGCGTCGGTGGCGGATTCTCATAGGCGGGGCCGGGTCTTCTTGGAGTCTTGGGCGGGCCACAACGCCTCGGTCAGCTCATCGCGGCTTGAGCCAGGCTGGCTTTGACGGAGACTCCGATGCGTGGATTCGTCCGCGTGGAAAGAGAGTCTTCTGCGATGCCAAGAGGAACGAAGTACCCACCAGAGCTGCTTGAGCGCGGCGTCCGTCTCGCGCTGGAGAGCAAACGACCGATCGCCCACGTCGCCGCGGACCTGGGCATCCACGCGGAGACGCTCAGAAAGCGCGTGCGTCAGGCCGAGGCCGACGGCGGCAAGCGGGGCGAGATGCTCACGAGCCATGAGCGTGAGGAGATCAAGAAGCTTCGACGCGAGAACTTCGAGTTGCGCCGAGCGGACGAGATCCTGAAGTCCGCGAGCGTGTTTTTTGCCAAGGAGCTCGACCCAGACCGAACGAGGTGAGCGCGTATGTGGAGGAGCATCGCGAGCGCTTCGGGGTCGAGCCGATCTGCCGGACCCTGGACGTGTCGGCGTCCGCGTATTACCAGCGCAAGACCGGCGAGCGCTCGCCGCGCCGACTCGAGGACGAGCGGCTGCTCGCCCGGATCCGCGAGGTGCACGAGACCAACTACTGCGCCTACGGTTACCGGCGTACCTGGAAGGCGCTCGTACGGGCCGGCGAGCGGGTCGGGCGTTGTCGGGTGCAGCGGCTGATGCGCGCGCACGGTATCCAGGGCGCCAAGCGACGCGGCAAGCCCTGGCGCACGACCACGCCGGACCCGGCAGCCCGACACCGGCCCGATCTCGTCAATCGCGACTTCACGGCGTCTGCCCCGAACGAGCTTTGGGTCGCGGACTTTTCGTATCTGCGCTGCTGGGAGGGCGTCGTCTTCTTCAGCTTCGTGATCGACGTTTTCAGCCGCAAGGTCGTCGGCTGGCAGTTCGCCGGCAACATGCGCACGACGCTCGTGCTGGACGCGCTGGCGATGGCGCTCTCAACCCGCGAACGCGTCGAGGAGGTCCGGCTCATTCACCACTCCGACAGGGGCTCGCAATACGTATCCGGGGACTACACCCAAACCCTGGCCGACCACGACGTCCTCGCCTCGGTCGGGAGCACCGGCGACGCCTACGACAACTCGATGGCCGAGAGCTTCGTCGACAGCTTCAAGACGGAGCTGATCGCCGACCGCGTCTGGCGCACCCGCAGCCAGCTGGAGCTCGCGATCGTCGAGTACATCGCCTGGTTCAACGACAGTCGTCTACACGAAGCGCTCGACGATCGCCCACCACGAGAAGTCGAAGAACTCTACGCTGCGAAAAACCAAGGCCACGCCCGCCCACTCATGAACGAGAAAACCCACTAACCCCGTCTCCGTCAAACCCGGTCCGGCTCAGTCGAGGTCGACCCGGAACGCGCGCCGCATGTGCGCTGGGCGATCACCGCCTACGCGACCGGCGCCTACACTACCCTCGACACCCTGCAAGACGCGCTCGCCGACCGCGGACTCCTCACCCGCCCCACACCCACACGGCCAGCAAAGCCGCTCTCGCGTTCACAGCTCGCCACGCTGCTCGTGAACCCGTACTACATCGGGATCGTCCGCTACGCAGGCGTCGAATACCAGGGCCACCACGAGCCGTTGATCGACAAGACGACGTTCAACCAGGCGCGCGCGGTCCTTCAAGCACACTCCCACACCGAGGAGCGCGACCGCAAGAACGACCACTACCTCAAGGGCACGCTCTACTGCGGGCGCTGCGGCTCACGCATGAGCCTGATCCACGCCAAAGGCAACGGCGGCACCTACCCCTACTTCTTCTGCATCGGACGTATGCGACGAAACGGCTGCCAACAGCCATACCTCCACACCGAGGTCATCGAGCGAGCCGTCGAGCAAGGGTACGCCCGCGTCGCGCCAGCAGCCGAACACATCGAGACCGTGCGCGTAAAGCTCGACCAGGCGCTGACCGGGATGCGCACGCAAGCACAGCAAGAGACCGCCCGCCAAGAACGCCGGCTCGCCAAGCTCACCGACGAGCGCACCAAGCTCCTACACGCCTACTACCACGGAGCGATCCCAATAGACCTCCTCCACCAAGAGCAAGACCGCATCGCCACCGAAACCGCCGCCGCCGAGGCTCAGCTCGCGCTCGCCGAACGCTCGGCCGCCGACGTGCAAACCACGTTCGACAAGGCACTCGACCTGCTCGCCGGATGCCAAACCGCCTACACCAAGGCGCCCGGCCACCTACGCCGCCAATGGAACCAAGCCCTCTTCCTCCGCCTGCACGTCCACGACACTAACATCGAGCACGCCGACCTCGCCGAGCCATTCGCCACGCTCACCGCACCAGACCTCCTCGACGCGCTCGACGGGGACACGCCGCGCAGCGACTCCCACCGCCCCGCGCGGAACACGCGCACCGCAACCGCCGTTCTCAACGGCCACGGTTCTAATAAGGGTCAAAAAATGAGGTCTTCACGTTTGGCGTATTCCTTGTGTTTGGGCGGTGTTTCAGGGCTGCTCTGCGGGTCGTCCACACCTTAAGCGCCGTTTGACCACACCGACAGGCGTATTCAGTCGTGGCTGCGCTCGGTTTCCAGGAGCTCGATCCCCAGCGCTTGGAGCTCTGAGATCAGCGTTTGCAGGCGGTGGTTGTTCTCGAACCAGGGTTGGTAGCGCTCCAGCTGCTTTGCGCTGAACCGGCGCGTGACGGTCTTGCCTTCGAGCTTGCGCGTCCAGGTGATATAGGGGCCGTGCAGTTTCGGCGGATCTGCGTGGCAGGCGCAGCTCCTCTTGCCGCAGCGGTTCATCACGATGTTGATGCTGCCGGGCAGGATGTGGTCGATCTGCGCGATCTGCGCGGCGAGCTTGCGCTGGCGGCGCTCGATGGCGGATGGGCTTCGTGGTCTGCTGGTGGGCATGGGGGGATGATCGCTTGTTCTGTCCGAGAGTAGCAGTACTCTCGGATCGGAGTTCGATCACGATGATCGTCCAGACGCCGGACAGGCTAGATTCGCAAGCGGCTTCCATGATCGCCGCCTACCGCCCCTGCGCGCTCAGCGATGCCGCGGCCGCCTTCGTGCGCGAGGTCCTCGCCAGAGCAGCACCGGCCAGCCCTGCGCGCGCGAAGGCGCTCCTGTTCGCCGCAGGCCGGATCGCGACCTTCGGGGAGTCGGTGGGTCTTGAGCTTGCCGCGGAGGCGCTGCTCTGCCCAGCGGTGATCGAGCGCTTCATCCTCTGCGGCTGTCGCGGGCTCTCGCCCGCGACGCGCAGGACGCTCAGAACCAATCTCAGGGCGCTTGCGCGCGTGCTTGAGGCGCACCCCTGCCCGGCCCCGACGCCGCTGCCCAGAGAGCGCGCCAAGCCCCCTTACAGCAGGGCTGAGATCGGCCTCTTCCTGACAGCCGCGCAGGCGCTCTCCACCCCTTCGCGGCAGATGCGCGCAAGCGCGCTGATCTGCCTGGGAGCCGGCGCGGGGATCGTCGCGGGCGAGCTTCGCTACATACGGGGCATCGACGTCAGAGAGGTCCACGGCGGCCTGATCGTGAGAGTCAGAGCCAGCGGTCCGCCCCGGTCGCGGATCGTGCCGGTGCTCTGCCGTTTTCAGGAGCCGCTGATCGCCGCCGCCGCCTTCGCGGGGCAAGACCTGGTCCTCGGCGGATCAGACCCGCAGCGCAAAAACCTCACCTGCGAGATCACCACCCTCTTCAGCGACCAGGCGCTGCCGCGCCTGCAAGCCGGACGGCTCAGGTCCACCTGGCTGCATGAGGCCGCACAGGCGATCGGCCTCGGAGCGTTCATGGAAGCCGCGGGGGTCACCTGCTCCCAACGGCTCGGGGACATCGCCTTATCCCTGCCCGCGATCTCCGAGGCGCAGCTGGTCGCGCTCTTGGGGGGATCATCGTGAGCGCCACCGGCGAGCTGGGCCGCCTTGAGGCGATCATCGACGCCTCCGGTGTGCCCGCACGGATCGAGGCGCTGCTGCCGGCCGGCATCCGTCCGCGCCAGCTTAGGATCAGAACGCTCTTGCTCGCCATCCTGCTTGCGCTCGCCGACAAGCGCCCCGGGCAGCTGAGCAGGGCACATGAGGCGTTGATCGGCCTGCCCGAGAAGGACAAGCGCCGCCTCGGGGTGATCGCGCAGTGGAAGCAGGGCCCGCACCAGCTCACCTACCGCCAGCTCGAGTACACCTTCATGCGCGTCGTGAGAGCGCTCTCCAAGGAGAAGCCCGACGGCGCCCCATCGGAGATCCTCTCCGAAGTCCTCGACAACCTGCTTGAAGGCAGCGTCGAGGTGCTCGGCGGGGAGAGGGCACCCCAGTCAAGCTCCTATGCGATCGACTGGTCAGACTGTGAGTCTTTCGCGCGAGCGCCTCGCAAAAAAGCCGCCAAGCCCGCCGAGCAGGCCGCCGAGGCTCCGCAGCAGGACGAGCAGCAGGACGCCGAGGGTCAGGAGGCCCAAAGCAGCCACGACGGCTGCGCCGACTCCGAGGCCGCATGGGGGCACCGCAAAGTGAACACTCCCGGCAAGAGCGAGATGTTCTACGGCTGCTACCTGCAGGCCGTCACGAACGTCGGTGAGGAGAAGGGCCCCCAGGTTCCGGAGCTCGTGGCCCGCATCCAGATCGCCTCCCCCAAACACGACCCGCCCGCGATGATCACGCCCGTGATCGAGCGCATGCACAAGCAGGGCATCGAGATCGGCGACCTGCTTGCCGACAGCGGATACTCCTACCGGGAACCTGAGACCTTCGCGGCGCCGATGCGCTCCGCCGGCGCGAAGCTCGTGATGGACCTGCACCCAAACGACCGCGGAGTCAAGGGCACCCACATGGGCGCGATCATCTGCAACGGGAATCTCTACTGCCCAGCCACCCCGCAGGCGCTGCTCACGCTCGGCCCGCTGGCCCCCGCCGCCGGCGCCGAGCAGACAGAAGAGCACGATCGTCAAAGCGCGGAGCTCTCCCGCCACAAGCTCTCAGCGATCTCAAGCCCCGACCAAGACGGCTATCACCGCGTGATCTGCCCCGCCGCCGCCGGCAAGATCCGCTGCCCAACCCGGACGGAGTCGATGAGCCTCCCATGCGATCGCCCAACCATCCCGGGCGCGCCGGAGCACCCACCGACCTGCTGCACCCAGAAGACCATCACGGTGCCGCCCTCCGTGAACGCCAAGACCGCGCAGAAGCACGACTACCGGCATGAAACTGCTCGGAGGAGAGTCGTCCGGTTCGGGTCATAGCTTCGGCTGACCGGGACGGGGGCCTCCTGGAGCAGATGATGGGGCAGGCCGTTGGAAGGGTATGGGCTGCGAGC
>JBOHZT010000132.1:0-8517 GCA_050738535.1 Steroidobacteraceae bacterium
CGCTCGTCGCCGTCCCGGTGTTCGTCGAGGCCTGGCAGAGCCTGCGGCGTCCGAGCCTGCACGGCATCACCGACCGGCTGGTCGCGCTCGCGCTCATTGCGGCCTGGGCGACCGGCGATCTCATGACCGCCGCCCTGCTGCCGATCATCATGACGATCGGGCATGTGCTCGAGGAGCGCAGCATGCTCGGCTCGCACGAAGCGGTGCGCGCCTTGAGCCGTCTCACCGAGGCCGATTGCCGCAGGCTCCTGCCCGACGGCAGCTTCGAGACCGTTCCGAGCGCGCTCCTGCGAGTCGGCGATCGCATCGAGCTGCGCGCCGGCGAGCGCGTGCCTGCCGACGGCACCGTGCGCCGCGGACACTCGAGCCTCGATCTCGCCTCGCTCACCGGAGAGTCGGTGCCGGTCGATGTCGGCGAGGGCGATCAGGTGCTGGCGGGCGGGATGAACATCGATGGGCTGCTGCACGTCGAGCTCACCCGCGTCGGCGAGGAGAGCACGGTGGGCCGCATCATCGCGCTCATGCGCGAGGCGGAGAACGCGAAGCCGCCCGTCACGCGGCTGCTCGATCGCTATGCCGGCCAGTACATGGCGCTCGTGCTGCTCGTCGCCGCAGGCACGTGGCTCCTGACAGGCAACGTTCCCGCGATGCTCGCGGTGCTCGTGGCGTCCTGCCCGTGCGCGCTCGTGCTCGCGGCGCCCTCGACGGCCGTCGCCGCCATCGCGGTCGCCGCGCGGCACGGCATCCTCATCAAGGGCTCCGCGTTCCTCGAGCATCTGGCCGATGTCTCCTCGGTGATCTTCGACAAGACGGGGACGCTCACGACGGGGGAGCTGCGTCTCGATGACGTACGCGCGGTTGCCGGAGATCCGCAAGGGGTGCGACGGCTCGGCGCGAGCCTCGGCGCCGCGAGCAACCACCCGCTGAGTCGCGCCGTCGCCGCCGCCGTTCCGAAGGAGGAGCGGCTGGCGCTCGAGGACACCCGCGAGCTCGGCGGCTTCGGGGTCATGGGACGCTACGAGGGGCAGGAGGCCGCGCTCGGGCGCGCGGACTTGTTCCGGCGCCTGGGCATCGACGTCCCGCCCCTGCCTGCGCACAACGGCCCCATCGCCGGAGTGAGCCTCGGCGGGACGTTCCTCGGCTGGCTGCTGTTCTTCGATCAGCTGCGCAGTACGGCCGCGCCGGCTCTGCAGGATCTACGCTCGCTCGGCATCGAGCATATGGTGTTGCTCACGGGTGATCGCCTCGCGGTGGCGAAGCAGGTGGCGAGCGAGGTCGGCATCGACGATGTCTATGCCGAGATGCTGCCCGAGCAGAAGATGGATCGGGTGATGCAGGAGATCCGCGCGGGCCACCGACCCATGGTGGTCGGCGACGGCATCAATGACAGCCTTGCCCTGAGGGCGGGCGCCGTCGGGGTTGCGATGGGTGCGCAGGGCGCCGGTGATGTCGCGTTCGCGTCCGCCGATCTCGCGCTCATGACGAACGATCTACGGCGGCTCGGCACCTGCATTCGCCTGAGCCGGCGCTGCCGCTGGACCATCTACGTCAACGTCGCGATCGGCGTCGGCTTCACCTTCGGGCTCATCATCCTCGCCGGCTGGGGCGTGCTCGGCGTCGAGGCGCCGATCATCGCGGCGCTCCTGCACAACGTGAGCACGTTCATCGGCCTCGGCAATGCCGGGCGGTTGTTGCTCTTCGACGAGACGCAGCAGGGCACGAGTACGCCCGCTGCCTCGGCCGAGATCCGGCAGCCGGTCTCGCTGCCGATCACGGCCTGACGGCCTGCGGCCGCGCCGCTGCGCTCACTCGCCTGAGGCCTTGACCTCGAGCTGCTCGTAGCCCTGGTAGCGGTAGACGACGACCGAAGCCGCCCAGGTGAGGACGAAAATTCCGATGATCGCGAACCCCAAGCTGTTGAAGTTGCCGTTGAGGCGGTCGACCGTGCCCCAGAAGGCGCCCCCGAGATGCAGCTGCTGCTCGATGAGGCCGAGCGCCTCGATGCCGCCGATGAGCAGCGCGACGATCACCGACACGAGCGTGATGGTCATGTTGTAGAAGAGCTTGCGAATGGGCTTCACGAACGCCCAGTCGTACGCGCCGAGCATCAGGACCCCGTCGGTCGTATCGATGAGCGACATGCCGGCCGCGAAGAGCGCCGGGAACACCATGATCTGCCAGATGGAAGTGCCCTTGGCGGCCTCCGTGCCGGAAATGCCGAGGAGGGCGACCTCCGTGGCGGTGTCGAAGCCGAGGCCGAAGAGAAATCCGAGCGGGAACATGTGCCAGCTGTGACGCACGAAGCGGAACAGGGGGCGGAAGATGCGCGCGGCGAAGCCCCGCTTGTTGAGGAGCAGGTCGAAGTCCTCCTCCGCGTAGGTGCCGCCGCGGCGGACGTGGCGGAACGTGAGCCACACCGACCGGAAGATCATCAGGTTGAGGAGGGCGATGAGCAGCAGGAACAGGGACGACACGCAGGTGCTGATGATCCCGCCGACGCCGTGCAGCATCTGGAAGCGCGAGGCGAGCACCGTCGCCGTGGCGGCGATCGCCGCGCAGGCGAGGATCACGACGGTCGAGTGGCCCATCGCGAAATAGAAGCCGACCGTCGCCGGACGCTGGCCTTCCTGCATGAGCTTGCGGGTGACGTTGTCGATGGCCGCGATGTGGTCGGCGTCCACGGCGTGGCGCAGACCGAACCCGTAGGCGAGGAGCGCCGTGCCGAGCAGGATGGGGTGGTGCCGGAAGATGATCACCGCCCAGGCCCAGGCGAGGAGGTTGAAGGCGATGAGCAGCCCGTAGACGGTCGCGATCGAGCGCCGCATCTGGGCGCGCTCGCGGCTCAAGAAGTATTTTAGGATGCCGAACACGCCCTAGAGCCCCTGTCGAGATCGCCCCCTGCAATACGCTCGAACTCCCCGCGCCCCTCGTGGATACTGCGCGCTGGAGGAAGCGTCGATGGTGAGCAAGTCCGGGGCATGGCCGGGCGCGGCGTTCGCGGTCGCCGCGGCGGTTTTGTTCGGTGCGAGCACGCCGCTCGCGAAGCTCTTGCTGCGCGACGGCTTGACTCCCGAATTGCTCGCAGGGCTATTCTACCTCGGCTCGGGCGTGGGACTCGGCTTCGCGTTCCTCGGCCGGCGCGCATTTGCGCCCGGCGCCGCCGGCGAGGCGCGGCTGCGGCGCGCGGACCTACCCCAGCTCGGCTTGGCGGTGCTGCTCGGAGGAGGGCTGGCCCCGGTCCTCATGATGGCCGGCCTGGCGCGCACCTCGGCGGCTGCCGCCTCGCTCCTGCAGAACCTCGAGGGGCTCGCCACCATGGCGATCGCCTGGATCGCGTTTCGCGAGAACGTCGATCGGCGGCTGCTCGCGGGTGCGCTCGCGATCCTCGCCGGCGCGGCCGTGCTCTCCTTCACCGGCCGCGGCATTCTGGGCGGCGGCGGTCTCGGGGGCGCTCATCCGGCGACCGGAGCGCTCCTGATCGCGCTCGCGTGCATCGCCTGGGGTGCCGACAATAATCTTACGCGGCCGCTCGCCAAAGCCGATCCGGTCCAAATTACCGCGCTCAAGGGCCTCGCGGCCGGGTCGGTCAACGTCGCGCTTGCGTTCGCCACCGGTGCCCGCCTGCCGTCGATCGGAGCCGTGCTTGCCGCAGGCACCATCGGCTTTTTCGCCTATGGGGTGAGCCTCGTGCTCTATGTGCTCGGTCTGCGCCATCTCGGCGCCGCCCGCACGGCGGCGTATTTTTCCACCGCGCCTTTCATCGGCTCGGCGCTCGCGGTGGCACTGCTCGCCGAGCCCGTCGGGCTGCGGCTCGCCGCCGCGGGCGCGCTCATGGCGGCCGGCGTCTACCTGCACCTCACCGAGCGCCACGAGCACCTGCACCATCACGAGGCGCTCGAGCATGCGCACCGGCACGTGCACGATGCGCACCATCAGCACACTCACGGCCCCGCGGATCCCCCGGGCGAGCCACATTCACACTGGCACCGCCACGAGCCCCTGACCCACAGCCATCCCCACTATCCGGATCTGCACCACCGGCACGATCATCCGTGAAGCCGGCGGCGCGCACGGGGCCGGCGGTCGAGGGCCGGGCGGGTGTGGGCTACCTTCCGGCGAGGCTCGCCCCGAGATACGTGAGTCCCCCGAGCGCCGTGATCCAGAAGCTGCTCGGCCAGTCCGTGTAGTACGCGAGCACGAGCCCGCCCCACGCGTCCACGAGCGCGAGGCCGACGGCGAGCGCGAGACCCGGGCCGACGCGGCTCGTCAGGCGCTGCGCCGCTGCCGCAGGGGCGATCATCAGCGCAAAGACGAGCAGCACTCCGACGATCTGCGCGCATTCGGCCGTCGCGACGGCGACGATCGCGAGGAACAGCACCGACAGCCGGCGCAGCCGCACGCCCTTCGCCTCCGCGAGCTCCGGCTGAAGGCTCGCGAAGAGCAGCGGCCTCGAGATGACGCCGAGTGCGACGAGGCTCGCCACTGCGAGAACGGCGAGCAGATCGAGCGTCGCGGTGTCGACGCCCAGCAAATTGCCGAACAGCAGCGTCGTCGCCTGGGCGGCATAGGCGGTGTAGAAATAGAGAAACAGCAAGCCGAAGCCGAGCGAAACCGCGAGCACGATGCCGATCGCGACGTCCCGGCCCTCGAGCCGCTCGCCGAGCAAGCCCATCCCGATGCCGCCGCTCACGGTGCTCGCGAGGAATCCCCAGATCGGCGGGACTCCCAACAACACGGCGCCCGTCGCGCCGGCGAAGCCGACGTGCGCGAGCGCGTGTCCCGCGAACGTCTGTCCGCGCAGCACCAGGAAGTAGCCCGCGCACGCCGCGACGATCGCCACGACCGCCGCTGCGTAGAACGCATGGCGCATGAAGTCGTATTCAAGCATGGTGGCGGTGATCGTCCTTCTCGACTTCGAGTCCTCCGGCGAGGACAAAAGCGCGCCCGCCGTGACGCAGCACCTCGATCTCGACGCCGTACAGCCGCGAGAGCGACGGGCCGGTGATGACTTCGTCCACGGTGCCGAGCGCGGCCTGCCGGTTGCCGAGGTAGAGCACCCGATCGATCACGTCGATGAGCGGATTGAGCTCGTGCGCGCTGAAGAGCACGGTAATCCCGAGCTCGCGCTGGACGTGCTTGACGAGTTCCACGACGCCGCGCTGGTGCCGCGGGTCGAGACTGATGAGCGGCTCATCGAGGAGCAGCAGCCGCGGCTTGCCGAGCAGCGCCTGCGCGAGCAGTAACCGCTGACGCTCGCCGCCCGAGAGCTCGGCGAGGCTGCGGCGCGCGAGTTGCTCGGCGCCGACACGCGCGAGCGCTGCATCGACGTCACGCCGTACGCGTGCCCCGATCAAGGGAAGGCCCCAGCGATGTCCCTCCGCCGCATTGGCGACGAAGCTCCAGCCGCTGAGACGCTGGGTGGCGAGGACGCTGCGCGACTGGGGCAGGTAGCCGACGGCCGGATTGCCGCGCACAGCCGGGCGGTCGAGCACTCGGATGTGTCCGCCGGTCGGCGGCACCAGTCCGAGAATGGCGCGCATGAGCGTCGTCTTGCCGGCGCCGTTCGGCCCGAGTACGCCGACGAACTCACCGTCCTGCACGCAAAGATCCGCGCGCTCGAGAATCGGGCGTCCGCCGATCTCGAGCCGCACGCCGGTGAGCTCGACCGCGCTCATCGGGCGGCCACACCGAGCGCGCGCCCGAGCGCGCGCAGCTCACCGAGCATCCACTGCTGATAGTCGAGCCCGCGCGGCTCGGTCTCCGTCATGCCGACGATCGGCACCCGCGCCTCGCGAGCGATGCCGAGCAGGCGCTCGACGGCGGTACTGCTCGCCTGCGGGTTGTAGATGAGCACCCGCACCTCGCGCCGGCGCAATGCGTTCTGAAAAGCAGCCGTATCCGCCGCACTCGGCTCCGTGCCGTTCTCGACCGCAAGTTGGAAGCGCCGCTCGCGCATGTCGAGCCCGAGCGCGGCGACGAGATAGTCCGCCACGGGCTCCGTGGCAGCGACCGCGGCGCCGGCGTCGCGGGCACGCAAGCGCGCGATCTCCTCATCGAGCGGGCGCAGGGAGGCCGTGAACCGTGCGAGACGCTCGGCATAATCCGAGCGGTGCGCGGGATCGATGCGCTCCAGAGCGCTCGCGACCGCCGCCGCGAGCGACCGAATCGCGCGCGGGTCGTACCACAGGTGAGGGTTGCTGCCGGAGGCTGCGCGGCTCGCGGCGGCCGCCTCCACCACGACGCGCCGCGCAGGGTCGAGGCTCTCGAGCAGGCGGCTCATCCACGTGTCGTAGCCCAGCCCGTTGTAGATCACGAGATCGGCGGCGGCGACCGCGCGCGCCGTCGCGATATCGACTTCGAAGAGATGCGGGTCTGCGTCCGGATTGTGCAGGACGCTCGTGACCTGCGCGGCAGGACCGGCGAGCTGCGCGGCGATGTCGCCGTAGAAGTTCTCCGCGGCGACCACGCGGATGGCACCTGCAGCGGCGAGGGCCGGAATCGGGGCGCAGAGCGCAAGGCAGACCGCCGCGAGCTCGAGCAGGCAATACCTCAGCAAACGCAACCTCCCGGGAGCGGGCCGCCAGGCGAGGCGGTCGCAGGCGAAGCCAAGCATAACCCAGTCATACCGCTTCTCGACTGACCGCATAACCGCCCTCCCTGCGCTCACCGGGTGCTACCCGAACCTGCTGCGCCGCTGGAGCGCGACCTGACGCGAGCGCGTGGTCAGATGAGCCCGGAGATTCCGCCGTACACGCCGAGTCCGGCGGTGAGCACCGACACGAAGACGATGACGTAGGCATAGAGCCCGCGGGGCCGGCGCTCGGCGGGGAGCGCGCGAAACGCGAGCAGGACCAGGAACCCCAGCACGACGGGCAGCATCAGGGCGTTCATGACCTCCACCCCGATATTGAGCGCGACCAGGTCCGGAACCATCCCGACGAGCACCGCGCCGCCGATCACGGCGGCCGTGAAGATGCCGTAGAACCAGGGCGCCTCGAGCGGATGATGCTCGAGCGAGTGACGATAGCCCGTCACTTCTCCGAAGCCCCAGGCGGAAGCGAGCGACACGACGATCGCAGCCACCATCGCGGCGCCCACCGTTCCGAGTCCGAAGACGAATCGCCCGACACCGGGTCCGAGCGCCGGCACCAGCACCTTCGTGATGTCCCCGATGGTGTCGAGGCTCGCGTGCGCGCCTTCCTTACCGATGGTGGCCGCGGCGGCGATCAGCACCGCCGCCATCACCGCCTGAGCGACGAGGGAGCCGAGCGCCGTGTCCCAGCGCGCATGCGCGTAGTGCCGCGGCTCGAGCTTCTTGTCCGCGATCGCCGATTGCTGATAGAAGATCATCCACGGCATGATCACGGCGCCGATGTTCGCGCCGACGAGATACAGGTAGCGCCTGTCGCCGAGCGGCATGTGTCCGAGCCCTTGCACGAGCGCGGCCGCGTGCGGATGCGCCTCGTAGGCGACGATGAAAAACGCGAGCTCGAACAGCCCGAGCAACAGCGCGACCCGCTCGACGCGGCGGTACGTGCCGGTGAGCACCACGATCAGCAGGAACGCGGCGGCGAGCCCGAGACTCACGACTCGCGGAACGCCGTAGAGGTCGCCGACGCCGGCGACCCCCGAGAACTCCGTGAGCAATGCGCCGATCGTCGCGATCCCGAGCCCACTCACGGAGATCCAGGCCCAGGTCGGCCCGAACGTCTCGCGGATGAGCTCGCCGTGTCCCTTGTGCGTGAAGATGCCGAGTCGCACCGTCAGCTCCTGCACGACATACAGGACAGGGATCAGCAGCACCTGCAGGAGCAGCAGGCTGTAGCCCCATTCGACGCCGCTCTGCGCCGCCGTGATGATGCTGCCCACGTCCGTATCGGCGAGCATCACCACGATGCCCGGCCCCATGACCAGGAGGAAAGTCTTCCACCAGGAACGCCCGAGGCGGGGTTGCCTGAGAAGCGTACTGACCGGCTCGTCCATCGGGGGTCCTGCGTCAATCGACGCACTAATACGATTGCGAATCGTTCTCATTGTAGCACGCGCAAGAGAGCAATCCCCAAGGGAAATGGCTCCGTGGACCGTATTGAGTTTAGAATTAAACTTGCAACGAATGCGTCGGCGGGACCACATGTATCCGGTTTCCATCAAGGGCGTGCTGTTATCGTCGCAGGGCGAGGTCGTGCTGCTGCTCAACGAGTGCGAGGAGTGGGAGCTGCCGGGAGGGCGCATCGAGCTCGGCGAATCCTCCCCCGCCACCCTCGCTCGCTGGATGCGCGAGCAGCTGCGCCTGGAGGTGCGAGTGGGCGCCCCCATCGATACGTACCTCTTCGAGGTGCTTCCGGGGCGCCGCGCGTTCATCGCGACGTACCGCTGCCGGCTGATCGGCAGCTTCGAGCCGGTGCTCGCGGATGCGCGCACGAGACTGGCGGTCTTCCCGCCGTCCGCGCTCCCGGGGAATCTCCCGCGGGGCTATCGCCGGTCGATCGAGGCCGTGACCGCCGAGCTTGCATGAAT
>JBOHZT010000133.1:0-8513 GCA_050738535.1 Steroidobacteraceae bacterium
CTCTCCGGGGAAGCGCCCGTCGATATCAGCTACCTGGCCGACACGGTGCTCAACCTGCGGTTCTTCGAAACCTCTGGGGCCATTCACACGGCCTTGTCGGTCGTGAAGAAGCGCAGCGGCCCGCACGAGCGGACGATTCGCGAGTTTCTGCTGGAGCCAGGACGCGGCATTCGAGTCGGCGCCCCGCTGCGCGATTTCCGGCACATTCTCAGCGTGTCTCCCGAGCTTGCGGGCGATGGAGCCCGGTTGCTGAAGGACACCGATGGCGAATGAGGCGCTGTCGCTTCGCGTCCTGATCGTCGCGCCGCTCGGACGCGATGCGGCCGCCATCGCCGAGCTGTTGGAGGCCCGAGGACACCCCGCCCAGGTGTGCAGTGGGATTCGCGAGGCCGCAGCGCCAATCGAAGAGGCGGCCGGAGCCTTGCTGCTGACGGAGGAGTCCCTCGACCCGCAGCATCTTCCCGCATTGCTCAGGAGCCTCGAGCGCCAGCCTGCATGGTCCGAGTTGCCCGTGGTACTGCTCGCCAAGCCGGGCGAGCGCTCGTCGGAGCCCATCGATCGGCTGGCCGCGGCCGCCGGCAGCATCACTCTGCTCGAGCGGCCGCTCGGCACGGCGACGCTCCTGCGCAGCATCGAGGTAGCGCTGCGCTCCCGGCACCGGCAGTATCAGATTCACGATCTGCTCGAAGCGCAGCGGGCGCGGGAGACCGCGCTGCGCGACAGCGAGGAACGGCTGCGGCTCGCCGTCGAGGCGCTTCGCGCGGCCGACCGGCGCAAGGACGCCTTTCTCGCCACGCTCTCTCATGAGCTGAGAAATCCGCTCTCCCCCATCCGCAACGCCGCGGAAGTGCTGGCGTCCCCGCGACTCACACCCATGCAGCTGCGTTGGACGCAGAGCGCCATCCAGCGCCAGGCGGCGCACATGGCATCGCTCCTGGATGATTTGCTCGAGCTGACGCGCATCAGCCAGGGCAAGTTGCAGCTGCGCAAGGCGGCGTGCTCGTTGCAGAGCGTGGTGGAAGCGGCCGTCGAGACCGCACGCCCATTGCTCGAGAGGAAGAGACACACGCTGCATATCCACGTGCCGGCAGACATCCCGCCCTTCGTCGCGGACCCCGTGCGGCTCGCTCAGGCGCTCTCCAACCTCTTGACCAATGCCGCAAAGTACACCGATCCCGGCGGCCGGATCGAGTTGTCGGCATGCCTCGGGGAGCGGCTGACGATTGCGGTCCAGGATAACGGCATCGGCATCCCGGCCGAGCAGCTCGAAGATCTATTCACCATGTTTTCGCAGATTCCGTCGGCGATTGGCCGCTCCGAAGGAGGCCTGGGCGTGGGCCTGGCTCTCGTGAAAGGCCTGGCCCAGCTGCACGGAGGAACCGTTGAAGCCCAAAGTGAGGGCAGTGGCCGAGGCAGCCGGTTCGTCGTCGTTCTGCCGTTCGAAGCGGCGCCCGACCTGCCTGCCCAGCAAGAGGCTTCGGTGACCCGGCGGGGGACGCTGCGCGTGTTGATCGCGGACGACAACCACGATGCCGCGGACAGCATGGCGATGTTGATCTCGATGGACGGCCATGAAGTGCGGACGGTGTACGGCGGGCAAGCCGCGGTAACCGCCGCCGAGACATTCCGACCCGATGTGACTCTGCTCGACATCGGGATGCCCGAGATGGACGGATACGCCGTCGCCAAGGAGATCCGCCGGCTGCGTGGCGGTGTGGATACCTATCTGATCGCGCTCACCGGATGGGGCCAGCAGGAAGACAAACGCCACGCGCTCGAATCGGGATTCGACACGCACCTCACCAAGCCGGTGGATCCCAATCAGCTGCGGAATCTTCTTTGCAAGCGGGCCTCGGAAGCTCCCACCGACCGTACCCGGTCGAACAGATAGATAGCATACCAACACCTCCTGACCGCCCATGACGTGGCGCGGCTCACGCGGCGGCATCCATGGGTGCTCGCGGCGCTGACGCTGCTCGGGCGCTTTCCTCGAGGACAGCGTTTCCATGGCCGCCGAATCGGCGGGCTGCGAAGCGACTTCGTCGGTTGGCTGGCCGACGCTATCGGTCTCAAGAGCTGCCACGCGACAGGCAGATCACGCCCGATCCGATTCGCAGGCCGCCAGATGTGCCTTTCGCTGAGATGCGGCGGGGCATGTAATGCGCGACGGCGTCAACAGCCCTGCTCCCGAAAACACGCACGTGGCCGGCGATAGGCCGGCGC
The DNA here is from genome assembly GCA_050738535.1 of Steroidobacteraceae bacterium. Taxonomy (GTDB): domain Bacteria; phylum Pseudomonadota; class Gammaproteobacteria; order Steroidobacterales; family Steroidobacteraceae; genus JASHUC01. The sequence goes on from JBOHZT010000133.1 coordinate 2,224, forward strand.
CGGAGATCGCGAACCTGATTGCAGGGTCCGAGAAGGCGTTAGAAAAAAGTCTCCGAGTAGGCGAGGACGTCGCCGTCCTCGCCCCTCACAGACCCGAACGAGCACGATTCGCGCATTCGGTTCTTCATGGCACAGATTGGCTCACCTCAGGCGTAGCGATGGACGATCCGAGGGGCAGGCAGCGGGTAGGTCTCTACCAGCGCAATGCCCAGTGCACGCTGACAGTCAGCGGCGAGCTGATCTTCGTGTAAATCGGTCGGGGTGAGCGGTTGCTGTATGCGCAGGTCGTGCCATCGACGTAGCAGTGGAGTCGATGCCCGAGAAGCTGCGAGAGGTCATCGCCGGGCTGCAGAGCCTGCGTGGGGTGGCGAAGATCCCGGCGGTGACGCTGGTGGCAGAGCTGGGGCAGATCTCGCGCTTCGATTGCGCCGCCCTTGGGTCCGTCGAGGGCGCCGACCTCGCGGCTAAGGCGAAGGCCGTGGTCGCGCTCGCGGAAGCGGCCTGCGGCCGCGTTGAAGCGTCCTACCAACAGGCCCGGTCGGTGCTGCAGGGCGCGCTAGTGCAACTGTCGGAGGCAAGTGACGCAGCGAACCGGAGCAGCGACATTTCCGCAGCCATGGCGGTGCTCGATCGGGTCATCTCGCTACTTATAACTTAAGCTTGACCATACTCCGCGCAGTAGATCAGCTTGTATCCACCGGAAACTCCTGGCGTGGCGGAATCCTCGCGCTCGTTCCTCTTGTGTATTCAGAGCGAATGGCTTCTGCCAAGCCGGCGCCGGGCACTCGCCGCGACCCGCCGAGCCCGAGGCAACCCAGCAAAAAGCTTGGCCAAACCGTGCGAATCCCATAGCATTCCGCGTGTTGCTGGTACACCGGCGCGCGCTGCTGCTACGCCCAGACCTTCGGGTCGAAAAGAGGCCTTCTCCGCCCCGCTCGCTCGATGCGGTGATCATTCTGAGGACCCCATGGCTTTAGTCAAAAAATTGCGAATTGAATCCGTTCCGGGCGAAGCAGCTAGACCCTCTGCTCCGAAAAAAGCGCCCGCGACGGCGCCGAGAACGGCCACTCGGGGCCCGAAGCCTGCGAGTAGCAACGTAACCGCCGCGGAACGGCTTGCGGCAGCTTCGGAGGAGTTGGCCAGCGGCTTGACGGAAGCTGCGTCGGCCACGCGCCAGCTTGCGCGCTCCATGGAGGAGATTAACCGCGGCGCCGAAACGGCGGCGGGCGCCTGCCAGGAGCAGTCCACCGCCATCAAACGAATCGTGACCGATCTGACGATGGCGCGGGACCAGGCGGATGCATCGACCCGGCGTACGGAGGCGGTCGCCGTTGCGTTGGCGGAGGCGTCGGGACAGATCACAGGCTCCGTCAGAGCCCTGGAACAAGGAGCGCAACGGCAAGCCACGTCGGTCGCACTTCTGGCTGAGCTCGACGCCCAGGCGAAGCAGGTCACGGAGGTCAGTCAAATCGTCAGCCGCCTTTCGGACCAGACCAACCTCCTGGCTTTGAACGCAGCGATTGAAGCAGCTCGCGCAGGAGAGCACGGGCGTGGCTTCGCCGTCGTCGCCGATGAGGTCCGGAGTCTTGCGGAGAGCTCTGACAAAAGCGCACGGGAAGTGCAGACGCTGAGTGCCAGTATTCAGAAGGAGATCCAGGGAGTCGGCGAAGCCCTGCGGGCAGCAGCGGAGCGCGCGCTTCGGGAAGCCCGCTCCGCCACGCGTGTGACCGAGGCTTTTCAGGCCAGGCGCGACGACATGTCGAAGATCGCCGAGGGAAGTCGCGGCATCCTGACCGCGGCTTTGGAAGCCGAGCGCTCGGCGACGGAGGCGCAAAAGGGAGCAGAACAGGTCGCAAGCGCCGCCGAGGAACAATCCTCTGCCGCTACCGAGGCCCGAGCCGCCGTCGAGCAACAGGCGAAGTCTCTCGCGGAAGGACAGATCGCCGCACAACGATTGGCCGCGCTTGCCGAGAAGCTGCGCTCGGGAAGAACGAATGCGCCGAGTCTGGAGCAGATCAGCGCCAGCGCCGAAGAGCTGTCGGCTTCGATCCAGGAGCTCTCGAGCGCCGCGACGGAGGTGATGGCTGCCGTCGAGCAAATCAACAAGGCGGCGCAGATCCAGTCGTCGGCGACCCATCAAACCGCCAGCGCCTTGAGTCAGATCGAGCGCAGCGCACGCCTTTCCCAGGCCAATGCCAAGGCCGGCGACGAGCGGGTGGCAAGCCTCGAAGCGGCGCTGAAAGAGGGGCGGCGATCCATCGAAGGCCTGATAGAAGGGGTCTCGAGCACTTTGGATGACACGCGAGCCGGCGTGAGCGCAATCGCCCGCCTGGAGGGCGTCGGGCGCAGAATCGAGAAGATCATCGACACCATCACACTGGTAGCCGTTCAAACCAGCATGCTCGCCGTCAGTGGATCGGTCGAAGCCGCTCGAGCCGGAGAAGCCGGTCGTGGGTTTGCGGTGGTCTCCAACGACATTCGAAGTCTGGCTCGCGAAGCGGCGACGAACGTAGAGCGATCCAAGGATACCGTGCGCGGCATTCTGGACCAGATCGGCACTCTCAAGGGTGATCTCCAGCAGATCACCGCCACCGCGGAAGTCGAGGTGCAGAAGAATCAGATTGTCGCCGCCACTCTGCTGCAGCTTGCGGATGAAGTGACGGCGCTCGGCCTCGCAAGCAGCTCCATCCTCGCGGGTGCAGACAAAGTTCTGCTGGCAACGACTGAGATCGCGCAGGCCGCGCAGCAGGTTGCCTCGGCCGCGGAGCAGGCGAGCACGGCTTCGCGGGAAGCGGCGACCGCGGCCAACGAGCAATCGCGCGGGGCGGAAGACCTCGCGGCCGCCATTGAGGAAATCGCATCGCTTGCGGAAGCCTTGCGGCAACAGACCGCCTGACCCCAACGTGCGAGCGCAACAGCAATTCGATTCCCGCCGCTTTTTGACGTTTTACGTCGGCGGCCAGCTTTACGCCCTGAGATCCGAGGACGTGCTGGAAGTGATCCGTCTGCCTGCCGTGGCCCGAGTGCCTCAAGGTCCGCCTGCGCTGCTCGGAATAGGGAACCTGCGCGGCGCGGTACTGCCGATTGCGGACCTTGGCCAGTTGCTCGGGAAATCGGCCGCTTTGGCTGGCCCGGGTGCCCGCGCGATCGTCCTCGATATTGGGGCGCCGATTGCCATCCTGGTGGATACGGTGGCAGCTCTGGAATATGCCGCCGAAGACCGGATCGACACGCGCCCAAAGGAGGTCGGAGCGGACGGCGCAGAGCGCTTGCTCGGCGTCCTCGCCGTCACGGCGGACAAGGGAGTGGCGAAGATTCTCGACATCAAAGCCATGCTCGAGGTCGCTTTCTCCAGTCGGGGCCGGGCGCGGCCCCGCGACACCAAGCCCAGAGCCGCGGCTTCGATGCACGATGCAAGGCGCGAGACGGTGGAAACAGAGACCCTCGTGACATTCGAGGTCGCAGGACAGGAGTTCGCGCTGCCGTTGGCGGATGTTCAGGAAATCATCCCGGCCCCGATGAGTATGACCGCGTTGGCCCATTCCGAGGCGGTGGTCCTCGGCCTCACCGCCGTGCGCGATACGCTGCTGCCGCTGTTGTCGCTCCGGGCCCTGCTCGGTTTCTCGAAACAGACGGCGCCCGAGCTGGAAAAAGTCATAGTGGTCAAGATTGGCGGCGCCCGAGTTGGGCTCGTTGCCGATCGCGCTCGCGCCGTCGTGGCCGCGGACATCGAGCTCCTCGATCCGGTTCCACCGGCGCTCGTCGCCCGCACTGGGGGCGAGTCGCGAATCAGGTCCGTATATCGCGGCGAGGGCGGCCGGCGGTTGATCTCAATCCTCTCGTCGCAGCAGCTTTTTCGAGATGACGTCATGCAGAAATTGGCCGCCGGGCGGCGAGCAGAGAGTGGGCACGATGAGCCCGCGGAGCCGATTGCCCACCAGGAGCTGACCTTCCTCGTGTTTCGACTCGGGGACGATGAGTTCGGCTTGTCCGTCGATGCTGTCGTCGAGGTCGCCCGGGTTCCGGACCAGGTCACCCGGCTACCCAAGACGCCGAAATTCCTGGAAGGCGTCGTCAATTTGCGGGGTGAGATTCTGCCGGTCATAGACCAACGGCGACGCTTCGACATGCCGCCCCTCGGAAAAATCGATGGCCGCCGCCTGATCGTGGTCAAGACCGAGCGTCACCGCGCCGGACTCATCGTCGACAGCGTCTCGGATGTCCTGCGCTCGAGTTCGAGCGCAATCGAGCCTGCACCGGAGCTCACGGACGATACATCCCGGCTGGTGCGGGGCCTCGTCAATCTTCCTGCCTCGAACCGCATCGTGCTGCTGCTCGACCCGATGGAGCTATTGACCCGCGCGGAACAGGGGTTGCTGGATAAGTTCGAAGCGCAGCGACAGCGGACGAGTGCGTGATCAAGGTTCTCGTGGTCGACGATTCGGCTCTGGTGCGAAAACTCTTCAGCCGTGTCCTCGCGGAGGATTCGACTTTCAGCGTCCGGGTCGCCCGCAACGGGCTCGAGGCGTTGGCGCAACTCGATGCCTTCCAGCCGGATGTCATCACCCTGGACGTGCAGATGCCGCAGATGGACGGGCTGCGGTGTCTGGATCGAATCATGGTCCAGAGGCCGTGCCCGGTCGTCATGGTCTCGTCGGTGACTGCCGAAGGTGCCGCGGCCACCTTGGAAGCTCTGCGCCTGGGGGCTGTGGATTTTGTCCCCAAACCCGCGGGCGCGGTCTCCTTGCGAATGCAGGAGTTCGGGCCCACGCTGAAGGAAAAGGTCCGGACTGCGGCTGGCGCGCGGCTTCCGGCGAGCCATAGGCTGCGGGAGCGGGTACAATTCAAGACCGGCGGTGCCATGGCCGCACGGCGCGCCAAGCCTGCCACCGAGGCAGTCGACGACCGCGCGACGCGTGCCAGCGGAGCGGGACTCGTGCTCGTGGGGACCTCGACCGGCGGGCCCCCTGCGCTCGAAGCGCTCCTCGTGCCGCTGCCGTCGAGCTTTCCCTGGCCGATTCTCGTCGCACAACACATGCCAGCGGCGTTCACAGGACCGCTTGCCAAGCGCCTGGCCGGGCTCTGCGCGCTCAAGGTTCTGGAAGTCACGCAGCCCACGCCTCTGGAGGACGGTTGTGTCTATATCGGCCGAGGCGACGCCGATCTCGTGGTTTCCAAACGCCCCTCCGGGCTCATCGCGATGCCCGTTCCTTCCAAAGCCGACTATCCGTGGCACCCGAGCACGGATCGGCTGGTCCGCTCCGCAATGCAGCATTTTCCGGCCGCTCAGCTGGTAGGAGTATTGATGACCGGCATGGGCGACGATGGCGCCGAAGCGCTGGCGGCCCTGCACGCGAACGGGGGCGCGACGATCGCGGAGGCCGAAGAGACGGCAGTCGTGTGGGGAATGCCTGGGGAGCTCGTGCGCGCCGGCGGCGCCGCCTACGTACTGCCCCTGCCGAGCATTGCGCAACGTCTGCAAAGGCTGGTACCCCGTGCCGCTTGTCCGTAAGCCCCTACAGCCCGCGGGACAGCTGAAATCGGCAGCTGCAGACGAGCTCACCGGGCTCGGCAGCGCGAATCCCGAAAAGCGCTGGACCGCCGCCCGTCTGGCGGCCGAGCGCCCCGAGTCGGCGGCCGCCCTCGCGGCCGCGCTGCTCCGAGAGACCGACCCCCGTGTTCGCGAAGCGATGTTTACCAGCCTTGCGCGTATCGGAACCCGAGACAGCATCGCGGGGATGCTGCCCATGTTGCGCTCCGACGATGCTGCTCTGCGCACGGGCGCTCTTGATGCCTTGCGCTCATCCGTCACCGCCACGCACGAGTTGCTGCCGCAACTATTGAGCGATTCCGATGCTGATGTCCGGATACTGAGCTGCGAACTCGCGCGCAGCCTCACCAGCGAGGAGGCGAGCCAGGGCCTCTGTGCGCTGCTCGCCCGCGAGACAGAAATCAACGTCTGCGCGGCAGCAATCGAGGTCCTTGCGGAAGTCGGCACCGACGCCGCCTTGCCGGTCCTGGCGCAATGCGCGCAGCGCTTCGCGCAGGTGCCCTTCCTGACCTTCGCGATCAAGCTCGCCACGGACCGCATCACGGCCGCAGGCAGTCGTGCCTGACGGTCCGACGCTGACGGAAGACGAGTTTCGAAGGCTATGCGAATACCTCTTTCTATTCCACACAATTATCTGAGGCGTAACGGGCCTGGCATTTTATGACCAACAGCGGCTGGATCTAATTGGCGCAGAGCTGTCGGCGGAAGTTGCCGGTGAGCGGATAGACCCAGATGGTTT
>JBOHZT010000134.1:0-8496 GCA_050738535.1 Steroidobacteraceae bacterium
GATCGGGGGGGTGCTTCATGGCCGAGGTCCGGTCCGTCGTCGCGGCCCGGGTGCGCCCGGCGAGCCGGCTGGGCCAGCTCGCGTGGGCCGCGTGCGACGGCGCGCGCAGTCCCTACAACGTCCTCGTCAACATCTTCGTCTTCGCGGCCTATTTCAGCACGGTCGTGATCCCCGATCCGGTGCGCGGCCAGACCGTGTGGAGCTTCGTCTCCTCGGCCGCCGCGCTGCTCGTTGCGGTGGGGGCGCCGGTGCTCGGCGCCATCGCGGATGCCGGCGGACGCCGCAAGCCGTGGCTCGTCGGCTGCCTCGTGCTCGGTGCTCCCTCGATGGCCGCGCTCTGGTTCGCGACGCCCCACATGCAGTCCGGGCTCATCTGGATCATGCTCGCGCTCGTCGGCGGCACGCTGTGCTTCGAGTATTCCAACGTGTTCGTGAGCGCGATGCTGCCGAACGTCGCGCCTCCCGGGCGCATCGGGTTCCTGAGCGGTCTCGGATATAGCCTCGGGAATTTCTTTGGGGTCATCCTGTTCGTGTTCTATCTGGTCGCGTGGGGCGGCGGGGGCCATCCGCTCTTCGGCCTGAATGTCGCCGCCCACGAGCCGGAGCGGGCCGTCGGCATCCTCGCGGCGATCTGGCTCGTGCTCTTCTATATCCCCCTGTTCGTCGCGACTCCAGACTCGCCATCGACGTCGCGCCGCATCCCGGAAGCGGTTCACGATGGGCTCGCGAGCCTCGTTCATACGCTCTCGCGGCTGCGCAGCTACGGGAACACCACGCTCTATCTGGGGGCGCGGCTCCTCTACAACGAGGGCTTCGTCGTGATGATGCTGTTCACCAGCGTCGTCGCCGCGGGCGTGCTGCATTGGACACCGACGATGCTCGTCGCCATGGGCCTCCTCAACAGCATCGTCGCGACGCTCGCCGGCCTGTTTGCCGGTTGGTTCGATCGGCGCGTCGGTACCAAGGCCGCGACCATGCTCTTCGTCGCAGGCTGCCTCGTCGCGAACGTCGTCGTGTGCTCGCTCACACCGGATACGGTGTTCTTCGTGAAGCTCCATGCGGGAGCCGCGGTCCATGCCGGCCATGCGGTGGCGGTGGGACACGCGGTGGCGGCCGGACGCGCCGAGGCGGCTCGGCACGGATTCGCAGCGCTTGCGGCGTTCGCGGGCGGACTGTTCCCCAGCCTGCCCGACAGGGTCTTTCTCGTCACCCAGAACTCGATGGCGTTCTTCGTGACCGGCGGGCTCGCGACGAGCCGAACGCTCATGGCGAAGCTCTCCCCGCGCGGCATGCTGAACGAGTTCTTCGGACTCTATGCGGTCTCGGGGAACGCGACCTCGTTCATCGGGCCGCTCGCGATCGGGATCGTCACCGCCATCTTCGCTAGCCAGAGGGCGGGCGTGGCAGTAGGGATCATCTTCCTGTTCGCCGGGCTGATTCTCATGGTGCCCGTCCGGGAACCCGATCCGGCGAGATCCCCTCCCTCAGGCTGAGGGAGGGGATGGCCACGTCCGGCGGCTCAGGTGCCTCTCAGGCGGCGACCTTGATGCGGCGCGGTAGCGCTTTGGCCTGTTTCGGGATCCTGATCTCGAGCACGCCGTTGCGGCCGGTGGCCTCGACTTTTTCCGAGTCCACCGTCTCGGGCAGGACGAAGCGGCGGAAGAACCGGCCGTGCCCGCGCTCCATGCGCACGCGGGTGTCACCGCGCGGCAGGCCCGTCTCGCGTACTCCGGAGAGGCTGAGCACCCCGTCCTCGAGGGTGACGTCCACCTTGTCCGGATCGACGCCCGGCAGATCCACGGCGAGCTCGAACCGATCCGCATGCTCCGTGATGTCCACCGGCGGGATCCAGGACGCGGTGGCGCTGCTCGTTTCCTCGGCGCCGGACAGCGCCGTGAACACCCGGTTCACCTCATCGTGCAGCTGTGAGACCAGGCTCTGTGGCTCGTATCGGACGAGAGTCATGATAGCGACCTCCTCGGTGTCAAGTGCTTGTCTCGAGGGCGCCACGCGGCGCCCAACCGTCCAAAGAACTGGGGTCGACCGGGGGGGGTTCAAGGACCTCGCCCCCGGGGTGCCGGACGGGCGATCGGCCGGTTCGCCCCGGAGCGGGGCCGCCCGCGGAGACGATTGACGCCAGTCATTGACCGCGCCGCTTGCGTCCGTCATATTCGTCCCGAAGTAAGGTCAACCAGGCGAGTGGTGAGCCGCGCTGGCCCATGGGGTTCCGCCGGCCCCGGGCGACGCGGCGCCTCCTCAAGCGCAAGCCGCGGCTCCAAGGAGCGTACCTCGCCCCAGGAGTGCCGCGACCTCCTGCAAACTGCTTCGAGCTTCCGCCGCGAGCCCTGGGGCCAGCGAGGCGGCTCGGAGCGCGCCGCGGGCGGCGGTCCGCGCGAGACGACCTCGAGTACATGCACATGGCGAGCAACACACAGACGATGGGCGGTGGCCGGCGCTCCAGAACCGGTCCTCCCGACAAGCAGGGCTTGTACGACCCCTGGTACGAGCACGACGCATGCGGCGTCGGTTTCGTCGTGGACATCAAGGGCCGCAAGTCGCACCGTATTCTCGAGCAGGCGATCGAGATGCTGCACAACCTCGACCATCGCGGCGCGTCCGGCTCGGAAGCGAGCACCGGCGACGGAGCCGGCGTGCTCCTGCAGATGCCGCACGCGTTCCTGAAAGAGGTGACGCGCAAGGCGCGGTTGCCGTTGCCGGAGCCTGGCGAGTACGGGACGGGACTCGTGTTCCTCCCGCGCAGTCCCACCAAGCGCCGCCGCCTCGAGGAGCACTTCGAGCACATCGTGCAGTCGGAAGGCCAGACGGTGCTCGGCTGGCGCACGGTCCCGACGGACAACCGGCCGCTCGGCGACACGGCGCGCGGCTGCGAGCCGTTCATCCGCCAGGTGTTCATCGGGCGCGACAGCGCGCTCGCGGACGACATGGCGTTCGAGCGCAAGCTCTACGTCATCAGGAAGCGCGCCTACAGCGAGATCCGCGCCTCCACGGTCGACGGCGCCGAGTACTGGTACCTGTGCAGCCTGTCGCACAAGACCTTCGTCTACAAGGGAATGCTGCTCACCGAGCAGCTGACGCAGTACTTCACCGATCTCACCAATCCGGCGATGGAGACCGCGCTCGCGCTGGTGCATTCGCGCTTCAGCACCAACACTTTCCCGAGCTGGGACCGGGCACATCCCTACCGCTATCTCGCGCACAACGGCGAGATCAACACGCTGCGCGGCAACATCAACTGGATGCGCGCACGCGAGGCGCTGTTCGAGTCGGAGCTCTTCGGCGAGGACGCTCGCAAGATCCGTCCGATCGTCAATCCGTTCGGCAGCGACTCGGCGATGTTCGACAACACGCTCGAGCTGCTGGTGCTCGCGGGGCGCTCGCTTCCGCACGCGGTCATGATGATGATTCCCGAGCCGTGGTCGAACCACGAGAGCATGGACGACGCACGGCGCGCGTTCTACCAGTACCACTCGAGCCTCATGGAGCCGTGGGACGGCCCGGCCTCGATCGCGTTCACCGACGGCAAGAAGATCGGCGCCGTGCTCGACCGCAACGGCCTGCGGCCGTCGCGCTACTACGTGACGCGCGACGACCTCGTGATCATGGCCTCGGAAGTGGGCGTGCTCGACGTGCCTCCCGAGCGCATCGTCCGCAAGGGACGGCTGCAGCCGGGGCGTATGTTCCTCGTCGACACCGAGGAAGGGCGCATCGTCGAGGACGAGGAGATCAAGGCCAAGGTCGCCTCCGAGCGGCCTTACCGGCAGTGGCTCGACGAGCATCTCGTCACCTTGAAGGACCTGCCGCCGGCGCCCGAGGGGCCGGCGCCGGATCATGACACGCTCCTGCAGCGGCAGATGGCGTTCGGCTATACGTTCGAGGATCTGCGGCTGCTCATGGAGCCGATGGCGCGCACCGGCGTCGAGGCCATCGGCTCGATGGGCAACGACTCGGCGCTCGCGGTGCTCTCGCGGCGGCCGCGGCTGCTCTACGAGTACTTCAAGCAGCTGTTCGCGCAGGTGACCAATCCGCCGATCGACTGCATCCGCGAGGAGCTCATCACCTCGGCGGAGGTCTGGCTCGGCTCGGAGGGCAATCTCCTGGAGCCGCAGCCCGCGGACTGCCGGCGCCTCGAGCTGCACGGCCCGATCCTCACGAACGAGGAATTCGCCCAGGTGCGCCGCCTCAACGCGCCGGGATTGAAGGTGGGCGTGCTCTCGATGCTCTACCGCGTGACGCGCGGGGTGCTGGGACTCGTCAAGTCCGTCGAGGAGCTGCGCCTTGCGGCGCGGCGCATGATCGAGGACGAGGAGGTCAACATCCTCGTGCTCTCCGATCGGGGCGTGAGCCGCGAGTTCGCCGCAGTGCCGGCGCTGCTCGCCGTCTCGGCGCTGCATCACTACCTGATCCGCGAAGGGCTGCGTACCCGCGTGAGCCTGGTGCTCGAGACGGGGGAGGCGCGCGAGGTGCACCATTTCTCGCTCCTCGTCGGCTACGGGGCGAGTGCGATCAATCCGTACCTCGCCTTCGAGACGCTCGACGGCATGATCCGCGACGACATGCTCGTCGGCGTCGACCACAAGAGCGCCTGCAAGAACTACGTGAAGGCGGCGACGAAGGGTCTGGTCAAGGTGGCCTCGAAGATGGGCATCTCGGCGGTGCAGAGCTATCACGGCGCGCAGGTGTTCGAGGCGATCGGCCTGCGCCAGGACGTGATCGACGAATACTTCTCGGGCACGTCCTCGCGCATCGGCGGCATCGACGTCGAGATGATCGCTCGGGAGGCGCTGATGCGGCATGCGGAGGCGTTCCCGGACCGCGAGGTCAACGGGCATGCGCTGCCGGCGGGCGGCCTCTACCAGTGGCGCACGGACGGCGAGCTGCACCTGTTCAATCCGGATTCCATCCATCGGCTGCAGAAGGCGGTCCGCACCGGGAGCTTCGCCACCTACAAGTCGTATGCGCAGCTCATCGACGACCAGTCGAGGAATCTGTGCACCCTGCGTGGGCTGCTCGAGTTCAAGCCCTCGGAGCCCATACCGCTCGCGGAGGTCGAGTCCGTCGAGTCGATCATGCGCCGCTTCAAATCAGGCGCGATGTCCTACGGCTCGATCAGCCAGGAGGCGCACGAGACGCTCGCCATCGCAATGAACCGCATCGGCGGACGCAGCAACACGGGCGAGGGCGGCGAGGATCCGGCGCGCTACGTGAAGCTGCCGAACGGGGACTCCAAGAACTCCGCCATCAAGCAGGTCGCCTCGGGGCGCTTCGGCGTGACGAGCGAGTACCTCGTCAACGCGCGCGAGCTGCAGATCAAGATGGCGCAGGGTGCGAAGCCGGGCGAGGGCGGCCAGCTTCCCGGCACCAAGGTCTATCCGTGGATCGCGAAGACGCGCCACACGACCGCCGGCGTCGGGCTCATCTCCCCGCCGCCGCACCACGACATCTACTCGATCGAGGACCTCGCGGAGCTCATCCACGACCTCAAGAATGCGAATCGCGAGGCGCGCATCAGCGTCAAGCTGGTCGCGGAAGTGGGTGTCGGCACGATCGCGGCCGGCGTCGCGAAAGCGCACGCGGACGTGGTCCTCATCAGCGGATACGACGGCGGCACCGGCGCCTCGCCGCAGACCTCGATCCATCATGCGGGGCTGCCCTGGGAGCTCGGGCTCGCCGAGACGCATCAGACGCTGGTGCTCAACAATCTGCGCAGCCGCATCTCGGTAGAGACGGACGGTCAGCTCAAGACCGGCCGCGACGTCGCGATCGCGGCGATGCTCGGAGCCGAGGAGTTCGGGTTCGCCACGGCGCCGCTCGTCGCGCTCGGCTGCATCATGATGCGCGTGTGCCATCTCAACACCTGTCCCGTGGGCGTGGCGACGCAAGATCCGCGGCTGCGCGAGCGCTTCACCGGCAAGCCCGAGCACGTGGTCAATTTCATGCGGTTCATCGCGGAGGACCTGCGGCAGATCATGGCGCAGCTCGGCTTCAGGACGGTGAACGAGATGGTGGGGCGCGTCGATCGGCTCGCGCCGAAGCAGGCGATCGACCACTGGAAGGCACGCGGGTTCGACTTCAGCAACATCCTCTATCAGCCGGACCTCGGGCCGGAGATCGGGCGCTATCGCCAGATGGACCAGGATCACGGCCTCGACAAATCGCTAGACGTGACGACTCTGCTCGAGATCGCCCGGCCGGCGATCGAGCGCGGCGAGAAGGTCGAGGCGCGGCTGCCGATCCGCAACGTCAACCGGGTGGTGGGAACCCTCACCGGGAGCGAGATTACGCGCCGCTGGGGGGCAGGAGGACTGCCGGACGACACGGTCACGATCCGCTTCGAGGGGTCGGCGGGCCAGAGCTTCGGGGCATTCATGCCGAGCGGCATGACCTTCCTGCTCGAGGGCGACGCGAACGATTACGTCGGCAAGGGTCTCTCGGGAGGCAAGCTCGTCATCTATCCGCCGGCGTCCGCCGCGTTCGTGCCGGAGGAGAACATCATCATCGGCAACGTCGCGTTCTACGGCGCGACGGCGGGCGAGGCCTACATCCGCGGCATGGCGGGCGAGCGCTTTTGCGTGCGCAACAGCGGTGTCCAGGCCGTCATCGAGGCGGTCGGGGACCACGGGTGCGAGTACATGACGGGCGGCCGCGTGGTCATCCTCGGACGGACCGGCCGCAATTTCGGGGCCGGCATGTCGGGCGGCATCGCCTATGTGCTCGACGAGGCGGGCGACTTCGGGGGCCGCATCAATCCGCAGATGGTCGCGGCGGTGCGGCTCGAGGACGCCCGGGAGATCGCCGAAGTGCGCGCCATAGTCGAGCGCCATCTCGCGTACACGCGCAGCGCGCGCGCGGCCGAGGTGCTCGAGCACTGGCCGACCACGGTCCGGCGCTTCGTGAAGGTCATCCCGAAGGACTATCAGCGCGTCCTCGAGTGCGTCCAGCGGGCGCAAGCCCAGGGGCTCGCGGGCGATGAGGCGGTGATGGCGGCGTTCGAGGAAAACGCCCGCGATCTCGCGCGCGTGGGCGGGAACTAATTCATGGCTCGGGATCGGGCCTCCTGCCCGACCCTCGCGTCGGCGAGCAAAAGGCGCGACTTTTGCTCGCCTCTCGCCGCCTCCGGCGGCGGGGCACATCCATGTGCCCTTGGTAGCCTTGTGTGGTTGTTGACAGACTATGGGTAAGACGACGGGATTCATCGAGTATTTGCGAGAGCTGCCGGTCGATCGCACTCCGCAGGAGCGCGTGCACGACTGGAACGAGTTCCACTATCACATGGAGGAGAAGAGGCTGCGCCAGCAGGGCGCGCGCTGCATGGATTGCGGCGTCCCGTTCTGCCATACGGGCGAGGTTCTGAACGGCGGCGCCTCGGGCTGTCCGGTCAACAACCTGATCCCGGAGTGGAACGACCTCGTCTACAAGGGGCGCTGGCGCGAGGCGCTCGAGCGGCTGCTCAAGACCAACAATTTCCCCGAGTTCACGGGGCGCGTGTGTCCCGCCCCGTGCGAGGGCGCGTGCGTCCTCGGGATCTCGCAGCCTCCGGTCACCATCAAGCTGCTCGAGCAGGCGATCATCGACCGCGGCTGGGAAGAAGGATGGATGGTACCGACCCCGCCCGCCGTCCGCACCGGCAAGAAAGTCGCCGTGATCGGGTCCGGTCCCGCGGGGCTCGCCGCGGCCGAGCAGCTCAACCGGGCCGGGCACCTCGTGACCGTGCTCGAACGGGAGGATCGTCCGGGCGGGCTGCTCATGTATGGCATCCCGAACATGAAGCTCGACAAGCGCAAGGTGGTCCTGAGGCGCATCGAGTTCATGGAGCGCGAGGGGATCAAATTCGTCTGCAACGCCAACGTCGGGGAGAACGTCGAGGCGATGCTGCTTCTCGACGATTTCGACGCGGTGGTGATCTGCACGGGCTCGACCGTGCCGCGCGATCTCGCGGCGGAGGGCCGCGGCCTGAAGGGCGTCCACTTCGCGATGGAGTTCCTCACTGGCAGCACCAAGTCGCTGCTCAACGGCGGACCCGATGGCGCGCCGATCCACGCTCGCGGGCGCGACGTGGTGGTGATCGGCGGCGGCGACACCGGGACCGACTGCGTCGGCACCGCGATGCGCCAGGAGTGCCGGAGCTTGACGCAGTTCGAGATTCTGACGCGGCCTCCGATGGACCGCGCGGCCGATAATCCTTGGCCGGAGTGGCCGAACATCTACCGACTCGATTACGCCCAGCAGGAGGCGGCTGCGAAGTTCGGCGCAGACCCGCGCGTCTATGCCACGACCATCAAGAAGCTGGCAGGCGATGCAGACGGGCGCGTCAAGTCGCTCCTCACGGTGCAGGTGCGCTGGGAGCCCGGTCCGGACGGCCGACCGATTCCCGTCGAGGTGCCGGGGAGTGAGCAGGCTCGCCCCGCAGATCTCGTCCTGCTCGCGATGGGATTCCTGGGCCCGGAGGCCCCGCTCCTCGCGGACCTCGGCATCGGG